>JANXTO010000108.1 GCA_025352365.1 Undibacterium sp. | reverse complement strand
CGCCAATTTGCGAGAAGGACAATAGCAAATCGCCGGGAGAATTTCGCATAGTTTCAGTCGCTTTAAAACAGACGTTCGTTAATAAAAACAACATCGCCTGGTAGCACCTGATCGGTTATTTTTGCAGGAATTTCTTTGACTACGCCTTCGTCTGTTTTGCGATAAATAATCATGCGTCGTGTTGAACCGCGCTCAGTAACGCCACCACCTATGGACAACACACGCATCACCGTCAACTCTTCTTCTATCGGATAATTGCCTGGCTTTCTAACTTCGCCATAGACATAAAAGGATTTTTGCGCGGAGACAAATAAGACATCATTTGGCAATATTTTTTGATTCAGCTTTTCTGATATTTGTACGGTCTGAGCATCAATTTTTAGCGGAATATAATCTACTGATTCAGCGGCCGCATTAGCTTGCCCTTTGGATTGCCCATTCGTGCGACGCATAATGCTGATCCCTTTATCAGCGCGTCCATTTAAACCACCAGCTAAACTGAGCGCATCCAACAAAGTTATTTGCCCTTGTAAGGGATAACGTCCTGGTCGCTGTACTTCACCCAGTACAGAAAAACTGCGGCTTAACTGCTGCAATACTTTAATCGCAACTTTGGGACTGCGTACGTATTGTCCTTGCTCTAAGCGATCTGCAAACAGGCTGGCAATCTCTGCCGGCGTCTTGCCTTTGGTATCTATCACGCCAACCAGAGGCAAGGTAATCACACCGGTTTCTCCGACGGTGACATCTGCAGTCAAATCTGGTTGACCAAACACGGTGACTAACAGTTGATCACCAATACCAACAAGATCACGAACATTGCCTGCGTTATCGATATGATCTGAGCTAGCATCCGTTTTGAAATCGACACTTGGCTCTTTAGCTACCTCATTAGCTGACTTATTCAGCGAGGCTTTTTCACTACTTATAGTGGAATTATTTTTGAACGAGTTATTTTTGAATGGATTATTTTTGATAGTGCTAATTTCACTGGCCGAAATCCTATCAAGCAATTTTAAATTCAAAGCGGGATCAGTAGCATTGGCAGACTGGATTTGGATTGTCTGTACATCAAGGGTTTGCGCATTCAAAGGAAAACAAAAAGCTAAAAACAATAGCAGGCTGCATAGAGCTTGAGCTTGAGCTTGATAAATTGGATGACGGCAAAGTGAAAAATTCATCTCTCTAGGTGTCCTGCTATAAAAGAACTCAATTCTATCTTGCTATAACAAACTATTTGCAAATTTTTGTCATGAAAACAATCTGGCAAAGATATAAACTCATGAAAACTTATGACTTTATCTTTCAGCGTAATCTTGAGGATTTTTTCACCAAAACTGATAACAATAATTAACTTTTGATTGATTGTTGATTGTATGCAAACCAAGTTAACATAAGTAAAGAATTCTCGCAGGCATTAGAACTTATTATCAATCAAACTATGCATAGATTGTTAGTCTGAGATAAAAGTTCTTATTGCTCCTTTATATCCCGAGAACACTAAGGAATACGCATCATGCAGCCTACGTCCCTACCAGAGCTAACGAATATGACATTTATCCAAGTGCCGCATCCTCCGGAATATCCGACGCGCACTGTGCCTTTGGTCATTATTGCCCCTGTACGTGACGAGGCTGATTTAATCCAACTGACGTTAGATTCTATGGTGGCTCAAACTGTACGTCCAATAGAGTGGATTATTGTGGATGACGGGTCCAAAGACAATACGGCCAATATTGTCAGGGCGTATGCTGAAAAATACAGTTTTATTCGTCTGGTACAAAGACCCGACCGAGGCTTCCGTAAAGTCGGAGGCGGCGTTGTTGCAGCGTTTAAATATGGAATTACCCAAATTACGCACAGCGAATATGCATATATTGCAAAACTAGATGGAGATATGTCGTTTGGTCCGCATTATCTCGAAATCATGTTCAAAGAATTTGAGGCGAATCCAACACTAGCATCGGTCTCAGGCAAAGTTTATCGAGAAGAAGACGGTAAGAAAATCGAGGAATATATTATCGATGAGCATGTCGCCGGACAATTTAAACTATATCGTCGCAGCGCTTTTGAAGAAATTGGTGGTTTTGTCGAAGAAGTCATGTGGGATGGTATTGACGTTCATTCTGCACGGATGAAAGGATGGAAAACCTTCAGTTTTTATCATGCCGATGCAATGTTGATGCACCACCGATTAATGGGGTCGTCAGACAAAAATGTGTATCGTGGTCGTCTGCGTTGGGGGCGCGGAATTTGGTTTATGGGTTATCACCCACTTTACGCGCTAGCCTCCAGCATTTTTCGCATGCGTGAAAAGCCGTTCATCATCGGCGGCATACTAATTATGGCGGGTTATTTAGGTGCGGCGCTTAAACGCGCTCCGCAATACGATAATTTGGAATTCCGTCAGCATTTACATCAATGGCAATTGAAAAAAATTAAGGCGATCTTCTTTAAAGACAAAAAGGGAAAATCCGCTTGATGATTGCCGTCAATATGAATTTGTTTTTTTCTTCGGAAACGAACAATCCTAATCTACATAGGAAGCACTTCTTATGATGAGCCCAACGTCGCATGGAAGAAGCACGCAATCATCGCAAATATTAACGGCGATGGTTGGCTTTGCGTTTGCCGTTGCTATCTCACTGACCTTGGTCGGCATCATTATTTATAACAAAAATACTGAACTGGACGCATTTGGCTTGCGTTTTGTTATCGCTGGTTTAGCTAGCATCATCGCATTTTCTAGCCATAGATTACTCAATGCTTTGCAAGATAAGCGCGTCTTTAATTTACTACCTACTTTGTGCGTACGTTGGTTAGTGGTGTTTACTTTGGTACTCATTAGTGCCTATGCGGACAAGACGACCGAGCGCTTATCTCGCATAGTAATGCTGACCTGGTTATGCGTGACTCCTTTTACGTTGCTATTGACAGCAATATTAATACGTTTGTTTGCAGCCTTCTTTTACTCTAATCCTGCCAGACGTCGTAAGGCCGTATTAATTTGGTCGAATTCTGCATGCGCAGACTTAGTAGAATCCTTACGTAAAACGCCTTTGGCTGCGATTGATGTTGTAGGTTTTTTTGACAACCGGAATGATTCACGCCCCCCTAGCAATTTAACTCGCTTGGGTGCTTTAGACGACGTAACAGCATGGTTAGTTGATCCGGTAACTGGTCAGTTGACGGTCGATGTTGTATTCATCGGACTCAATACCAAAGAGCCTCCTGAATTGGCTGAAATCATTGCTATTTTGCAGGACAGCACTGCCTCCACTTACTTTATTCCAGAGTCGCTGATTTTTGGCATGCCAGGTATACAGCTGCGTGAAATGGCGGGAAGACCCGTGTTGGCCTCGACCGAAACACCATTCATTGGTTTGGCTGCACTGCCAAAACGGCTGCTGGATTTATTCGGCGCAACACTAGGCTTAATCTTGTTATCGCCGCTGTTGCTGATCATCGCGATTGGCGTAAAACTAAGTTCACCGGGGCCGGTTCTATTTAAACAAAAACGTTATGGCGTCGCGGGGAAACCGATCAATATTTACAAGTTCAGGAGCATGATTAATCACAACTCAAAAGGACCTGTGATACAAGCAACGGTCGGTGATAATCGCGTTACCCGGTTTGGTCGTTTTATCCGCCGTACCTCTATTGATGAACTGCCACAATTACTCAATGTTATTCAAGGAAATATGAGTCTGGTTGGCCCAAGACCACATGCGGTTGAGCATAACGAACTTTATCGCAAATTAGTGGATGGCTATATGCTCAGACACAAGATAAAACCAGGAATCACAGGCTGGGCACAGGTTAACGGATTCCGCGGAGAAACCGAAACACTAGAAAAAATGCAAAGCCGGGTTGATTATGATTTGTACTATATCCAGCACTGGTCGGTATGGTTGGATATCGTGATTATGTGGCGTACCGTAAGCGTTTTGTTTGGTGACAAAAACGCTTATTGATGATTAGCCTGGCATCAAAGATGGATCAGTTTTAAGAATCGATCCTCCTCATCGATAATCAATAAATTATGGGAGTATATGGCTAAAACGAGCTAATTCCAAGCAAACACCTAGACAATAAAATATACTGCAATGAGTATATGATATAAAATTAGTTGATCTTAGACTCACTAACTTTCAAACTTAAGCGCTTGCCGCCTTTTGATTCTTCAATAGATTTGAACACTGGTCGAAAAAATATCTGCATCGGTTGAGCAGAATTAAGCAAGTGACATTAAGTAGGCGACATTTAGCCCGCTGCCCGTCAAATCAATATTAAGCCTGGATTTGCAAACCTGAAAAATAGCTTTCCAAACTCTGTTGCAAACCCTGCTCTATCACCAGCTCTGTCTGTTTTGCCAGTAGGTTCGTCGTACTGGCTTTAAATACAAATAGTCGATAAATATCTGCCAGTTTGAGTTGTGCCGGATTGGCTAGCAATACCCATCGCTCAGCATCGTCGTTCAATTTTTTCCACCAGACCGTCTTATCCGATTCAGGCGCATCGGAGACCACCCTGGCGACCCAACCGACTTCAAGCATCTGCTCTAACAAGCCGTCAATCTCGTCCATACCAAAGCGAGTTTGAATCCGTATTGCAGACACATCAACCGCTGTCGCATCTTGGGCGTTGCGGGCGATAAACAATACTTTCAAAATTTCGATTGCGTCAATAAATGCGCTGCCAGGTGCAGGCTTATGCCACCATCGCTCAAATTTTACGATTGGCAATGCCGCCGCGATAACTGCGCCAATCAAAGTAATCAGCCAGGACAAATAAATCCATACTAAAAAAATCGGTACCGCTGCGAGTGCACCATATACCACGGTGTAAGTGGGAAACTTAGTGACGAAGACCGCAAACAAGCGCTTGGCCATTTCAAAAGCAATCGCGGCAAACAAGCCGCCCCAAATCGCATCATGCCAATCGACCGCACGATTGGGGACGCCCATGTACAACAAAGTGAACGCGATGGTGGTGAAAAATACCGAGATTAAGGTATAAAAAACATCGCCAGCCATAGGCATTACACCGACCACACCGCTGGTGGCGGTGACTAAGTAAGAAGTCACCGTAATCGAGACTCCAATCAGCAACGGCCCTAAGGTCACTATCGCCCAATAGACTAGTATTCGCTTAATCAATGGACGGGTTCTTTTGACTTGCCAAATTTGGTTAAACGACTTGTCGATCATTGCCAGGGTTGCCACCGCCGTCACCATTAAAGCAACGCCACCTACCGCCGATAAACGTGTTGCTTTGGTCGCAAATTGCGTTAGATAACCCAAAATCACATTCGAGATTTCTCTCGGCATCAGGCTTTTAATAAAATACGCTTCCAGCGAGGATCGAAACGTATTGAACAAGGGGAAAGCAGTAAAAATCGCCAACGCTATAGTCAAAATGGGCACCAATGCCAATACCGTCGTAAACGTTAAACTGCCTGCAACTTGCGGCAAGCGGCCTTCAAGTAAACGCTGGTAGGCAAACTGGAACAGATTACGCATCCGCCCCCAAGAAAATTTACGCATAGATTTTTTCTTTACTACATCATCAAACAAATACATCAACCAACATCTCTCTGAATAAGTCCATCACGTGCGCGCTCTATTGTGCCTAAGTACTGAGCTAGGGCGCTTCTAAGCAATTAGCTTATCTGGCAAAACTCATCGCGCTAAAAGCCCCATATAATAGCAAGCATGAACTCTAAACAACTCACCATTCTCGTTTTATATTATTCCCGCCACGGCAGCACCAGAAAATTGGCCGAATATATCGCCCAAGGTGTGGAAAGCGTCGCCGGATGCGATGCCAGATTGCGTACTGTTCCAGCAGTATCGACGGTAACCCAAGCGACCGAACCGGATATTCCAAACGAAGGCGCACCCTATGTCGAACTGACCGATCTGGAAGACTGCGCCGGACTGGCATTAGGCTCCCCTACCCGTTTTGGGAATATGGCAGCAGCGATGAAATATTTTTGGGACGGCACTGCAACCCAGTGGCTATCCGGCACATTAAGCGGCAAACCGGCTTGTGTGTTCACATCCACAGGCAGTATGCATGGTGGACAGGAGTCCACCTTGCTGTCGATGATGCTACCGCTAATGCATCATGGAATGCTGTTAGTCGGCATCCCTTACAGCCATGCAGAATTAATGACGACCAGTACCGGTGGCAGCCCTTATGGTGCCAGCCATTGGGCTGGAATTAAAGGCGATACTCCGATCTCAGAAGACAGCAAAAAACTAGCGATTGCGCTAGGTCGCCGCCTAGCAGAGACCGCGCAAAAATTGAAGGCGTCAGCATGACATCATCCAGACAATCAACGTATTATTTTTTAAGCTGTTTCAGCCTGATTGCTCTGATTATCTTGCTAGTGCTATGGGAAATGGTACTTGCACCACTGCATCCGGGTGGGTCCTGGATCGTTTTAAAAGTGATCCCTATTTTGATTCCTCTGCGTGGTATTTTAAAAAAACAGGTTTACACCATGCAGTGGTCATCCATGCTAATCCTGCTGTATTTTGCCGAAGGTATTGTGCGGGCTTTCAGTGATCGATTACCACTTTCCCGACTACTGGGCGGAGCGGAAATCGCGCTATCTGTATTGTTCTTTATGAGTAGCATCCTGTATTTGCGTCCGATCAAAAAAGCGGCAAAAGCTTCCGCTAAATTAGCCGAAAAAAATGCGACTATGCCGCAGTAGATTTCTTCAGCTTAATTTAATGCAGGCTAAACGCAGGTTCAGTGTAAATTCAACGCAGGTTTAATATAGGTTCAATGTTCAAGTCCGTTCATATGAATGAATTTCTCACCCAATGCACCAAGATCGTTGGCAAAGACAATGTGATCTACGATCCCGCTGATGTTGCACCCTATGTGACGGATTGGCGTAAGCGTTTTCAAGGAAAAGCATTGGCGGTGATCAGACCAAGATCAACATCAGAGGTCGCCGCCGTAGTTGGTTTGTGCAAGCAATACGCTATTGCGATCGTCGCGCAAGGCGGCAATACAGGCTTGGTGCTTGGCAGTGTGCCGGATCAATCCGGGCAGCAAGTCGTTTTATCTTTAAGCCGCTTAAAACAGATACGCCAGATTGATACCGTCAACAATACGATGACGGTTGAGGCAGGCTGCCTGCTGGTACAAGTACAAGAGGCCGCAGAGCAAGCGCAACGCTTATTCCCTTTGTCACTAGCATCTGAAGGTAGTTGCACCATTGGCGGCAACCTCTCCAGTAACGCTGGTGGCACCGCGGTACTCCGTTATGGCAACGCCCGTGAACTGTGTTTGGGACTGGAAGTCGTGACTGCCAATGGCGAGGTCTGGAATGGTCTGCGCGGCCTACGCAAAGACAATACCGGTTATGATTTGCGTGATCTTTTCATCGGTGCAGAAGGCACATTGGGCATCATCACTGCGGCAGTACTCAAACTATACCCACAACCAAAAGCGAAAGTCACAGCAGTTGCAGCCCTTCATTCAACTGAAACAGCACTTGAATTATTAACTCTGGCGCAAGCTCATTGTGGCTCTGCATTAACCGGGTTTGAGCTAATGTCTGAGGCATGTTTACAACTGGTTCATCAACATTTCCCGATTATCCCGCAACCGCTGGCCACACCATCACCGCAATTCGTCTTATTAGAGCTATCTGATAGCGAATCGGAACAGCATGCGAATGATGTTTTGGAACGACTATTAAATACCGCAATTGAAGCGAACATCATCACTGATGCGGTAGTGGCGATGTCACTCCATCAATCACAAGCGATGTGGCATCTGCGTGAACATATTTCTATGGCACAGGCTGCTGAAGGTAA
>JANXTO010000086.1 GCA_025352365.1 Undibacterium sp. | reverse complement strand
CTTGAGCGACCAGAGTGAATACAGAAGTCGACGTTTAGCTGATTCAAGCCGCTGCCAGAACAGATGATTTTTCTCGCTAGTGAGTGAGGGAATAATTTCCGTCATCCGGCATGAGGCGCATAAATCATAAGTATCGCCCGCATCAATCATCCAGTTGCATATCTGCTGATTGGCATAGTTCTGACACTGCTTGTAGAGACGTCCTTCATCAGCCGGATTCAGACTACGCCAGTTGCCGTTATCTGCTGGCTCAAAACTACTGACCGTCGTCTGTAAGTGTTGATAGCCAAGCGTGCTTTGGCAATTGAAGCAAAAAGTGTTTTCAAAAAAAACCTGCTGGCAGCATTTATTACAGTGAAACGTTTTCATAGCAAGTCCAAATCCCGGGTAAATAAAAGAAATTAATTCAATAGTAAATTTGGTACGCTTGCTTCCGCTGACTTCACCGACTCCATAAGACTGGTATCCGATAATCGAGCTTTATCTACGAAATTTACTGAGTTATTTGATTTTGACGATGTGTAAAGTTCGTCCAAGGGCTGACACAATAGGGCAAAATATTGTCATGATTTTATTTGCACATTTAATTACATATCTCTGATTAGACATCTTATCCGGATAGCATATTGATTTGGCTTATTTATTAATCTTATTAATCTTATTAATCCCGCGGCTACATACTTAGATATAAATAATCTTGAGCATAGCTAAAACAATAGATCAGTTCAATTCAAGATAAGCTATTTTTTCTTACCAACAATATTCAAACCATAAAATCTACTTAACTATGACGCAAAAAAAGGTGTTACTTCTGAGCGTTTCTGCCGGTGCTGGCCACATGCGTGCGGCCGAGGCGATACGTGCTTATTCGCTTGATCCGCACTATCAGGTTGAGGCAACACATCTGGATGTGATGAATTTTATGACGGCAGGATTTCGTAAGTTATATACCGATTTTTATATCAAACTGGTGAATAAAGCACCGACCCTATGGGGCTATTTATACCAGGCCTCGCACGAGGCACAGCCCGATGGTACGATGGAAAAAATGCGACGTGCACTGGAGCGTTTAAACGCACGCGCTTTGCTTAAAGAGATCGCTCACCTCAAACCGGATGTAATAATTTGCACCCATTTTTTGCCTGCCGAAATGCTGTCACGACTGCTAAAAAAAGAGCGTTTGCATTGTCCAGTCTGGGTACAAGTGACGGATTTTGATTTGCATAGGATGTGGGTGCATGAGCGTATGACGGGTTATTTTGCCGCGAACGAAGAGGTGGCTTTTCGGATGCGGGCGCAAGGGATTGCAGCGGACACGATCCATGTGACCGGCATCCCGATTATGCCTAGTTTTGCCAATCAGTTAGATAGGGTGGAATGCGCCGGACAGTTCGGGCTTGATCCTACACGCATGACGATTCTGTTGATGGGTGGTGGTGCAGGCTTGGGTAGCCTGGATACGATTGCGACGCGTTTATTGGCCTTGGATAGCGATTTTCAATTAATTGTTTTAGCAGGAAAAAATTTACCAGCTTTGGCTGAGTTGCAGAGATTAGCAACGCGTTATCCCGGACGTTTATTACCACAAGGGTTTACCGATCAGGTAGAACGTTTAATGGCATGTGCCGATCTGGTCGTGACTAAACCGGGTGGTTTAACGACTTCAGAATGTCTGGCGATGGGCTTGCCGATGATTGTCAACTCACCGATACCAGGGCAAGAAGAGCGTAATGCCGATTACTTGTTAGAGCAGGGGGTTGCACTAAAAGCTTTTGATGATGTGACGCTGGAATATCGTATCTGTTATCTGTTGGCACATCCAGAAAAACTGGTAGATATGCGTGCCAAAGCGACCGTATTAGGTCGCGCCGATGCAGCGCGGCAAGTGCTGGAGTTAGTCTGTAAAAACACATCAAAGAGTTTTTTTAAAACTCCTTAGAAAGTAGAGTCAATTAATGCCAATAATGTCGCAAATGAAATCGCAAATGAAATCAAACGAGCCTAAGTCTGACGCAGGTCGGATAAGCAAGGTCGAAGACTTAAGCCATACAACCGTTCCCTTGATCGCCACCTTGTTTTGGGTCGCATTATTGGGCTTATTTTTTGCGCAGACAGAAATCCAGATTGAAGGCGGCGCGGGCTGGGCAGCTAACTTACCGACCTGGCGGATAGAGCATCACTGGTTATTAGATATTTTTTGGGGTGGTCGTCCGATGACGGGCTACCACGCTTGGGTGTTTCCTTTTATTGCTATGTTTTTCCATTTTCCGTTTTTTTTCTCGCAACGCTGGACGCTGAAATTAGAAGCTAGGGCGCTGGCTTGCATCATGATGTTTTGGATCGTAGAAGATTTTTTGTGGTTTGTTTTTAATCCTGCTTATGGATTAGCTCGTTTTGACCCTACGCATGTGGCGTGGCATAAAAATTGGTTTTTATTTGCTCCTGCGGATTACTGGAATTTTTTAGCTATCGCTGCAATATTATTTTGGTTTTCGTATCGCCAAGGGACGGTCACACGACAGATCAAGGATGTTTAAAAAATTAAATCTGGTAGTCAATAGGGATTGACACACCTAAGTGTAGAGATCTATGACCTACTTAGATGTTCCACCGATATTAATTTTAACCAGAGACGAGAATAATATGACCAGTACCTGTAACACAGTACGGCAATCGGGCAATATGAAACAAGACGCGCAAGTGATTGGCCTGGTTGGTATGGCGCATAGCATTTCGCATTTTTTTCATTTGATACTGGCACCCTTATTCCCCTGGATTAAGGAGGCTTTCAATTTATCGTATGCAGAATTAGGCTTACTGATGAGTGCCTTTTTTGTAGTCTCGGGTATCGGGCAAGCACTGTCTGGTTTTGTGGTGGATAAAATCGGCGCAAGAACCGTACTGTTTTTTGGTGTGAGCTGTCTGGGTGTTGCCGCGCTGGTGTTATCTGGCGCGCAAAATTATTCTATGTTGATGGCTGGATCAATGTTGGCTGGGCTGGGCAATAGTGTATTTCATCCGTCTGACTACACTTTATTAAACAAGCGCGTGTCGCCTGCACGTCTTGGTTATGCCTTTTCGGTACACGGTATTACTGGCAATCTGGGATGGGCAGCGGCACCGCTATTTTTGGTGACTATTGCCGGGTTTGCAGGCTGGCGCACGGCACTGTTATCTGCCGCCTTTTTGCCAGTTGTGGTGTTGATCGTATTGTTTGTATATCGCGATGTTTTGCGTACGGATGAGGTGCCAAACATTGTATCTGGTGCAGCGCCGATGTCAGCTAAAGTCAGCAGTGGGACAATGGATTTTATGCGTTTGCCTGCGGTCTGGATGTGTTTTGCTTTTTTCTTTATGACTGCAATGGCGCTGGGCGGAATACAGAGTTTTGCATCTGTAGGTTTACGAGAAATCTATGGCATGTCATTAGCATGGGCGACCACGGCTTATACCGCTTACATGCTGGCATCTGCTGCCGGCATGTTGTGGGGCGGTTTTATCGCCGCCAAAACGACGCAGCATGATCGCACTATCAGTATTGCTTTTGCGGTTGCAGGTTGCTTTGCATTGTTGCTGGCAACGGGCTGGGTTGACGCCGCGCTAGCGGTGGTATTGATGGCCGCGATTGGGTTTGGCTCTGGCGTCGCCGGGCCTTCACGTGATTTGTTGATACGCGCAGCAGCACCAAAAAATGCCACAGGGCGCGTCTATGGCGTGGTGTATTCCGGTCTGGATACTGGCTTGGCATGCTCACCCTTACTGTTTGGTGCAGTCATGGATGCGCATCATCCAAGCTGGATTTTTGTCTGCATCGGCGTGTTCCAGGTGCTGGCGATTTTGACAGCGGTGAATGTGGGATCAAACACGAAAGCTAGGGCGCTGGCTGTTTAATATTTACATCAACAACTCATGCTCAATAAGTCCAGACTCTAGCTTAAAATTACAGCGCTCTTAGCGCAATTTAAAGTGATCTGCCAGATCAAAAAATGGTTTTTAATCCAGACCATTAGTTTTTGTTGAGAATCTATAAACGAATTTGAACTGAGGCGATAAGCATTGAGGTGAAGAAGAGTAACGTCGAGGTTCACATCCATGATTTTTTAAGCTTGGGGATGTTGTGGGTGAAGAAGTACAGAAACATACCGAAAAAATATCTATAAAAATGTCAAAAGAATGTCCAATTAAAATGCGCCTTCCAGCAGGATTATGCTCTGGAAGGCGCAGAATGATTGGACAATCTGTTTTGTATGTCACGTCATTATTGACGCGTTATCGAGGAATAACCGTATCACCCCGTTTGATGGCATTGGCTTCTAGTAAGTCGTTATTAATTTTCCGTTCTACTTTGTCGCTTACAATTTCAGCGACGCTTATTTTCCCAGCCGCCACATCGTCAGCCAATTTTTTTGCGTATAGTTTTTCTTGCGTTATTTCATCTTTGAACTCAAGGAAGATCGTGTAAGTGATGCCACTCGAATCACTGTTATATCGAACGCTGAGTTCTGCTAGTACACCTTCACCAGACCATTCGTAATACTGCGTAGTGAGGAACATCTGAAGCCATTCATCGCGGGTGAGCTTGTAATTAGGGTCTAACGCACATCCTCTTTCTGGATTTAAATTGCCAGCTTCGTCTAGGAAAGTTGATCGCCCAGTGACAGCGGGACACGTCTCATCAATTTTGCGCTGCCATTTTCCTTTTTGGAATTGGGCAATCAACTTTTCAACAAAAGCTTGTCCTGCTTCGTGGGTTTTGAGATGGCTTTTAAATTGAAGAGTGACATTGCTGACAGCGAGATTATTATTTTTCTTTTCATCTGCATACAACGTAAAAGCAAACAGTGGTGAGGCCGTGATTTCATAACCTGGTCTGATATAGCGCGCAGGAATATCGTCTGGAATTTGATTTTTCTCATAAAAAATAGAACCATTTACGTTATCAACAGAAAATTCTGGAATTCCAGAACCTTTCGCGGTCTCAACAATATTTTTACCTAAATCAAACTTGATCTCTAACATCTTCTTCGTCCCCAAATAGTAATAAGCAATCAGTCCAGCGACCAATAAAATCGTCAACCATGTCAATACGCGCTTCATGCGTTTATCCATCCCTGAATTTTGCGTAATTCACCTTCCATGTAAGCTAGGTCAGTTGACATCAGTCCATTAAATTTTTTAGCAATTTGAGCGACAAACTCCATCCGGTCTTCCTTATTAGGCAAACTCTTTTTCGCCTCTGTGAACCGGTCTTTAACCCCATCAGGTACATCAAAGATCGTTTGTAATTTGGGATCATCGGTTTTGGGTAAAAAGCCGTATACGACTTTGAACTGCGGCGACAACCATCCACCCGTCAGACGACTAAATTCGTGGTTCATGTCCATAGTTTTTTTGAGTTCGGGATCATTGTAGATAACAATGGATAAGCGAATGTCCAATTAAAATGCGCCTTCCAGCAGGATTATGGTCTGGAAGGCGCAGAATGATTGGACGATCTGTTTTACTATGTCACGTCATTATCAACGCATTATCGAGAAATGACCGTATCACCCCGTTTGATGGCATTGGCTTCTAATATCTTATTTCTGGCTTCGGTTTCTTTTTTGCCTTGCAGGTACTTTGCCGTACTACCCCAGCCTTTCGCATCGCCTTCTTTGAGGTCACGCGCCTGATTCTCTTGATCACGTTTTATCATGGTGGCGAGGTCTTGAAATTCCAAAAAAATAGTGTAAGTAATATCGTCGGTATTTTTATCATATTTGCTGTAACTTACTTCTAAGTTGGCAACGACACCATCACCCACCCATTCATAGCGTTGCGTTTCACCCATCATGGCGCGCCATTCTTCGGGAGTGAATCTGTAACCAGGATCAAATGCACAGCCATCCCCCACATTTAAATTACCAGCCTCATCTAATAAAGAGGAGCGCCCTGATACTGCTGGACAGCTTTCACGAATATATCGCTGCCATTTTCCTTTTTGGAATTGGGCAATCAACTTT
>JANXTO010000040.1 GCA_025352365.1 Undibacterium sp. | reverse complement strand
CAACTACATCTGCATGAGTGGCTGCAATTTCTTTAGCGATGGACTTAGCTTGTGCAATCAGTGTGGATGCAGAGGTGGATGCAGGCATAAGTGAGTAGTGGACTAAAAGTATTACGTTAAATAAGTGAGTAAATAAGTAAGTAAATAAGAGGGTGGAGTTTCTAAAAAAATTCCTACATCTTATCTACTTCAATACTAAAACCTTCAGGCAGTCAGTTCCTGTATGGCAGCGTTCATTGCGGCCATACTTTCAAACACGCTACGCTTAAGCATGCGGTCAGGGAACTCCAGATCAAATGCATCTTCCAGTGCCAGCATGACATTGACACTGGCATGTGATGTCATACCTGCTTCATATAAATCTGCATCATCTGCCAGAGTGGCAATATCAACAGCCAGTCGCGCATGATCTTTTAAAACTTGACGAATTTTTTCTATGCTCATGATTTTTTTTGAAAATTAAAATGCTGGATGCGTCTTTGATTGTAGCTGGAGTCAGGGTCGCATCAAGAAGCGCCCCCAGAATTAATTTCTGCATGGAAATTAATTCTATTAAAAGTCGCTTGATGATGTAGCGACTCAAAATTACTCACAAATCATAACGGTAAATTTATCGGTAACTTGGCAAAGAGCATATCAGATTGCTATGTTCTCCATAGTTAAACATCGTCAATTGCAAGCGCTTGTCACTTGCGTACAACGATATAGAAAATCGCTGTCCAACTCTTCTGACCATCATCGACCAAACTGCTGATGCCCTCAATTTATCGTTTTGTTCCCCGATCTTTGCACTTTGTCTTGTAGCGCTGGAGCATTTGGTGCATCCCATTTATTCTGATTTCCATCCTGAATTGAAAAGACGAGTAAACGCCATGCTAGAACTCCACAATGTCGTAAAAACCTATAACAAGACTGTGACGGCGGTTGATGATGTTTCTATGCAGTTGAGCAGCGGCGTACTGGGACTGATCGGCCATAATGGCGCTGGCAAGACTTCGCTGATGCAGATGATAGCGACATTGACCAAACCGACCAGTGGTCAAATTTGTTTTGACGGGATTGATATTGCCAAAAAGCCGAATGCGATACGCCAGCGCTTAGGCTTTTTGCCGCAAGACTTTGGCGTCTACCCCAACCTGAGCGCGCTAGAATTTTTGCAGTACTTTGCTGCCCTAAAAGGTGTTCGCGATCCGTCGGGTAGCAAGATCAGACAATTGCTGGAGATGGTCAATTTGCATGAACATGCAAATCGCTACGCCTCGACGTTTTCAGGTGGTATGCGCCGTCGCCTCGGGATTGCGCAAGCTTTGCTGAATGATCCTGATATCTTGATTGTCGATGAGCCGACAGCAGGGCTAGACCCCGAGGAGCGATTACGGTTTCGCCAGCTATTGTCAGAAATCGGCTTTAAAAAATTAGTGATTTTATCGACCCATATTGTCTCCGACATTGAGAACATGGCAAGCCATCTGGCGATCATGCGCAAGGGTAAATTGATCGCTTACGATACCCCTGATAGTTTTGTAAAACATGGGCGCGGCCACATCTGGTCAGTCACAGTAAACACTCAGGAATATGAGTTGCTGAGCAAGCGTGTTCAGGTATTGCAGGTACAAAGAATGGACTCACAGATTCATTTGCGCATTGCGCATCCACATTCACCTTTCGATGGCGCACTGGTAGCGGAACCTAGTCTGGAGGAGGCACTGATGGCACAACAGTATGCGACTCAGGGGCTGGCAGCATGACTACCTTTATATTATGGACGATGATACAAAATGAAGTGCGCTTACGCACTCGCCGTATCAGCAGCATCGTCGCGGTATTGGCGGTAGTCGCTATTACCTGGATGATGATTGCAGATCCGATTAGTGGTTCGGTACTGATATCCGTGGGCGATGCGAGGGTGGTTTACAACAGTTTATGCCTGGCACTGGGTAGCTCTTTGCTGGCGAATTTATTTTTTGGTCTGGGTGGTTTTTACCTGGTACGGGGTCGTATGAACGACGATTTTCGTAGCGGCTGCGGCAGTGTTCTGGCAACGATGCCCATTAGTAATAGCGTATTTTTAATAGGGCGCTGGCTGGGTGCAGTCGCTTATTTGTGTGTGCTGATATTGGCATTGCTGGCGACTATTTTAGTCCTGCATTTGTTGCGTGGCGAAGGGCCGATACAGTTGCTGGTGTATCTGAAAACCTATGTAATCGTATTTTTCCCGTCCGTCATATTTGCCTGCAGCATGGCTTTGTTTTGCGAGGCGTTTGCCCCTCTGTCTGGCAAGGTCGGTGACGTCGCGTATTTTTTTGTGTGGATGTTGCAAAGCACAGTGCCGATTGTAATTGCGGATCATGGCTCCGTCACATCATGGACGCCGGCAATGATATTTGATTTTTCTGGAGTGGCGACATCCAATCTGGGATTTCTGGCGATGTTTCATACCTCGCATTTTTCTATCGGTATTTCTGATTTTAATAAGACCTTGCCTCCCGTAGTGTTAGAAGGCGAGTTCTGGTCAACAGCGGTAGTGCTGACGCGCATTGTCGGCGGTTTGATCGCGGCATTGCCTCTGCTGTTGGCGATCGCCTTGTTCCATCGGTTTTCTCCGGACAAAATCAAGCTTTCTGTCCGCCGCCAGTCTTGGTCTGTGATTGGGTTTGCCAACCGCTTGTTGCGTCCACTGGCCAAACTCACACGACCGTTATTTGCTTTAGCTGCCAGCCTACCTGGCTTTGCCGGTCAGGTCGTAGCGGAGCTGGCTTTGAGTCTGGCGTCGAGTCCCATCATGAGTGCTGTGCTCCTATTCGCAATATTGGCAGGTTGCACCGTGGGCAGCGCACTGCTAGGTGGCTTTGTCCTGATTGTGGTGGCATTTTGGGGCGTACAAATCAGTGACCTGAGTGTGCGTGATTACCAGTCGGATACCGAGAGCATGACTGCCGCAGTCATGGGTGGTGCGTCGATGCGCTACTGGCGGCAAATTGTTGCCAGCTGCTTACTCGGCTTGCTATTAACTGCTCCGGTAATTGTGCGTTGGGCTGGCCACGATATGTTGCGCGCGGTCAGCTTAGTCAGTGGAATTTTTGTGATTGCTGCCACCGCCAATCTGTTGGGTCGGATGACCAGAACGTCCAGAACTTTTATCGCTCTATTTTTATTTGGCTTATACCTTGCCACGCAGATTAAAGATGTCCCGTTTCTGGACGTAGTTGGTGCTAATGGGGTTGCAACGATGTCATCGGTTGCGATGCAATCTCTATTTGGTTTGATTGTGAGTGTGTTTGCTTATGGCTACACCCGCTGGCGCGCGGCATGATCTGCGTTCAACCATTTTTGTCGGGAATTAATATACTCCCCTTATTTTTTATAAGAAATGGCTAATTGTCCAAGGAACGTATGGACAAATAAAATATACACTAGGGGAGTAATATTTAACTGCGATCCGATGTTTTGACCAACATGCGAGTAATCATCCCAATATAATGGTGTCAGTCTAGTTGCGGTTACCCCGCAGGTGTCCTATGATGGTATAAACATTACAACAAAACCATTATAAAAATAATGAGACATCTGTCCCAGGGATCGGATTCAGTTGACATGCAAATAGAAGCGGAGAGACAACTTGCTATGACCTGCGATCACTTACGCCGTCGCTTCTCGCATTGGATGGCTGTGATTGTTGTCATCGGCTTTGGTATGGTCGTCAGCGCTGAATGTATGGCGCTCGGGGTTTGCGAGAAGATCATCATCTCTGCGGACCCTGCTTATCCACCCTTGCATTGGTATGACGGCA
>JANXTO010000359.1 GCA_025352365.1 Undibacterium sp. | reverse complement strand
TAGCAGCAACCGCACCGGTAGCTCCAGTAGCAGCAACCGCACCGGTAGCTCCAGTTGCATCAACACCCGCGCCAGCACCAGTAGCAGTTGCCACCGCTGCGGTTGAGGTACCCGCTAGCACAGCGACAACATCAACACCTGTCAGCAATATAGATGGCAGCAAGCCACATGCATCACCATCAATCCGAAAATTTGCGCGTGAACTTGGCGTTGATCTCTTGCGCGTGCAAGGTAGCGGACCTAAAGGCCGTATCTCGCAACTGGACGTGCAAAACTTCGTCAAAGGCATTATGGCTGGCAGTACAGCAGTATCGGCTGTTTCTGCTCCGACAAAAAATGGCAGTGGTGTCGGTCTTGATTTGTTGCCTTGGCCGTCACTGGATTTCAGCAAATTTGGTAGCACCGAATTGTTGCCTTTGTCTCGCATCAAAAAACTCAGCGGCCCTAATCTGCATCGCAACTGGGTGATGATCCCGCACGTCACGCAGTTTGATGAAGCTGACATCACTGATCTGGAGGATTTCCGCAAATCGTCTAACGAGGCCCTAGTTAAATCTGGCGTTAAGCTGACGATGCTGGCTTTTATCATCAAAGCCAGTGTCGCCGCTTTGAAAAAATTTAAAGCCTTTAACGCTTCCTTGGATGCAAAGGGCGAAAACCTGATACTCAAACAGTATTACAACATCGGTTTTGCGGCAGATACGCCAAACGGATTAGTCGTTCCTGTCATCAAAAACGCAGATCAAAAAACCTTGTCGCAAATCGCAGTTGAGATGGGTGAGTTGTCTGCGCAAGCGCGTGACGGTAAGCTCAAGCCTGCTGATATGCAAGGCGCTACTTTTACGATTTCGTCTTTGGGTGGGATTGGTGGTACGGCATTTACCCCCATTATCAACGCACCGGAAGTGGCTATTTTGGGATTGTCTAAATCGACGATTAAACCAGTGTGGGACGGCAAGCAATTTATTCCACGCTTGATGTTGCCTTTATCGCTGTCCTACGATCATCGCGTTATTGATGGCGCAATGGCTGCCAAGTTCACCGCGTATTTAGCTGACGTTTTGGCTGATCTGCGTAAAACCTTGCTGTGAGCGGAGAAAATACATGAGCACAATTGAGGTCAAAGTACCCGATATCGGTGATTTTAAAGAAGTAGAAATTATCGAATTACTGGTTAAAGTGGGCGATACGATTAAGGTCGATCAATCCTTGATTACGGTCGAATCGGACAAAGCGAGTATGGAGATTCCCTCCACGCATGCTGGTGTCATCAAGGAATTAAAAATCAAAGTGGGCGACAAAGTAGCGGAAGGAAGTGTGCTGCTGGTGTTGGAGGCAGCAGGCACAGCAGAAGTTGCAGCGCCAGTAACCCAAGCCGCTCCTGCAGCCGCTGTCAGCGCTCCAGTAACACCATCAGCACCATCAGCACCATCAGCACCAATGGCGTCGAGCATCGTAGAAGTCAAAGTCCCAGACATTGGTGATTTTAAAGAAGTAGAAGTCATCGAATTGATGGTCAAAGTGGGTGACAGCATCAAAGTTGATCAATCACTGATCACGGTGGAATCGGACAAAGCCAGTATGGAAATCCCATCCAGCCATGCTGGCGTGGTAAAAGAAATCAACATCAAAGTCGGTGACAAAGTTGCCGAAGGTGCTTTGTTATTGCTGGTAGAAGCCGCAGGTCAAGCGGCTAGCGCAAGTACATCTGCGGCCGTGACAGCATCAGTATCGGCACCCGCTACTACGCAAGCAGCATCCGCAGCTCCCTCTGCTCCTGTCGCTCCCGCTGTCTCCGCACCAATCGCATCTAGCTACACCGGTAAAGTGGATGTGGAATGCGACATGATGGTTTTAGGTGCAGGTCCCGGTGGTTATTCAGCCGCTTTCCGTTCTGCTGATCTTGGCATGAATACGGTACTGGTAGAACGCTACGCAGCCCTCGGCGGTGTCTGTCTGAATGTCGGTTGTATCCCGTCCAAAGCCTTGCTGCACGTCGCCGCTGTGATTGATGAGACTGCTTCCATGGCAGCGCATGGCGTGACCTTTGCCAAACCTGTGATCGACATTGATAAATTGCGTGGCTACAAAGAAAGCGTCATCAAAAAAATGACGACAGGTTTGTCTGGCATGGCCAAAGCCCGCAAAGTCAATGTGGTGCAAGGTACCGGTCAATTCGTCAGCCCGAACCATATTGAAGTCACTGCTGCTGATGGATCGAAGAAAACTGTTCAGTTCAAACAAGCCATCATTGCTGCTGGTTCATCTGTGGTGAACTTACCCTTTGTTCCGGCTGACCCACGTATCGTTGATAGTACCGGCGCTTTGGAATTGCGTCAGGTGCCTAAACGTATGTTGGTAATTGGCGGCGGTATCATCGGTTTAGAAATGGCAACCGTGTATTCCACATTAGGCTCGCGTATCGATGTCGTTGAAATGATGGACGGCCTAATGCAAGGCGCAGACCGGGACATGGTAAAGGTCTGGCAAAAGTTCAACGAAAAACGTTTCGACAACATCATGTTGAAAACTAAAACCGTTGCGGTTGAAGCGCTGCCAGAAGGCATTAAAGTCAGCTTTGAAGCAGCTGAGGCCGGTGTGGCTGCACCAGCGTCACAAATGTACGATCTGGTGTTGGTGGCAGTTGGCCGCAGTCCTAACGGTAAAAAAATCGCTGCCGATAAGGCGGGTGTTAGCGTCACTGACCGCGGCTTTATCAACGTGGATAAGCAAATGCGGTCCAACGTCCCACATATTTTTGCGATTGGCGATCTGGTCGGCCAGCCTATGCTGGCACACAAAGCAGTACATGAAGCGCATGTTGCAGCAGAAGCCGCCTCTGGTGAGAAAGCCTATTTTGATGCGAGCGTGATTCCTTCTGTTGCCTACACCGATCCAGAAATCGCCTGGGTCGGTATTACAGAAGATGAAGCCAAAGCCAAAGGCATTAAGCTTGAAAAAGGCCATTTCCCTTGGGCAGCCTCGGGTCGCGCAGTCGCCAATGGACGTGATGAGGGTTTCACTAAATTGCTATTTGATGCTGAAACCAAACGCATCGTCGGTGGTGGCATTGTCGGCACGCATGCGGGCGACATGATCGGCGAAATCGCATTGGCAATTGAGATGGGCGCAGATGCGGTTGATATCGGTAAAACTATCCACCCTCATCCGACCTTGGGTGAGTCTATCGGGATGGCTGCCGAGGTCTACAAAGGCGTCTGTACTGATTTACCGCCGATGCGCAAAAAGTAATTAGTTGTTCGCATTGGTCAAAAAAAGCTCTTGGTGCACGTCAGCACCAAGAGCTTTTTTTCGTACTTAAACTTGCTATTTGGGTGTTGATATCGGGCAGGATTAAATCAGATTTATTCTTGCCACAGAAGATACTCATCATCAGTATATTTTAACTGTCCATGTAATATTTGGACAATAGGCTATTTTTAGTAAAAATAATGGGGAGTATATTGGTTTTGAGCCGGAAAGGAGTTTTCTGAAGCTTTAACTCATAGTGTTTTGATGACTAGCCCAAGCTATATCACTTAGCCTCATGTTCTGGCTTCCACAACGCTGGTAGTTCGCCCGATTTACGTCCCTTGAGAATTGCTGCATTAATCCTGTTAATGATATCGGCATCATTTTGCAATCCATTGGTGAAATGGATGTCATCAATCAAGAAGGGTTTGCTTAATACTTTGATGCTGAATTTCGTCTGCTCCGCCATACGGATATTTTTATCTCGGAGGTAGTTGTTCAGTTCAGTTTCCAATTCTTTGGGATTGGCAGTTCTGGAATTAAATAGCATCATATCCATACGACCGGATAATAATTTTTTTAATCTGGAACTGGTTTGCGGCTGATCTTCTTCTACTTTGAACAAGCGATTTCTTTTGCTATCGATCTCGTCACCAAACCGTATTCCCCTGACGATGCCGACAGACTTCCCTTTGAGGTCTTCAACAGAATTGAACTTGAGTGCCGAATCACTGCGCACAATGACCCAAATAAAGTCGGAGAAGATGGGAATGGAGTAACGCATTTCGCTCAGTCGCTCCGAGGTTTTGGACAGGCCAAACGCCAACCCTTCACCCGCTTTGACATTCTCTACCAGGCGGGAGAGCGGATAGCGTTTTATGTCAAAGTGGATGCCTAAAGTACGCTCAAAATAGTCAAGGATTTTTTGATTCTCTGGGCGAATCGACGCAATCTCACCGTTTTCATCCCGAGTTTCAGCAATCAACAACGGTATATTTTGCACAGTAGACGCGCTAGACAAAGTCGCCGACGCCGCAATCCCGGTCGATAGCATCAACAACAAGAATAAAAAGAAGCTGCACATCCCTTTGCTGACTGACATAAAGATAGGCTTCCTAAGAGAACAGTATTTTGAACCTCATTCAAAAATACTTGTTTGTAACGGTCTTGCGCAATATTGTTACCGTATCATAACAATGATAGAGAATCGCGTGGAATTCAAGATTCCTTTAAATGTAAGTCATTGTTATCGGGCGCTATGCTGTATGTATCGTGCATCTATTGCAAAATCCATTCATAATCAGTTAATACTATATTGATGCAGTGATCTGTACTTAGTGGCCGATAATTGACCATATTTCGCTGCCAGGGTTAGTTTTGTGCAAAACGCTTTTATTTCATAGTGAGCGATGATGTCAGGACAACGTGAACAACTTCCTTTGGGATTAGATACGCCCAAACGACGACGCAATAGATCAAAAGAAGAAATTATTCTTTTGATGTTGTGTGCTCTTAGCATCCCCAGTATTTTCCCGTTCGGGATAGTCCGCCTGTTGCAGCATAATTGGGTGCTCGCCGCCGTAGACCTGGCGATTGTGGCTGGTATGGTGTGCGTTTTTCTGTATGTATTAAATACCGGTCGAGTACGCTGGGCTAGTATTCTTGTCACGATTTTTTACTCGTCAGGTATGCTCGCGGTTATTTTTATAAAGGGTGCGCCGCTAGTGTATTGGGTCTATCCGACCATGATCGCTGCTTACT
This sequence comes from Undibacterium sp., assembly GCA_025352365.1. Classification (GTDB taxonomy): domain Bacteria; phylum Pseudomonadota; class Gammaproteobacteria; order Burkholderiales; family Burkholderiaceae_D; genus Undibacterium. The sequence goes on along the minus strand of JANXTO010000359.1, from coordinate 1,593 downwards.
TTATGTTGAAAGCGCACGAGGCATTGCTGATCAATACGGTGTCTCTGATTGCAATGCTGTTTGCTTTGTATGGACAAATGGAGTTGCTTAATTTATCCAGTATTGCCATCACTATTATCCTGATTAATCTGTTTTCTACGATTTTCTCGTATCGTACTAATCTTCAGCATAAAGAATTAAATCAGCAGGCCGAACATGATTTTTTGACTGGCGTCGGCAATCGTCGTTCGCTGGATCGGTGTTTAGCTAAGCTGTCAGATCCCCGGAAGACCTATCCAGAATCGTGTTTACTGTTGTTTGATCTGGATCATTTTAAAAAGGTAAATGACCAGTTTGGTCACATCATCGGTGATCAGGTATTGGTCAAGTTATGCAATCTGATTGCCACTAGAATCAGGAATACCGATTCAGTATTTAGATATGGTGGTGAAGAGTTTGTGGTGATTGCTGTCGGCGCTAATTTGACGGCTGCAACCAGATTGGCGGAAGAGTTGAGGGCGTTGGTCGAGGTCACGCCGTTGATCGAGAATTTCTCGATTACAGTCTCGATTGGCGTCGCAAAAATTACGCCCTCAGAGACAGCAGCATCTTGGTTTCAGCGTGCTGATGCAATGTTGTATGAGGCTAAACAGGCAGGACGTAATACAGTGCGCGTTGCGGCTGAAAAAAATTGAAATAGTGATTGTTCGCTGGATTAATCCTCAATGGATGAATCATCTGACTATGCCCGCTGAGCAATCGTCAGCACGGATCGGATTGCATCTTAAAAGTCAGCTTATTGTTTCAATATCAAAGTAGATACTGGTCGGTAGTAATTTTTAATAGTCCAATAATAATTTGAAGTACATAGCAGTTATTTTTAATTTTGAGGGGAGTATCTACTTTTTTATAGAGACTTCCTCTATATTTAAAAGCTGCTTAGCCCCCGCTGACTACCATCTTCCCTCGCTTCAGTCACTTCTTCAGTCACTTAATTCCTTCCCATCTTGTCATTACATTTCGTTACTTTTTAATATAGTTAGGAAACATCTTCCGAGTATTTTTTAGCGCATGATTTGTACAAGTAATTCATCCATAAGGATGCCCGTACGATCAGTTTGGACTTGATGGGGAGCGAAGATGACGCGAATTAAAAAAGGACTCTTATTTCTCATGGGCTTGGTTTCCTTCACCACAGCCGTTGGTGATGATGCTACGGACAGGCTGCAAAATGGGTTCTCAGGAGATGAGATCATAGATATCGGCGCCTTGTCGCAATCTGCCCAGAAAGGTGATCCGCATGCGCAAACCAAGCTCGGCATTATTTATTTCCAAGGTAAAGGCGTTGAGCAAAATTATCAGCAAGCTTCTTATTGGTTTGCACAAGCGGCTGCCCGCGGCCATGCTGGTGCACAGACCAATCTGGGTTTGATGTACAGCAACGCTCTTGGCCTGCCGCAAAATCAACAAACTGCCGCGTACTGGTATCAAAAAGCTGCGGCGCAAGGTTATACCGCGGCTTATCTTAATCTCGGCATTTTGTATTCTGAAAATGATGACACTGATGATGGTGTCAAACAAGATTTCAATAAAGCGCTGGAATCCTACAAAAAA
>JANXTO010000355.1 GCA_025352365.1 Undibacterium sp. | reverse complement strand
ATACTTTGGTTAAAATAAATGTCAACACGCCCTAGTAAATCGAGGAACTTAAAACTCACTCTATACGACAAGTAATACTGGCTATATAACTTAGGCTAACAACACATTGTTACTCCATTTATACGAGCTAGTACGCTAATCGATTCTCAATAATTAATCGAACTCACATCATATGAATTCAGCAAAAAATTGCTATTTAATTATGTTACTCCTCTATTTACTATCTAATGAATAATGACTTCGTGAGCTACACTAAAAACTGTAACTTGTTGAAAATAAACGACAAAGCGATATCTAAATCAAAGATTTATGTTATTATTTAGATAATAACATATTGACATGTAAAATTTGGGAGTGGCAGTTATAATGAATCAGACTTTACCAGCAGAAATAATGGGAACAGAGAACCACCGCTTTATCCTTGAAATGTTAGGATTTTCTGATGCGGAAAAAACCATGCTGTCCTCTACGTTCCGCCTGACGGGAAGACGTCCATTCTGTTATGCAGAACCTAGTAGTGAGCACGATCGCGCTGATATTTACCTGGTGAATACTGATAATGCCGAAGCAATACAACAATTAGAGAAACGCTCTCCTAACATCCATGCGCCAGCAGTACTGATTGGGCGCACTGCAACAGAAACTGCCAGTTGGCCGCTCATACAAAAACCGATACATTGGATGCGCTTGTTTGGGCAGTTAGATGATTTGATGCAGGCGGCGCTGTTAGAACGTAACCGCCGCACACAAAACATCAACCAACATTGGGACGGGCAAACTTACCGTCGTACCATCGATAAAAAATTGGTACCAGAGTCCCCGATCGCCGCTCCTAAAAAGCCTGTTGAATCCGTTTTAGTCGTTGATGACAGCGCTACCGTCCGTGCATTTATGCGCATCAAATTAGCGCCGTTTCATTTTGATGTGGATTATGCCGAGAACGGCGAGCAAGCAATTGCGATGGCTGAAATCAAAAAATATACCTGTATTTTTCTCGACATTATGATGCCTGGAATTGACGGCTATAAGGTCTGCAAACATATTAAATCCAACCCATCAACTAAAAACACTGCTGTAGTGATGCTGAGCAGCAAATCTTCTGCATTTGATAAATTCCGCGGCGCTTGGGCAGGTTGCGATACTTATCTTGGGAAACCAGTTGATGAAAACGATTTGCTCGCAACGATCGCCCGCTTTTTACCAAGTTCTCGTGAGATGCATGTTGGTCAGGCTATGCTAGCCTGACATCAACAGTCTGAGTAGCAATCACACCTGATATCTACTCAATATGCATCCAATTAAAGATCCAGCGGTAGCAAAAGTGGCAGCACATTCCGCATCGCATGGAAGGCTGCTGATCCGTCAAAATATGCGATGTACTTCAACTGCCAGACAACTCTAATCGACAGCTTCAGCACGTTGTTTCCAAATGATTTCGTCTTTGAGGGTAATCGCCGCATTGTATTTGCGGAAGATGCCGTGTTACCCACAGAGTATCTATCGTTTTGTATAGCCGCAGCACTCACTTATCACATCAGTAAAAATACGCCTCAGTAAAAGTTATCGTCTTGAGGCGCGTGGGTCTTTGTTCTCTGTACCAAGCGCCCCACTAAAACACCGGCAGCAATGCTGGCCAAAAGATGCTTCGGTGTATGGCCGCCAATAACACTACCTAGCTGAAAGATGTCGTGATCGTATATTTCTGTCACCTTCGCAAGGATATATAAAAGCAAGGTGCCACCAAAAGCAATACGATCCGATTTAGGCGCCCGATAAATCGTTTGCCAAAGCGGAATTAATATCAGCGGCAATCCTTGCAAAAACAAATATGGACGCAAATCTCCCGCGCCGCATACGTCGGTGACGTACCACCATGCGACGCTAAAAATGGCAAAGAGAGCGAGTACATTTGCATCTGTTTTGCGATTTACGTTTGGCACATTCTCCGCTCTCACCGCAGAAAGCAATCCAGCGCAGGCGAATGCAATCGGTAAGCGATCCCATAGCAAGCGCGCATTATCGGGGGCAAGGTGGTAAAAGCCAGAGCCCAATGCCGTCAATAGCAAACCTGCTAAAAATAATCGATAACCAATCCAACCTGCTTTGATGTAGACATGTTCTCGCATCGGCCACAAACGATACACACCCCAGATCGCAACGATAGCGAAACCAAGATTAGAAAAAACATCGGCTGCATGCGGCACACCAAGAAAAACCGATTGATCGGCAAACTCGTGATAATGCGCCAGCTGCTCGATTGAGCCATGTGCAATGAATAAAACGCCGCATAAAGTAGTGAATAAAAATGGCAAGCAAATAAAAGTGCGCCTCAAAGTAAGCCTCCTGATTGATGAATCTTGATTCATCAGAAGCTTGCCTATGCCATGAATAAAATGATACCTTCTTTAAAATAGTTTTAATATTTATTCCTATAAGCATCAAATATCAATACTCGGCATAATTTCAAACTAAGCTAAAACTAAGCTAAAACGAAGGTAAAAAACCAATGACAGAAGTAAAGCAATTGGTCGCGACGCTCAAAAAACAGTTGCGACTACAAGGCAAAACCTACAAAGATGTAGCAATCGCTTTTAACTTGTCCGAGCCTAGCATTAAACGGCTCTTTACTTCAGGGCGCTTCCCGGTTGATCGCTTGGTGCAGCTTAGCAATCTGCTCGGTTTTACGTTGGCAGAATTAGCGCAAGAAGCTAGTGCGACCGAAACGCGTTTAAGAACGCTCAGCGATGCGCAAGAAAAAGAAGTGGTCTCCGATTCTAAGTTGCTATTGGTTGCGGTGTGCGCGCTCAATCATTGGAGTTTGTACGATATCGTAGGAAGATATCAATTGACTGAGACGGAGTGTCTGCAAAAATTATTACGACTAGATCGCTTGCAACTCATCGCATTATTACCAGGCAACCGTATTCGTCTTAATGTCGCACGCGACTTTGACTGGCTTGCAAACGGACCTATTAAACGTTACTTCCAAGAGCAAGGTCTAAGCGATTTTTTGAATAGTCGTTTTTTAGAAAGCGATGAAACTCTGAGTTTCTCAAGCGCCATGCTGACCGAGAGTGCTATCACAAAAATGCAAAGCGAACTGAGACAACTACGTTTGAAATTTGCGGAGTTACACCAAGAAAGTTTATCTTCACCTTTGCCCAAACGTCGTGGCAACGGATTATTGCTGGCGATGCGCGAATGGGAGCCAACGGCGTTTGTTGATCTGCGCAGGTAACTCAGAATCACAAGATTTAAAGCATGTGTGCGCTTATTTGACCACTTTGAATCACGTCGCGCTGCACTAAGCTAAGCACTAAGCACTAAGCACTAAGCACTAAGCACAGGCAAGGCCGTCGTATCTTTAATCTGCTGTAAAGCAAAGCTCGACTTTACATCCAATACCGCGGGA
>JANXTO010000349.1 GCA_025352365.1 Undibacterium sp. | reverse complement strand
CATATCCCGCGACGATAACCAAATCACGATTAAATTCCGTGACGCTGACGCTATGACGAAAGCCAGAAATGTGTTGACTGGTGAAATTAAAGACATCGTACTTGTTGATACAAAGAGTGTTGATACTACTGATTTAAGTTTGCAAGTCACCTACAAACCAGAGGCGATGAAGGCCATGATTGCCGAGGGTGTTAAGCAAAATATCATTGCTTTGTCTAAACGAGTTAATGAGTTGGGTGTTGCAGAACCAATTATTCAACAACAGGGTGTTGATCGTATTGTGATTGAATTGCCTGGCGTGCAAGATGTAGCTCGTGCAAAAGAAATTATTGGTCGCCAAGCTACTTTGGAAGTACGTCTGGTTGACGAAAGCGTGATTGGCCTTGTGGATGAAAATACTCCAGTGCCTTTCGGTTCCGAACTGTTTAAAGTTGGTCGTGGTGCACCTGCCATCTTGTACAAAGATTCTGTGATTACCGGTGATTATATTTCTGGTGCTTCTGCCAGTTTTGATCAGCATCAACAACCTTCCGTTAGTATTGATCTGAGTGGCGACGGTGGTCGTAAAATGCGTGAAGGTACACGCGGTAAGATCGGCAAAAAAATGGCCATCATCCTATTTGAAAAAGAAAAGGGTGAGTTACTGACAGTAGCAACGATTCAAGAAGAGTTAGGTTCCCGTTTCAATATTACTGGCATGGGTTCTACTGCCGCTTCAAGTGATCTGGCTTTGTTGTTGCGTGCCGGTTCTCTGGCTGCGCCAATGGACTTTATTGAGGAAAGCACAATCGGTCCGCAATTAGGTGCAGATAATATCCAAAAGGGTTTTAACTCCACGCTGTATGGTTTTATTGCGATCGCCATTTTCATGATCGCTTATTACATGCTGTTTGGTGTGTTCAGCGTGATGGCCTTGTCATTCAACTTGTTGTTACTAGTGGCGATTCTCTCGTTGTTGCAGGCGACATTGACTCTACCTGGTATGGCGGCGATTGCGCTGGCGCTGGGTATGGCGATTGATGCCAACGTCTTGATTAATGAGCGTATTCGTGAAGAGCTGCGGGCTGGTAATACACCTCAAGCTGCGATCTCGATTGGTTTTGACCGCGCCTGGGCGACCATTCTGGATTCCAATGTGACGACGTTAATTGTTGGTCTCGCACTGCTTATTTTTGGATCGGGCCCGATTAAAGCATTTGCAATTGTGCATTGCTTGGGAATTGGAACCTCCATGTTCTCCGCCGTGTTTGTCTCTCGTGGTGTGGTTAATCTGTGGTACGGACGCAAGAAGAAGCTTACTTCTGTTGCGATCGGACAGATTTGGAAACCTGCCGACTAATCAAACGCCGACACAATAAGAATTTAGGGATTTATCATGGAATTATTCCGTATTAAAAAAGACATTCCTTTCATGCGCAATGCGCTGATATTCAATGTCATTTCTGCTTTAACCTTTGTCGCAGCTGTATTTTTCTTGCTGCATAAAGGCTTGAATTTTTCGGTTGAATTTACTGGTGGTACTGTCATGGAGGTCATGTATTCCAAGGCCGCCAATGTCGATGAGGTCCGTAAGACCGTTGACAGCACGGGTTATTTGGATGCCCCGGTACAAACTTTTGGTCAGGCACAAACGATCGTAGTCCGTTTGCCTTTGCCAAAGAATGAAACCTTAGCTCAGCAAACAGATAAAGTATTTGCTGCTTTAAAAGCGCATGATGCCGATGTCAAGTTGCAACGGGTTGAGTTGGTCGGCGCGCAAGTTGGTGACGAGTTGGCGCATGATGGTTTAATGGCCCTGCTATTTGTTATTTTGGGCGTAGTCGCGTATCTGGCGATTCGTTTTGAATGGAAATTTGCGGTCGCGGCAATTATCGCCAACTTGCATGACGTGGTGATTATTTTGGGCTTCTTCGCTTTCTTCCAATGGGAATTTAATCTCTCTGTGCTGGCGGCGGTGTTGGCAGTGTTGGGTTATTCGGTGAACGAGTCCGTGGTTATTTTTGATCGTATCCGTGAGAATTTCCGTAAGCAACGCAAGATGTCGGTGACAGAAGTGATCGACAATGCGATCACCAGCACGATCTCTCGTACCATTATTACTCACGGCTGTACGCAAATGATGGTGTTATCCATGCTCTTTATTGGCGGTACGACGCTGCACTTTTTTGCGATTGCATTAACGATCGGTATTTGTTTCGGTATCTACTCTTCTGTATTTGTGGCGGCAGCGATTGCGATGTGGCTGGGGGTCAAGCGTGAAGATCTGATTAAGCCGATCAAAGAGAAAGACGACACAGACGGCGCAGTAGTCTAATGAACCGCACTGCTTGTAACGAAAAGTATTAAACATTAAAGCCAGCTCTTAAGTTGGCTTTTTCTTTGATAGCATTAGCATTTTTAAAATCCGGCTAAATTGGTTCTATTTTTTGTACGCTAAAAGTTCTGATGCGTTGACGAAAATAAATTGCCCTAAATGCAGTTGATGCATAGTTTTTATAAACGGATTAATCCATAAATAAGCTACTGAGTTTTATTGGCTTTGTCCTACCCACCAGGTAAAAGAGTATGAGTAAATTAAAGACGATCGTTGCCGTGTTAGTTGTTGCTGGTTTGGCTGCCGGTGGCTACTACAAATGGAGTGCCGCTAAAACCGATGCAGGTGACAAAGCCAGCAAAGCAGGTGCCGATAATAATCGTCCTATCAGTGTCTCGACCACCCTGGCGATCAAGCGTGATTACCCAGTGCAGCTCTCTGCCAACGGCGTTGTTACGGCGCTAAGCACCGTCGATATTCGTCCTCAAATTACCAGTACCGTTACCAAAGTGCATATTAAGGAAGGGCAGTTTGTCAAAGCAGGTGACTTGCTATTTACTCTGGATAGCCGTGCCGATGAAGTCAATCTGGCAAAGGCGCAGGCGCAACTGGATAAAGACCTTGCAACTCAGGCTGACAATCAGAGACAACTGACGCGTAGCAAAGATTTGCTCGATAAAAAATTCGTGTCGCAAAGTGTGGTCGATACCAGTCAGACTCAAGTAGACGCACAAGCTGCGGTAATCGCTTCTGACCGTGCCGCGGTGAATGCGGCCAAAGTAGCGCTGACCTATGATCGTATTGTTGCCCCAGCCGCAGGACGCACCGGTGTGATTAGTGTGTATCCAGGTTCCTTAGTACAGGCTACCACCACGGTACCTGCGCTGGTAACGATTACCCAGATGGACCCGATTACCATTAGCTTCCCGCTGCCACAAAGAAATTTGCAGGACGCACTGGATGCGATGAATCAAAAAGAGGACCAGAAAAATCCGAATGCAGTCACTGCCCAATTGCCAGATCACCCGGAAAAATACCGTGGTCGTTTGCAGTTTGTTGACAACGCAGTAGATGCTTTATCCGGCACGATTAAGGCCAAAGCCGTGTTTGACAACCGTGATTTAAAGTTGTGGCCAGGCGCTTATGCGGATATCGGATTGAGTGTACGTACGATTAAAGACGCTATTGTGATACCGATTGATGCCGTCATCAATAATGCGCAAGGCAGCGCGGTCTATGTGGTTGATGTTGATAATAAAGTGAGCTTGCGCCCGGTTAAAGTGGTGTACTCCGCAGCCTTGGATGCCGTCGTCACTGGAATCGAAGTTGGCGCTAAAGTAGTCTTGGATGGCAAACAAAATCTGCGTCCCGGCAATCTGATACGTGAGCGTGCAGCGGATAGCAAAACGACTAATCCTAAAATGGATACGAAGTCAGACACCAAGTCAGAAAAATCCGCTTCTCAAGCAGAGAGCACATCATGAATTTGTCGGAGTTATTTATTCGCCGTCCTGTGATGACGGTATTGCTGAACTTGTCTATCGTTGTTGCGGGTGTTTTGGCATATCGGTTTATTCCGATTGCCGCTTTGCCGAGTTATGACACGCCAGTGATTAGCGTCAATGCAGTCTTGCCCGGTGCTAGTCCAGAAACCATGGCGACCTCGGTTGCGCTGCCACTAGAAAAACAATTTGCCACGATCCCCGGTTTGTCTGTCATTAGTTCCAGCAATACTTTAGGCACGACCTCACTGACTTTAGAGTTTGATCAAAACCGGAACATTGACGCCGCCTCGGTAGACGTGCAAGCCGCCTTGTTGCGCGCCCAACGCTCATTACCGGTAGAAATGACGACGCTACCCTCTTACCGTAAAGTCAATCCTGCCGATGCGCCGATTTTGATTTTGGCGCTAACATCGCCTTCGCTGAGTTTGTCGGAGCTCACCAATTATGCCGAGCATTTGATTTCTCCTAGCTTGTCCACTCTTGATGGTGTGGCGCAAGTGAATATTTTTGGTATCAAGCGTTACGCAGTGCGGGTCCGTGTGATGCCTGATGCACTGGCTGCACGGAATATTTCGCTGGATGAGTTATCCGCCAGTATCAAGGCGGCAAACGCCAATACGCCCGTCGGCACTTTGGACGGCGATAAACAAACCTTAACCTTGTTAGCTAACCGCCAGTTACAAAGCGCAGCAGATTTTTCTAATCTGGTCGTCAGTAATAAAGGCGGGCAAGTCGTTCGTTTACATGATGTCGCCAAGATTGAAGACAGTTACGAAACCTTTAAATCATCGGCTAATTTTAATGGTGAAAGCTCCATTACTTTAGCGATTCAGCGCCAGACCGATGCCAATACTGTCAAGGTGGTTGATTCAATTAAAGCCGCGTTGCCGGGCTTTCAGGCGCAGTTGCCAGCCTCAGTCAAAATCAATCAAGTGAATGATCGTTCGGTCTCTATCCGCGACGCATTACATGATGTCAATCTGACTTTGATACTCACGATTTTTTTGGTCGTGATCGTGATTTTTTTGTTCTTACGTCGCTTAGTCGCAACGATTATTCCCACCCTGTCTTTGCCCGTTTCTTTGGTCGGCGCAATCAGTTTATTGTGGGGTTTCGGCTACACGCTGGATAATATTTCTCTGTTGGGGCTGACCCTGGCTGTTGGGCTGGTAGTGGATGATGCAATTGTGATGTTGGAGAACATCATGCGCCATGTGGAGGCGGGCGAAGAACCTTTTAAAGCCGCACTGAAGGGGTCGCGTGAAGTCGGTTTTACGATTATCTCGATTTCAACTTCACTGATTGCGGTCTTCATTCCTATCTTTTTTATGCCGGGCGTGATTGGTCAGTTGTTCCACGAGTTTGCGGTCATCGTATCGCTGGCAATCGTCGCTTCTGCGTTTGTCTCGTTAACGCTGGTGCCGATGCTGGCTAGTCGCTTTTTGAAAAGCGAACATGACATGAAAGAGCCGCCAAAACTGATCGGCGCTTTGCTGCATGTATTTGAAAACGGCTTTAACGCTTCTCTGAACGCATACTCGCGTGCTTTGGATGTGGCTTTGCGTCATCGCGGCCTGGTGCTGGTGGTTGCCTTAATTACCTTTGCCGGAACCGCGTATTTGTTTGCGACGATCCCTAAAGGTTTTTTCCCGGAAGAAGATATTGGACAGATCAGCGTGCAAACCGAGGCCGCGGAGGATACGTCTTTTCCCGCGATGGTGATATTGCAGGACCGAGCCGCTAAAATTATACGAGATGACCCCAATGTGCTGACGGTGGCATCGTTTAACGGTGGTAGTGGCTCGCAGAATACCGGGCGTATGTTCGTCAACTTAAAGCCGCGTGATCAGCGCAAACCGATGAAGCTCGTGGTGGAAGGTTTGCGCCGTAAATTAAGTGAAGTCGCAGGTATTGCGACCTTCTTGCGGCCTACACAAAATTTGCAGCTGGGCGGGCGTCAAAGTAAGAGCCAGTACCAATATATTTTGCAAAGCGTTACTGCCGGGGAGTTGAGCGACTGGTCCATTAAGTTGCAGGACAAATTGCGTGGCGATCCTGTTTTTAAGGATGTTACAACCGATTCGCAACTCAAAGGTTTGCAGGCAGAACTCAAAATAGATAGAGACCGGGCCAATGCGCTGGGTGTGAATATGGACAGCGTCCGCTCCGGTTTATACAGTGCATTCGGTGAGCGCCAGGTTTCGACCATGTACACCAGCGTGGATAGCTATCAGGTCATCATGGAGTTTGCCCCGGATCAGAAAAAAGATGAGAGTGCTTTAGACGGCATCTATATTCGTAGTAGTGGCGGCGGTCTGGTGCCTTTATCGAGTTTTGCGACGATCAAGCGTTCGGTTGGTCCGACCTCAATTAACCATGCCGGACAGTTGCAAGCGGTGACGATTTCTTTCAATCTTGCACCTGGTGCCGCTTTGGGTGTTGCCACGAAAAAAATTGAGCAATACCGTGATGAAATCAAATTACCCGCATCCATTATTGCCACTTACGGCGGTGATGCTGCGGTATTCAAAAATTCGCAATCAGGGCAGGTCGTATTGATCGTCGCTGCGCTATTGGTGATCTATGTCTTGCTGGGCGTATTGTACGAAAGTTATATCCATCCGCTGACAATTCTCGCTGGCTTGCCATCTGCTGCCGTCGGTGCGCTATTGACCTTGCAATTGTTCGGACAAGATCTGACGCTGATTGCAATGATCGGTATTTTGTTGCTGATTGGTATCGTAAAAAAGAACGCGATTATGATGATTGACTTCGCGCTAGACGCGCAACGTCATCATGGCATGACGCCGCCAGAAGCGATTCGTGAAGCCTGCGTACAGCGTTTCCGCCCGATTATGATGACCACTTTAGCAGCGCTGGTTGGCGCATTGCCAATTGCCTTGGGTTTGGGTGCCGGTGCGGAATTACGTCAACCTTTGGGCTTGGCTGTGGTCGGCGGTTTGATTTTTTCGCAAGCGATTACCTTATTCATCACACCTGTGATTTATCTGGCCTTGGATCGATTTAGCGGTACTGGACCGATTGTTGATGATCATATCTGAGCTGTTGCAGAGTCGAAAAAAATTGGTGATTTTGGGGTGGGTTTTCAGCAGAATTCAGCACAAAAAATAGATAGTAGTTACCAGTTTTTTTTGACGGAAATAGGGTGTAAGGAAAATACTCCCCCTAATTTTTAAGAAATATGCCTTATTGTCCAATGATTCTATGGACAATAAATTATACTATTGGGGAGTATATTATTTGACCTGATCGCTCAATGAGCAATCTTGTGGGATGGGCAGGTCACTCAAACCGGCATGCAAGCTGGTTTTAAACTTCCGCAGTTCCGCCTCTAGCGTCACGAAATCCTGGTCGCTGTAAGCAGCAAAACTCCGCGCCCCATTCTCCACCATTTGGGGAAATACTTCCTCAAATACAGCTTCGCCCGCTGGGCTCAATTTGACAAATAATTGACGCCGGTCCTGATCTCCACGTTCACGTATGACCAATCCCTTTTGCTCAAGACGATCCAGCACGCCCGTTAACGTGCCTTTAGTAATCAAGGTTTTGGTCGCGAGACTTTTGCAGCACATGCCAGTGGTATTGCCGAGGGTGGCAATGATGTCGAACTGAGAATGTGTTAACCCGAATTGACGTACATAGTGGGTAGATATCTGTTCAAACGCCTGCATACATTCAGCGAGTAATCGTATGCTGAGTAGATAACGTTTTCCCATGGTGGCAAATTTTTGAGGTGAGATGTGGTCAGGCAGAAATAATACGGCCTGACCACATTAAAGCACTGGCATCAGATCAAATTTTTTTCAAACTTGATTTGATTTTTTTTGACGTGTTTTGGTATTCTGCTAAAGCAATTAGTCTTTAACCGCTTCAACCTGGATCAACAACTTGACTTCTGGTGCAAAGCCATAAGCGATACCATAGTTCAGGCCGAAATCAGTACGCTTGAATTCTGCTGATGCATCAGCACCGCAGACTTCTTTTTTCAACATAGGATGCATGATGCATTTGAACTTGTTGATCGTCAAAGTCAATGGCTTGGTTACGCCCATCAATGTAAATTCACCTTGTACAGAGACTGGTGTATCGCCGTTAAATTTAACAGCAGTGCCTTTGTATGTCGCTGTAGGGAATTTTTCTACGTTAAACATTTCTGCAGATTTGGCATGACCATTCATTTTTTCGTGACCAAAATCGATGGATGTTGTATCGATCGTGATATCCATTGCGCCTGTTTTTGCTGCTTTATCCAGAGTGATTTTGCCGCTGGATTTGTTAAATTTGCCGCGCCATACCGACAGGCCGCCGAAATGGTCTGCTTCAAAGCTTGGATAAGTATGATCTGGCATTACAGTGTAGGTATCTGCAAATGCTGGAGCGGCACAAACGACTAAGACTGCGGCGACAAGTTGGCTTAATTTCATGGTGATGTCCTTAAATAAAAATGAGGGTTTGGGAGCGATAAGATTGCGTAAAACGGGACTAATTGTTCAAAAAAATGCTAAATGAAATGACATACTTCACTATTAGTACAATAAAGACTTCTCGATTTTATTGCGTTACTACATGAAACTTAATGACTACTTCGTCGGCAACTGTGCCGGTGTCTTTCCATTCGCCTTCACCGATATTGTAGGTGAGACGTTTGATCGGTAGGCTGCCATCAAATACTTGATTAGTCCCGTCTTTTTTGACGGTGAGAGGGAAACTGATATCGGTTGTTTTGCCTTTGATGGTGAGCTTGCCGCTGACGTTGAGCACGCCATTGGCGC
>JANXTO010000342.1 GCA_025352365.1 Undibacterium sp. | reverse complement strand
TCACTTCAAGAACTGCTCATTACCGACCATACCGATCTTATTGACACCGAGTCGTTGCGCCTCGGCCATCACATGTGCCACCGCTTTATACGGTACCAGCTTGTTTGGACGTAAGTGCACTTCCGGTTGATTCGGCGTGGCCGCCACTGCCGTCAATTTAGATTCCAACTCGGCATTGTTCTGAATCGCTACACCGTCCCACAGCACCGTGCCATCAAAGTCGACGTCAATTGAGATCACCACTGGTGGCTCAGTCTGTTTGGATTGTGAATTCACCGGCATATTCAGATTGACCGCGTGGTTCTGAATTGGGATGGTAATAATTAACATGATAATCAAGACCAACATGACGTCGATCAGGGGGGTCATGTTCATTTCGATCATGACTTCCGGTTCGCTCGAGTTCCCTGAGCCTAATTGCATACCCATACTATTCCTTTCGTTCTTTCACTCTTACCGCTGGTGACTGCCGTCGTTGCTTCGTTCTAGCTTCGCTCTTATTCGCTCTTACTTAGTTCTTCGGCGGTGGTTCTGTCACAAAGGCGACTTTGGCGATCCCGGCGCGCTGGGCGGTGAGGATGACTTTGCCGACAAATTCGTAGCGGGTGTTTTGATCACCACGGATATGGAGTTCCGGTTGTGGTACCTGGTTCGTGACCGCTTTGAGCTTTTCAAATAAAACATTGGTGTCTGCGACCGGGGCTTCGTTCCAGAACATGTCACCGTCTTTGTTAATCGCGATGGTGATGTTTTCTGGTTTGGTTTTGTACGGTTGGTTAATTTCCGCTGGGAGCTTGACCGGAACCGTGTGGGTGACGACTGGGATGGTGATCAGGAAGATGATCAGCAGGACCAACATGACGTCGACCAATGGGGTGGTGTTGATGGTGCTGTTGACTTCGTCTTCGCCGTCACCATCGTTGCCGATTGCCATTGCCATAGTGTGTTCTCTTTCAGATGACAGATACTGAGACTGTACTTTGTGTTTCGTTCAGGAGGAGGTGGCACTGCCACCTCTTCTGGTGTTGCTTACTGTTGTACGCGTTTTGGCAATAATTTGGCTGCGGTCATTTGCAGCCTTGTTGCCTATGCCAAATAGGGACTTAGGCTTTTTTGGACATCACGCCAGACAAGACGACGGAGTGCAGATCAGCGCTGAAGGCACGGATGTTTTCCATGGCAGTTTTGTTGCGACGTACCAGGAAGTTGTAACCGAGTACGGCTGGAACCGCCACAGCGAGACCAATGGCGGTCATGATCAAGGCTTCACCAACTGGGCCGGCGACTTTGTCAATGGAGGCTTGTCCTGCTGCACCAATGGCGGTCAGCGCGTGGTAAATACCCCATACCGTTCCGAACAGTCCGACGAATGGTGCGGTGGAGCCAACGGTGGCGAGGAAAGCCAGACCATCTTGCAGACGGCTTTGTACTTTGTCGACGGCGCGTTGGATGGACATGGAGATCCAGGAGTTGAGGTCGATTTGTTCTAACAGAGCACCTTCGTGGTGGTCACTGGCTTTGGTGGCGGATTCGGCGATGAAGCGGAATGGGCTTCCTTCTTTGAGGCTGGTGACGCCAGCATTGACGGAGGCGGCTTTCCAGAACTTGGTTTGCGCTTCTTTGGCTTGGCCACCTAATTTGAATTGGTCAATAATTTTGGTGATGAGGATGTACCAGCTGCCCATGGACATGATGAACAGGAGGAAGAGTGTGCCTTTGGTGACGAAGTCGCCGCCTTTCCAGAGGGCGTCGAGACCGTATGGGTTGTCGACGACTTTGTCTTTGTCTACTGGGGCTGCGGCTGGTGTGAGGTCTGTTGCGGCTGGGGCTTCTGCCGGGGCGGCTGCAGCTGGTGCGGCGGCGCTGGCGGAGGCGGCAGGAGCACTGGCTTCTGGTGTTTGGGCTTGGGCAGTGACGACGCTGGTGGTGAGGGTGATCACGGCGGCGGCCAGGAGGGCTTTCAGACTGAATTTCATGTGCGTACTTCCTTCGTAAATTGGCATGTCAAATGCTGTTGTTGTTACTGTTGCTGTTATTTGGGTTGGCTTACGTTTGCCTCTTGGCTGGCGTTTGCTTGGCCTTACTTAGAGTTACTGCGAGACTTACTGTAAGAGTTACTGGTATTGCTTTTTTCGATAGTGCTGACTCAGGCTGGCTTGGTGTGTGGCTTGGCTGGCCTGAGTCTGGTGTGTTTCTTGGTGCTGCTGGTGTTTCTCGTGTGTCTACTATGTATTAGGCGGTCTTAATCGAGCTTCCAGACGTATTGCACTTTGGTGGTGGTCGTTTGGGGCTTGCCGTCCACGGTACCAGGTTTGTTTTTGCAGGTGCCGGAGAGTAATTGGACACGTACGGCGTTGTCGAGTCCTCTAAATCCACTGGATTTGTCGATCTTGACGTCGGTGACGTTGCCGTCAGCGCCGATGACGACGGAGAGCATGACGGTGCCGGTTTCTTCGTTGCGTAACGAGGCTCTTGGGTATTCTGGTTTGCATCCGGCGGCGTTGAAGTCAATCACCCCTGGCACCATGGAGGGGCCGGCGGGTTTATTTTCGACCACAGGTTGGGCGACCGTTTTGGGCAAGACATTGCTCTCGGGCTTAACCTGGGACACCTGAGTAATAGTGTTGGGCGTGACGACCTGTTGTTGCACCTGGACTTCTGGCGGTGGGATGAACGGCGGCGGCGGTGCCATCAGCTTGGGCGGCGGTGGTGGCGGTACATCTGGCGGCGGTGGGGGTGGCTTGATCTCTTCGACCAGCTTGGTTTCCATCGGCTTCATGATGTATTCGACCGCTTTGACGCCGAGTCCGTTGATCAGGGCATACACGAGCAATATGTGAAATGCGATTACCAGCCCTATCCCGAACACCTTCTTGCCCGGCTCTTGCTGGTGATTTGAAAAATCCATACCTAACATCCTCCGAATACCACAACATATTATTTGTTGCTAATCGACCCAAGTAGATGAATAAACATCAATCTAAAAGAACCATAAAAAAATATAATTTACGCAGTCCTGACAGAACAATATTACTTAATTTTATACATCATATTTTTAATAAAAAAATGCATTATATGATTAAGCAACCGTTTGCGTACCCTTTCTTTCATCTTATTTTAAGCAAATAGAATAAAACAAACCTCCAGCAAATTGTTACGCTTTTTCCTTTGTTTAGATTTAAATGCTTAGCAAAATACGCGCCATATCAAATCTGATCAGCTATTGATTCATAAGAACGCAGCTACGGCTTATCAATATGTAAAAAAAGCTGTGTTTTTGCCTAAAAAGTGAAAATGAAAGAATCAAAAAATTTCTGATGGCGCATGGAACCACTTCTAAGCTTGGCCTGTCAATACTCGATTTTTTTGATTTCCCTAAAAAACAACAGGCCACTTTTCATAGATAAATCTCGACTTTAGCGATGCATTTAATTTGTGCTGTGCAGCAAAAATTTGGTGCGTAGATAGTAGAATTTTAAGAGAAGTCGTTTTTATTTTGCTGTGCAAAAACAATCAGAATAAAATTTTTTTTCTCGCCTAAAACACTCGATAATCAGTTGTATATTGCGCGCTCTCAAATATTCATTTTGGTGCAGAACAACATCAAAACTTAGTCAACGGCTCTCTAATGTGATGTGTTTTTAATATTTCTGTTTAAATCGCGCTTTTTTAGTGCGGAAAAATAAGATAAATATTTTTACAGCATGTGTCACATCGCCGTGACTTACGCTATGGTTACGGCTTTTTTAGGTTCTAAATATTGATGCTCCGTCACTTCTATTACATAACACCTCAAAATAACGTACGAAGTATCAGGATCGCAGCATCAAAGCCGGCATATTAGGGCCATGTTCATAATAAATGCCCGTTGCAGTAAAAGAGCCACAACCAATTAATCAAGAGGTGTTGCAAAATGCTGTATCAATTCAAATCAAAACTGCATGTACTTGGCCTCATAGGATTAATCTCTTTGAGCTACGCAACTGGAGTTACATCAGCATCAGCGAGCAACCCCGCAGATCCCAATAAAATTGTGCGGCAAGCTTTTGAGGGGGCAGATGATGGTTTTGATATGGCAAAAACACAAAATCATTATTCTGGTTGGGTAGTTGATGCGATTTTTGAACCACTACTTGGTTATGACTATCTGGCACGTCCAGCTAAGTTAGTACCGAAGACGGTTGAGGCAATGCCGGAGGTAAGTGATGAGGGTAAGGTATTTATCTTCAAAATCATTCCTGGTATTTACTTCTCACCGGATGAGGCGTTTAAAGGTAAAAAGCATGAGTTGACTGCGCAAGACTATGTCTACAGCTTTAAACGCATACTTGATCCAGCTAACCGCTCGCCTCACGCCAGTTTCATTGACGGCAAAATTGTGGGCATGGATGAAGTTCAGGCAAAAGCAAAGAAAACTAGCAAATTTGACTACGACATGCAAGTTGCCGGGTTAAGGGCGCTTGATAAATACACACTGCGCATTGAACTGAAAAAAACTGACTATAATTTCCTATATGTAGTCGCCTACTCAGGCTTTGGTGCCGTGGCAAGGGAAGTGATTGAAAGTTATGGTAATCAAACTGGCATGCATCCAGTCGGTACCGGTCCTTATATGCTGAAGAAATATTTGCCGCGTAGCAAAATATTTCTGAGCGCAAACCCTGAATACCGCGGTTATGTCTGGGACTTCAAGTCCTCTGGTTCAGACTGGGACGATCAAATAGTCAACGTCATGAAGGGCAAGAAGATGCCCCAAGTCGGCAAAGTGGAAATCAGCATTATCGAAGAAGAACAATCGCGCTGGCTAGCATTCCAGGATAAGCAAATCGATGTCGACAAAATGCCGCAAATTGCTGCCCCGGTTGTATTGGATGGCGATAAATTAAAAGCGTCTTTTATCGAAGAAGGCGTGAAGATGGAGCGCGTAGCTGACGCAGGCACGACATTCAGTTTCTTCAACATGCGCGATCCCATCGTCGGTGGTTATACCAAAGAAAAAATTGCCCTTCGGCGTGCGATTGCGATGGCATATAGCAACACAGACGAGATTGCGCAAATGCGTTTAGGACAAGCGATCAAAGCTGAGAGCCTAGTCCCACCCGATGTCGTCGGCTTTGATCCCAAATACCGCAGCAGCCTTGCTTACGATATTCCTTTAGCAAATAAACTATTAGACTATTTCGGCTATAAACGCGGTGCTGATGGCTTCCGCACCATGCCCGATGGCTCGCCATTAGTCATTAAAAAAACGATGGAGCCAGCTAATATTTATAAAGTACAGGCAGAGATATTTAAACGCGGGATGGATCAACTCGGCATTCACATGGATTTTTCGGTCAGCAATTTTGCAGACAATTTAAAAGCAGCTAGTGCTTGCAAACTCGTGATGTGGAGCGGCGCGTGGCTCGCTGACTATCCTGATGGCGAAAACTTCCTTCAATTACTGTACGGACCAAAATCTGGTCAAGGCAATCACGCTTGCTATGAGTCACCGGCCTACGATGCACTCTATACAAAAGCTATCTCATTACCGCCGAGTGAAGAACGCAATAAATTGTATTCACAAATGAGTCGTCAAATGGAGGCTGACACGCCGTGGATTATGCATTCCATCAGGGTGCGGAGCTATTTAATTAGACCTTGGATACAAGGATTTAAAAAACATCCTATCGTCCATTCAGATTGGATGTACCTTGACGTTGCACCACATTAAGTACGAATTGTTAATCAAGTTAAACACAATCATAGTTAATATGCTGGCAGGCGAAAAGATGTATGCCGCCCATATATGACACATATATATGACACCTATATTTATGTCAGAAAACTGTTGTATCAAATGTCCTAATCGGTCACTTAAGCAGGAGACCCAGTAATAATGAAATCCCAGTCAGTTATGCACACTTTCTTTAAAAAGTATCAACGCCACCTCAGCAAAATAGCGCTCGCTGCTAGCCTCATTTCCGTCGGCTCATCACAACTAGCCGTCGCCGCTACTAATCCTGCAGATCCTGACAAAGTGTTGAAATGGGTATTCAATGTGGCAGAAACTGGCTTCGACCCTGGCGCAGCAAAAGACTTGTACTCAACCGGTGTCAACTACGTCATCTTTGAAACTCTGTACTCCTATGACTACCTGGCAAGCCCGGTCAAGCTGATCCCCCGCGCAGCGGAGAGCATGCCAGAGGTTTCTGCCGACGCAAAAACCTACACCATCAAATTAAAAAAAGGGATTTACTTTACGCCTGATGATGCCTTCAATGGCAAAAGACGTGAATTGACCATGGCGGATTACATCTACACGCTAAAGCGATTGATGGACCCCAAATTATCTTCACCTCACTCCTGGTTATTGTCGGGGAAAATTGTTGGATTAGATGAATTGGCAGAGCAAGCCAAAAAAACCAACAAGTTTAATTACGATACAAAAATCGCTGGTCTGGAGCTGGTAGACAAATACACTCTACGCATTCATCTCACCCGCCCGGACTTCAATCTTGGTTTGATCTTGGCACACAACCCGACCGGGGCGGTCGCGCGAGAAGTAATAGAAAAATATCAGGACTTACAAGGTCAAGTTATGGGTCACCCCGTTGGCACCGGCCCCTATATGGTGGCATTGGATGAGTGGGTACGTGGCTCCAAAATCATTTTGTTAGCCAATCCAGATTATCGTGGCGATGTTTGGGATTTCAAAGGCGGAGCTAGTCCTGAGGATCAAAAAATCATGGCGGCGATGAAGGGCAAGCGCATGCCGCAGATTGGACGCATAGAAATTAATGTCATGATAGAAGATCAGTCGCGCTGGTTAGCTTTCCAAGGCGGCGAAATCGACATCTTTGAACTCGAAGGTCCGCTGGCACCTCAGGCACTAGATAATGGCAAATTAAAACCTGCATTAATCAAAAAGGGAGTCCAGTTATCACGCATCCCGGATCCGGAAACCAGTATTTATTACTGGAATATGCAAGACCCGGTTTGGGGCGGATTAAGTAAAGAAAAAATTGCCTTACGCCGCTCGGTAGCACTTGCACATAATATTCAGGAAGAAATCGACATCGTTTACAACGGCAATGCGGTCAAGCTTGATTACCCGATTCCACCTGGCGTTGTTGGATATGATGCCAACTATAAAAATAGCATTCAATATAACGTCGCAGCAGCCAATGCTTTACTAGATAAATTTGGCTACAAAAAAGGCCCGGATGGATTCCGTACCCTGCCCGATGGTAAGCCACTAGAAATCCGCTACACAGCCCGCTCCGGAGCAGTCGGCAAATTACAAACCGAGGTCTGGAAAAAAACCTACGACTCGATTGGCATCAAAATGAAAGAGGACTTAGTCCAGTTCTCTGAAATGCTCAAAGCGGAAAAAACCTGCCAGCTTCAAACTCGCAATTCACCATGGATTGCTGACTACCCCGACGGTGATAATTTCATGCAACTGTATTATGGTCCCAATATTGGTAGCACCAATAATGGCTGCGTCAAACTGCCTGAGTACGATAAATTGTATGAAGAATCTCAAAAACTCCCACCCGGTGAAGAACGTGATGCGCTGTATCACAAGATGGCACGCATCATGGAAGTCAATACTGCGCAAATGATGGGTTTCGCCCGCTATAGAAATATGCTGGCACAAGCACGCGTTATTGGCTACAAAAAGCACCCCATCATTTATGGTGAATGGATGTTTTTCGATGTCGAAAAAAGTAAATAAATAAGCTCCCTTAGATCGTTAGAAAGTATTCCATGACAGCCTATATCCTGCGTCGCTTATGGCAAATGGCTCCCACTATGCTGGGGGTGATTTTGCTGGTGTTTTTCTTATTCAATTGGGTGGGCGGCGATCCCGCCTACATCCTCGCAGGCAAAATGTCGAACGCCGCACAGATCGCCAATATCCGCACTCAGCTTGGGATAGATCAGCCCTACTACGTACAACTGGGTATTTTCATTAAGCAAATTGTGACCTTTAATTTTGGTACCAGCTGGAGTACCGGTGAAGCAATCTCATCCATCATTACTACGCGCCTGGGACCATCGCTGACGGTATTAGTACCATTAACTATTCTCGAAACGCTGTTTGCGATTGCGCTGGCGTTAGGCATTGCATTCAAACGCGGCAGTCTGACAGACCGTAGTGTGATGGTGGCATGTACGGTTGGCATGTCAATCAGCATTCTGGTCTACATCATTGTTGGCCAATACTTTTTTGCTTACAAGCTAGGACTGTTTCCTGTGCAGGGTTGGGGCAATAGCTTTGCAGAAAATCTTTTCAAGTATTCCGCCCTTCCGATCTTGATAGGACTGGCAGTCAGCGTCGCGCCGAGCTTGCGTCTATTCCGCACTTTTGTGCTGGACGAAGTTAACCAGGACTATGTGCGCACGGCACGCGCCAAGGGTGTATCTGAGAGCCGAATTAAGTGGGTGCATGTGTTACGCAACGCCTCTATTCCTATCATTACTCATGTGATGTCAAATTTGCCTGCCCTACTTGTTGGCTCATTTTTGATTGAGCGATTTTTCTCCATCCCAGGCATCGGCCGCGAGGTGATTGCTGCCGTAGATAGTAGCGATTTTCCGCTGATCAAAGCAGTGACGGTGTACGTCGCCGCAGCCACGATGTTATTTAATTTGTTAGCCGATCTGTTGTATCAAGCGGTTGATCCACGAGTTCAGTTGAAATAAGGCCAAAAGAGAATGTCGACGTCAATATCAACAAATTCAATGAATTCAAAAAATTCAACTGATCAAACAGTTTCTCCAGGTTTGTGGGCCTTAGCATGGCGTCGCTTACGAGCAGACAAAATCGCCATGATTGCCATGTCCGTTGTGGCAGCTTTTTTAGTCGTGCTGGTACTCTCCGCCAGTGGCTTGATCGCCTCTGACTGGGAGCAAGAAATTGCGATGAGCTACGCGCCGCCCGGTTTTCTTGGTGCTGATGCAGTGAAAACTGAAGCAGTAAAAGCCGAAGCACCACCACCAGAAAATCCGCTTGATCCATTAGCGGATTTATTACGAGAACTGCGTAAAACACCAGGCAATCAGCAACCACCTAGCGTTAATGAATACGGTGTTCCCGATCCTCTGGCAACAGAGATGAAAGAAATTTATACCGAGCTGGCGAAAAAAGGCAAAGCGGTGGTCGCAGAACGGGTACCAACCCTCCCCTTTGGTGCAGATAAATGGGGTCATGACATCATTAAGAAAACGATTAAGGGAGCAGAAACCTCGATTGTGGTCGGTCTGGTAGCGGCTTTTCTGGCGACTTTGCTAGGTACCTTATTCGGTGCTATCTCCGGTTATTTTGGTGGTCGTGTGGACGATCTGTTTAACTGGTTCTATAGCATCTTTACCTCTATCCCTTACTTGCTATTGATCTTATCAGTCGCCGCCGTGTTGCAACAAAAAGGTGTGACGACCATCATTTTGATTCTGGCATTTACCGGCTGGACTGGACCTTTCCGTCTGATCCGGGCTGAATACATGAAGCATAAAAATCGTGAATACGTCTGGGCAGCCGACGCGATTGGCGCATCACATTTCCGTAAAATGTTTATTCATATCTTCCCTAATGTCAGTCATGTGGCCCTGGTGCAAGTATCTATTCTGGTAGTAGGATTTATTAAGTCTGAAGTGATTTTGAGTTTCCTCGGTTTTGGTGTCCCGGTCGGTGTGGTGTCATGGGGCAGTATGCTCAATGAAGCACAGAACGAACTCATCCTGGGTAAATGGTGGCAGCTAGTCGCTGCGACTGCAGCGATGGCGGTGCTGGTGACAGCCTTCTCGCTGTTCACTGATGCCTTGCGCGATGCGCTCGACCCTAAGCTGAAATAAGGACAGACCATGAGCCAAGAATCATTATTAAAAGTAGAAAATCTACGCGTCTCTTTCCGCATCAATAAAAAAGAAAGCGTAGAAACCGTCAAAGGAATTTCTTTCGATATTCCGCGTAACTCTACCGTCGCTCTGGTCGGTGAGTCTGGTAGCGGCAAATCCGTCAGCTCACTGGCAATCATGGGGCTGCTACCACCCGATACCTCCAGTATTGCGAAAGACAGCAAGATCACATTTGAAGGCCGCAGCCTGCTTGATTTAAGCCTCGCAAAACGTCGCCAATTATGTGGCAAAGACATCTCCATGATTTTTCAGGAGCCCATGACCTCGTTGAATCCGGTGTTTACGGTCGGCTTCCAGATCGGCGAAGTCTTGCAACTACACATGGGGATGAACGCCAAGCAAGCCAGAGCAAGATCCATCGCCTTATTGGAAGAAGTCGGCATCCCCGACCCTGCTAATAAAATTGACGCCTACCCTAGCCAGATGTCCGGCGGGCAGCAACAGCGCGTAATGATTGCGATGGCAATTGCCTGCGAACCTAAATTGCTGATCGCGGACGAGCCGACAACCGCGCTCGACGTGACGATACAAAAACAAATCATCGATCTGATTGAAGCATTGCGGGTAAAGCACAATATGTCCGTGCTGTTTATTACCCATGATCTGGCTTTGGTTGGCGAGATTGCCGATAAAGTGATCGTCATGCGCAGCGGCGAAATCCGCGAAGCTGGCGATGTCAAACAGATATTCCAGGCACCAAAGGATACCTACACCCAGGCGCTGCTGCATTGCCGCCCATCCTTAGATTCGCGTCCATGGCGCTTGCCGGTGATTGCAGATTTTATGAGCAATATCGAGAAAACCGGCAGCATCGTTATCGAACATAAAGAGCGGCCGCGTGGATTAAACGGCGACGAAGATATCGTGCTTGATGTGCGCGGTTTGGGTAAGAGTTTTTACACCCGTGAAGGCTTCTTCGGCAAAAAAGAATTTCGGGCAGTAGAAGATGTCTCCTTCAAACTGGCACGCGGAAAAACTTTAGGTGTCGTCGGCGAATCCGGTTCTGGTAAGACAACCGTGGGCCTCACGCTGATGCGCTTGCACCAGGCAACGGCCGGTCAGGCGATCTTTGAAGGCAAGGATATTTTGTCCATGTCCAACAAAGATTTTATGCAGTACAAGCGCCGCATCCAGATCATTTTCCAAAACCCTTATGCGTCGCTCAATCCACGCTTCACGGTGGGACAAATTTTGATGGAGCCAATGCAAATCCATAGCATCGGTGCCAATGATAGTGAGCGCGCAAAAATGGCCTATACCTTGCTGGAAAAAGTCGGTCTGCCAGCAATCGCCTTCCATCGCTATCCACACGAGTTTTCCGGCGGACAACGCCAGCGTATTGCCATCGCGCGCTGCCTGACGATGAAGCCAGAAATACTCATCTGCGACGAATCCGTATCCGCTTTAGACGTCTCAGTGCAAGCACAAGTACTGAACCTGCTGCAAGATTTGCAGGAAGAATTTGGCCTGTCGTATATCTTTATCTCGCATGATCTGGCCGTCGTGAAGTACATTGCAGATCAGGTAATGGTGATGAATAAGGGCAAAGTCGTGGAGCTGGCAAATTCAGATGAGCTATATCGCAATCCGACGCAGGCTTATACCAAGACCTTGCTGAATGCGATCCCACGTGGCTTGCACGCTTAGTTTGCAGACTTGTGTGTAAACTAAACTGAGCACTTCGGCAATCCGCTGGCATCGGACTTAGGGGGAAGTAGGAACTTGCGTAAAACGGACAATCTCCTTTAGCACCTCATTTGTTTTGCACAAGTTCTATTGAAGAAATTAAGGATACTCCCCTCTATTTTTATAAAATACGCCCTATTGTCCTTTGATTCTATGGACAATTAAATATACTAACTGGGAGTATCAATATTTACCTATATATAAGCTGATGAATACCACCTCAGATTCACTGCTGTAAGAGCTAACGCCAATTTTGGGCAGATACAAGAGTGAAAAAATTTGCCGACTAGACGACTACCATCTACAATTCCGTCCTGTTGAGGAGTTACTCTAATTTGTTCACAGTTGCATGCGAGTAAAACGAAGGCAATCTCAACGCTGAATACCCAAAGAGTTTTTTTAAAACCTGTTAATCGAGATCGATTACTAACTGATACTCGATATGGATTTTAGAAGTTCCCATAACCTTAGTCCAATCAATATGCGCCTCCACAAGCCATTTTGGCCTGTAAGCCGCAGAAACAATGGACTACCCCATGGAGTTAATATGGCATTTCTGCAAGGCAAAAAAATCCTGATCACTGGTTTGCTCTCAAACCGCTCTATTGCTTATGGCATCGCCAAAGCCTGCCATCGTGAAGGCGCGGAGCTGGCTTTTACCTATCAAGGTGAGCGTTTCAAAGACAGGATTACCGAATTTGCGAAAGAGTTTGATAGCGCGCTGGTATTTGATTGCGACGTTGGTAGCGACGAGCAAATCAATGCAGTATTTTCAGATTTAAGCAAATCCTGGGATGGTCTGGATGGTCTGGTGCACGCAATTGGCTTTGCCCCACGCGAAGCGATTGCAGGTGATTTTTTAGATGGCTTGTCACGTGAATCCTTCAAAATCGCCCACGATATTTCCGCCTACAGTTTTCCCGCACTGGCTAAAGCCGCATTACCGATGCTGCGTAAAGATGCTGCCCTGCTGACCTTGTCTTACCTCGGTGCGATCAAGGCGATTCCTAACTACAACACAATGGGTTTAGCTAAAGCATCGTTGGAAGCATCGGTGCGTTATCTGGCGGAATCAATGGGCAAGCGCGGCATTCGCGTGAATGGTATCTCTGCTGGTCCGATCAAAACTTTAGCCGCCAGCGGTATTAAAGATTTCAGTAAATTATTAGGATTTGTGGCGGAACATTCACCTCTGCGCCGCAATGTGACCATCGACGACGTAGGCAATACCGCAGCCTTCTTGCTATCCGATCTGTCGGCTGGCATTACTGGCGAAATTACGTATGTTGACGGTGGTTTTTCGCATGTAATGGGCATCACCATCGACTAAGTATCCTGGCTAAAAATCAAGGGAGCAAAGGCGCAGTCAATGCACCTGCTCCCTTTTTTATTTGAAAATGAGCGGACTGAATGCCTTGGTCGAAATAGAGATCGTATCACCGGTCTTCAAACCATCTACCTCATCTTGTGAGGCAATGATTTCGACAATGTCCTGACCAACCAGCAGCGACAAAACAAACACTACTTCTTCTTTGCGTATCGCCAACACCTGGGCGCGCAAATTCAATTGTCCCGGCACCCGCTGCTGTAAAAATACTTGCGCTGGCGAGCCTGATTGCTTTACCGTCCCCTGCTCTATCACGTGTACTTGTTGCGCCAATTTAAATACTTCGCCCATGTCATGGCTGACCAAAATGGTCGTCAAGCCTGACTGATGATGCAGGGTCGCAATCTCATCCTGCAATTGTGCGCGCATGTCTGCATCTAAGGCGGATAAAGGCTCATCTAATAATAATAGTTTGGGCTTTCTCGCTAAGGCACGCGCCAAGGCAACGCGTTGCTTCTGGCCGCCAGACAAAATACCTGGCAATCTATCCTGTAATTCTATCAAACCGATCATCGCTAATAACTGATCAACCCAGGCTGCTTGCTGCGTCGTTACAGCATAAGCAACATTAGCACGCACACTCAGATTGGGAAATAACGCATAGTCCTGGAAAACAAAACCAATCTCCCGCTGCTGCGGTGACAGACATATTTTTTTACGCGAGTCAAACCAAGTTACGCCGTCCACAATCAGGCTACCGCTATCGGGCACGGTCAGTCCCGCCAGCATCCGCAATAAGGTAGTTTTGCCCGCCCCGGATACGCCGAACAGACTGACTAAATCACCGCGCTGGATGTCGATATTTACATCCAGCTGCATGTGACCGTTAGCACTGTGCAACTGCTTTTGCAGGTTGATATTAATCATCACAGCATCTTCAACATTCTTTTGTTATTGACATAGACGAGTAACAAAATCGCAAAGCTAATGACGAATAAAATCATCGCGTAAAAATGTGCCGCTGCATAATTTAAGCTTTCAACCTCATCATAAATAGCGATGGAAGCAACCTTGGTCAAACCAGGAATATTCCCGCCTATCATTAAGACCACACCAAACTCACCTACGGTATGAGCAAAGCTTAAAACAATGCCGGACAGCAGCGCTGAACGACAATTCGGTAACAAAACGCGAAACAGACTATACAGATCAGACTTACCCAAAGTACGCGATGCTTCGATCAGCGATATAGGTAAGTTCTGTAAGCCAGACTGCAAAGGATGTACCATAAACGGCAAGCTAAAAATCACCGAACCAATAACTAAGCCAGCGAAACTAAATACCAGTTTCCACCCTAGTGCGATTTCCAGCCAATGACCAAATGCATTCTGCGGACTAAACGCCAGCAACAAATAAAACCCCAATACCGAGGGCGGCAAGACCAAAGGCATACTAACCAAGGTTTCTAATATGGGTTTAAAACGGTTAGGGGTATACGCCAACCAATACGCGAGCGGAATGCCGATTACCAGCAAAATACAAGTCGTCAATCCTGCCAGTCGAAAGGTCAACCAGAGCGGTTGCAAATCTGGCATAGATTCAAGCCAATTCATAAAACATCCTCGACGAATAAACTCATCTCGTTTGATTTAACCAGACCCTCGACCTGATCACCGACTGCCAATGCCAAACTGCGCGCCGATCTTGTTGTGATCACTGAGCTTAGCTCAAAGCCATCCATATTTATTAAGACACGCGTCAACAACTGACCATACTCGATAGCGGTAATGGTAGAGGCCATACGGTTACGCAAACTGATCTGGCCTGATAAATTTTTTGCTAAAGCGACTTCGGTTTCTTTAAACAACAGGCTCACAACTTGCCCGGTTTTCCATGTCTCCAGGTAATCTACAGCGCCCAATAAGGTCGCAGTAAACTGATGTGCGCCAACCTGCACATCGACTATCGCAACGCTGCCATATGCTTCAATAGCGATGATCTTCCCGGGAAGTTTATTCATGGAAGCAAATAGCCATAACGTTCAAAAATGGCGCGTGCTTTGGCGGAATAGATAAAATCAAAAAATTGTTGCGATACTTTTGCATGATTATCTTTGCCGTATTTAAGAATTACCGCACCTTGCGCGATTGGCTGATAACTTTCGCTGGGCACGTCTATCCATTTACCTTGGCCTTTCATTTCTGGCGACAGCACTACCGACTTGGCCGTAAATCCGATGTCAGCGGCACGCGATTGTATGTATTGGTTGGTCTGCGAAATACTCTCGCCAAATACCAACTTGGGCTGCAAGGACGTAGTCAGTTTGTAATATTGCAGCGTATTCATCGTCTCACGACCATAGGGTGCAGTCTTAGGATTGGCCACCGCAATTTTATCAATCGCTTTACTGCTTAACAGCGCTTGCCAATCACCCAGATCGACATCTTTCATCGTCCACAAGACTAAGGCCCCATTGGCATACACTTTGGGTAGCGCTACGCTAAAACCTTCTTTGTATAATTTCTCAGGAAACTCCATGTCAGCAGATAAAAACACATCAAACGGCGCACCATTCATGATCTGCGTGACGAACTTACCGGAAGAATTAAAAGTCCCCTGAACATCGTGTCCTGTTTCTTTTTTGAATTCAGATTTCAAATCATCAAAGACGTACTGCACATTGGCAGCAACCGCGACTGTAATCGTATCGGCGTTAGCGACCTGTGCGACCGAGCTGGCGAGGGTAAAAAATATCGCCGTAAAAAAGCTAGGGAAGTTTTTCAATTTTAGACTCTTTCAATATAAACTAGGTATAACTTACGAAAAATTATCCCAACAAGGCTTAGCGGCGAAGACCATACTTTAGTTCGGCTAGACTTTGCATTGCAGCTGGGGAGATTTTGCATAAGCCGATTTGCGTAAGTCGTTTTAGGTAAGTTCGACTAGAGGTTAAATGCCAACAAATGCATACGCATGCTACCAGACCAAGCAATTTCCTGAAACAAGACTATGACTGCTGTACCGGCCCCTCAATTTGGCACGAAGAGCGCCAAGCCCAAACAAGCATTGGTCGTACTACACGACGCTTATGAAAAAATTTTTGCTCGCTTGCTACGATTGTTATTCGCTGTTAGCAGTTTTAGTTTATTGGTTTTATTAATTTCATTCTTGCCAAAGACAGCAATCGCCGCCAGTAATTGTGAAAAAAACTTGACCGAGTTTAGAAATTGGCCAGCTTGGGAGACGTTCAAGAAGAATTTTATTAATGAAGGAGGACGGGTCGTTGATGCCAGCACGCCACGCTTTCATAGCTCCTCCGAAGGGCAAGCTTATGGACTATTTTTTGCCCTGGTTGCGAACGACAAAAAG
>JANXTO010000332.1 GCA_025352365.1 Undibacterium sp. | reverse complement strand
ATCGGGCCGCAGTCAGGCTGACGATCACGCTCAGCGCCCCAAGGTCGCCCAAAGGCTCGCCAGTTTTGCCGATGTCTGGCTACCGCGCATCGTGTTATCGCCGACGGTGTTGACCTCCCTCATCTTTGTCTACGGTTTTATCGGCCTGACAGCGTACCTGTCTTTGACCGAATCACGCTTGATGCCGAATTACACCTTCTCAGGATTTTCGCAATACAGCGCCTTGTTTGACATTGACCGCTGGTGGGTTTCTGCCACCAACTTAGGCATTTTCGGTGGATTATTTATTTTGATTTGTCTGGTTGTCGGACTCTTGCTGGCGATTTTTTTAGATCAGCGTATCCGTGCAGAAGGTGCGTTACGAGCAATCTATTTATATCCGATGGCACTATCGTTCATCGTCACGGGTGCTGCATGGAAATGGATACTAAACCCAGGTCTGGGTTTAGAAAAAATGATGCATGACTGGGGCTTTGCCAACTTTTCTATGGACTGGCTAGTCGATTCTGATATGGCAATTTATACCGTCGTCATCGCAGGCGTCTGGCAATCCTCAGGATTTGTGATGGCATTGTTTTTAGCGGGATTGCGCGGGATTGATGACAGCATCATGAAGGCGGCGATGGTGGATGGCGCCAGCCTGCCGACGATTTATCGGCGTATCGTCATCCCCTCTTTGCGTCCCGTGTTCTTTAGTGTGTTGCTAGTGTTATCGCATATTGCCATCAAGAGTTTTGATCTGGTCATGGCGCTGACGGCTGGCGGTCCCGGCACCTCTTCCGATGTACCTGCGATTTTTATGTACCAGTTTTCTTTTACCCGTGGTCAGCTCGGTTTGGGTGCTGCATCCGCGATGATGATGCTAATGACGGTACTGGCAGTCTTGGTGCCCCTGATTTATCTTGAAGCAAAGGAGGCACGCCATGGTCGCTAATTCCTTTAAGTCATCTGCAGCAAATAATCCCAATCGCTCGCGGCTAAATATCGGTCGTATCTTGATCTACGTACTCTTATTTTTATGCGCACTGTATTACCTGGCACCCTTGTATGTGATGCTCACCACGTCAGTCAAATCACTAGATGAAATCCGGAGTGGAAATTTACTCGATTTTCCTTTGCATCCAAATACTGCCGCGTGGGCAAAGGCTTGGGGCTCCGCCTGCACTGGTGTGCAATGTGATGGACTGGCACCGTATTTTTGGAACTCCGTCAAAATGGTGATACCGGCAGTCTTGATCTCCACCCTGATCGGTTCACTGAACGGGTATGTACTAGCGCACTGGCGCTTTCGCGGATCAGAAATTTTATTTACGGGCTTGATGGTCGGTTGCTTTATCCCATTTCAGGTCGTGATATTACCGATGGCGCGCTTGCTGGGTCTGATGCATCTGGCCAATACAACGGCGGGTTTGATATTAGTGCATGTGATTTATGGCATGGCATTTACAACGCTGTTTTTCCGTAATTATTATGTATCGGTGCCAGAAGAATTGGTCAAAGCTGCCCGCATCGACGGTGCAGGATTCTTGACCATTTATCGCCGGATTATTTTCCCCTTGTCCTTGCCAATTTTTATGGTGTGCTTTATCTGGCAGTTCACGCAGATCTGGAATGACTTCTTATTTGGTGTGGTGTTCGGCGGCTCTGATGCGCAACCAGTCACCGTTGCCCTAAATAATCTGGTCAATACGTCGACAGGTGTGACGGAATATAACGTCAATATGGCAGCAGCGATTATCGCGGCACTGCCGACCTTGGGGCTGTATCTGATCGCAGGAAAATATTTCGTCCGGGGGCTGACTGCCGGCGCGGTCAAAGGCTGATTCCTGATAACGACGACCGGTTGGACAAGGTCACAATCGCATTAAAGTAATCGTATTTAATCTATTCAGAAGAAACGAAACAACCATGGCAAGTTTATCCATACGCAATGTACGCAAGGTCTATCCCAACGGCGCAGAGATTTTAAAGGGCATCAATCTTGAGATTCAAGATGGCGAATTTTTAATCCTGGTCGGTGGCTCTGGTTGTGGTAAATCCACCTTACTGAATATGATCGCCGGCTTAGAGCCTATTTCTGATGGCGAGATTTATATCGGTGATCGCTGCATCAACGATGTTCCTGCCAAATCGCGTGATATCGCTATGGTATTTCAGTCGTACGCACTGTATCCCACCATGACTGTCAGAGAAAATATCTCATTTGGTTTAGGCATACGCAAAGTACCTAAAGACGAACAAAAAAAGATCGTAGAGCGGGTTGCCGAGACCTTACAAATTACCCATCTGTTAGACCGCAAGCCAGCCTTGTTATCCGGTGGACAGCGTCAAAGGGTTGCCATGGGACGCGCTATTGCCCGCGATCCAACGCTGTTTTTATTTGATGAGCCACTCTCTAATCTGGATGCAAAACTGCGGGTAGAAATGCGCGCTGAAATTAAGTTGATGCACCAACGACTAGGCACGACGATCGTCTACGTGACGCATGATCAGATTGAGGCGATGACGCTTGGGGACAAAATCGCCGTGATGAAAGATGGCGTGGTACAGCAATTCGGTAGTCCGCAAGATATTTATGACCAGCCGAACAATCTGTTTGTCGCCGGATTTATTGGCTCACCTTCGATGAATTTCTTAAAAGGTAAATTAGTCCCGCATACTAATGGACTGGCGTTTACTCTGGAGCACGCAGGCCAGACCAGTTTGTTGCCTTTACCAGCCAATTTTATTGAAAAACTCAAAGCAGGCCAATGGGCTGAGCGTGAGATCATCCTAGGCATACGACCTGAACATGTGACCGACACTATCAGCGCCCGCCGCTCAGAAAGTGAAGAAGATTATCGCCCGACAGAAGTCGATTGCACAGTCGAGCTGACCGAGCCAACTGGCCCGGACACCTTAGCATTTATCTGGTTTAACCAAAGCCGCATTACCTGCCGCACTCATCCACGCGCGATGGCTTTACCAGGTAAAAGTATGCGTCTGGCATTTGATTTATCGAAAGCAATTTTGTTTGATCCTAAGACGGAACAAAGAATCTCTTAGTGCATCTTGATGAATCTTGGCACATTTTAGTTTTGCTAAATTTGTCTTGGCTTGTCTTTATTGCCTAAGACTTTTGGTTCCTATCCAAATACCGGTTTCACACAAATCATGTGCAACTTGTTGTACCAGTTTTTCTACTGCCATTGCAGCATTAGTTAATGGAATATTTTTAGAAGCGCATAGAACAACTGTCCGGGATAAGGGCGCGCCGCTGATTGCATGTGCGCTTAATTCACCACGCTGTATTTCTGAAAGTAGCGGAGAGACTGGCAATATCGTAGCGCCCATATCAGCCATCAATGCCGATTTTAAAATCGCAATGGAAGTGATATCGATCACATGATCCGTCTTCAAACCAGCTTGTCTGACAACGCTCTCTATCCGTGGCCTGACACCGTGCTGCACGCTTGGTAAAATCAAAGTAGCCTCCAAGGCTTTGGCTAAAGTGATGGTTTTACGCTTGCACGCAAATTGCGAGTCGTAGCGAGTGATGTACATCAGTTCTTCTTCTACTAAGGTCTTAGTAGAAAAACTGCCGAGCTGTCCGTCGTCAAACAGTATCGCTAAGTTCAAACGTCCCGACTTTAACTGTTCGGTCAAATTACCGGTTAATTCTTCCGTCAACTGAAACACAATATCAGGATAAGTCGTGCGTACCGCCTTCAGTAAAGGCAAGGCCAACGCACCCGATGCGCTTTGCGGAATACCAAGAGCAACCGTTCCACTTGGTCTGTCAGAGGATTGACTGACCGCCGATTTAGCATCGCTGACTTGCTTTAAGATAGCTTGCGCGTGCTCGTAAAAAATCTTACCAGCATCGGTGGCTTGCATGCCTTGTGCGGAGCGATGCAACAACAAGCACCCTAATTCATCTTCTAGTAACTGCAATTGTTGTGTCAATGCCGGCTGCACTATATGCAACACTTTAGCGGCACGTGACAAAGAGCCGTGATCGACGATCGCAACGAAATAGCGGAGTTGGCGCAGTTCCATTTAAGTTTGATTTCTTATAGTGTGATTTAATTCTGTCTTCGTCGAAAACATCGATTTTCAACATCATGAAAATCCGTTGTTCAAGCATGCCATCGACAGCTCAGCTGAAACCCAGATGGGTTTCATCTATTCTGAGTCTTTAAAAATGATTTGAAGTAATGTAACTGATTTATCTTTATTGATGTGTTCAAAAAACTACTTGAGCACTATTGATACTGATCGCTCTGATCTCTCTGCCTCCAGGAAAAATATGTCCCGTCTGCCACGCTCTGTACTGATTGCTTTACTTACCGTCTACGTGGTGTGGGGATCAACCTATTTCGCTATTCATATTGCGCTGGCATCTTTCCCTCCGTTTATGTTAATGGGAACCCGTTTTCTGGTCGCAGGTGGTTTGCTATTTGCCTGGCAAACATGGCGCGGCGTCGCTCGTCCCAGCTTAAAAGAATGGCGTGATGCCGGTGTTGTTGGAGTACTGATGCTAGGCGGCGGGATGGGCTTGACTGCGGTCGCGCAACAAAGTATTTCCTCAGGATTGACCGCGGTCTTCATTGCTTGTTCACCAATGATTTTGTCGTTTTGTGTCGGTTTTTTCGGTGACTGGCCTAACCGTCGTGAATGGACAGGGATAGTGATTGGCTTTGCGGGAGCTGTGATGCTAGCATTTGGCGGAGAATTTTCTGCCAAGCCAATTGGTGTGATTAGTTTAATCGGAGCGATTTTAAGCTGGGATATTGGCTCAGTACTGTCACAGCGAAAATTGAAAATGGCGCCGGGTGCGATGGGATTTGCCAGTGAGATGCTGTTGGGTGGCGCATTTTTGATGCTGCTTGGTTTTTTGATGGGAGAAAAATTCAACACGCCAATCACTGTCAATGCATGGCTGGCATGGTCTTACCTTGTGGTTGCCGGGTCTTTGCTCGCATTTACTGCATATATGTACTTGCTAAGCGCGGTGCCGCCCGCACTCGCTGGCAGCTACGCCTACGTCAACCCGGTGATTGCGGTAATTTTAGGCGTGATGTTGGGAGGAGAACAAATCGGAGGACGTGAGATGATTGCAATGACAGTGATTTTAGGAAGTGTGATCTTGCTCACTACCGCACGCAAAAAAACAGATGCTGCGCTTGATGCAGAGCACAGCTAGATTTTAGAAAAATTCTGCTGTGTCGTTAGACTTCTCTGCATGCAAATCGCCGCTCTCGACCAAGCTGTCGTAGTAACAGGTGCGATTTCTCCCATTGCTTTTTGCAAAATATAAAGCTTGATCTGCGCGTCCCATAATCGCAACTGCAGGTTCAAACGGATCGATGCGGGCAAAGCCCACACTAACTGTAACCTGACCGACTTGCGGAAATGGATATTGCTCTACGTTTTCGCGGAAACGATCAAAAATATGCTGAGCATCATCTTGGGCAGTAGCACGCAATAAAATCACAAATTCTTCGCCACCAAAGCGGAACAATCTGTCAGTGGGACGGAAAGATGAACGCAGTAAATTAGCGATCAAAATCAATACCTCATCACCATACAAGTGACCAAATTGGTCGTTCACACGCTTGAAATGGTCAATGTCTAACACCGCCAACCAATGCGGCTTTTCGGGTTCGACAGCACGGCGATCTTGCTCGGGCTCAACCACTGTTTCAGTATTATTTTTTTGCTGAGAACTGACGCGCAAAATTTTTGAAAAATTATCATCAAAAGTTTTACGGTTTAATAATCCGGTCAGTGAATCACGTTCACTGTAATCCAGCAGATTCTGAAAATTACGGTAAACAATTAAAATCCCTTCCATCACTTGGAAAGTATTTTCATTGTAAGAATCAGGATTAGCGATTTCCAGGCAGGTACTGACTTTTTCATTGGTCCAGATAGGCAACCAAATCAGGCGCTTACCATCTTCTGATGATCCTTCAATCAGATTCTGGTGTCTCGAAATACCGTCTTCCAAATTAGGATACTTAGCGATCAGATCACCGGCGGCACTACTTGTGCTGACATCGGCGACTTCAAGTACCTTGCCATTTTTGATGGTGATTTGGGACTGTACAAATGTTTGTCGACCCACAGTCGTGATTTCCAACACGCGTGCGTATTCAGCGCGTGTTAATTCACACAAGGCAGAAATGACTGAAATATTGAGGAGATCATGGTCGCGATGACCAGTAATCTCCACAAGATGTTTAATGATGGAATCCATACTCTACTAAGAGTTGACTGCGATAAGCGAATTAAGTGGGACTGACAATACCTTAGCGACGATTAAGAAACAATAAGTTAACAACAATTTACAACATCTTTGTCACAATTACTTATTTTCATTCGCTTTATTATAGATATTTACTACAACCAATGCATTCTGGCGCATCAACTAAGACAAAGCGACATAAAACTATTTTTCAAATAATTTTGCATTATCATGACTGTCAGGTGATCCGAACTAGATTTATCTACTAAATACGTCGTTTTCAGGCAATGCAGGGCAGCATAAAATTGAGCAAAGTACTGTATTTGGCGATTTAAAAAAGATAAGCACCACGAAAAAACATGATCGACTATACATTTCTATGATTGATTTAGCGAGGAGAAACACCATGATGAACAATCTTAAACATACCCAACTCGCTGCCATTGCCATCGCGCTTTTGTCTGGCACCTACACAGTAT
Source organism: Undibacterium sp. (assembly GCA_025352365.1). Taxonomy (GTDB): domain Bacteria; phylum Pseudomonadota; class Gammaproteobacteria; order Burkholderiales; family Burkholderiaceae_D; genus Undibacterium. The sequence goes on along the minus strand of JANXTO010000332.1, from coordinate 859 downwards.
CTGCACACGCTGATCATGTGATCCAAGTGTTTGATAATACGGGCAAACCCGTCCCTGATGCAGTAGTTTATTTCGATAATGGCAGTATCGAGAGAACCAAATCCGCTAAAGTTGACATCGAGCAAAAAGATAAAAAATTCATTCCGCTGGTGACGGTAGTACAGACTGGGACAGCTATCAGCTTCCCTAATAATGACACGGTACGGCATCAGGCATATTCGTTTTCTCCGGCTAAGCCGTTTGAATTAAAACTTTATGCAGGCAAGCCCGAAGCACCGATCACCTTTGACAAACCGGGGACTGTGGTAGTCGGCTGCAATATCCATGATCAGATGCTGGCGTATATCCAAATTGTAGATACCCCGTATTTTGCGAAAACAGATGGCAGTGGCAAAGCAAAAATTACTAACCTGCCGGCTGGAAAATATAGTTTAAAAACTTGGTACTATCAACAAATGGCGAATAGTCCAACAAGTGAGCAAGCCATTGTAATCAAGGACGACAATTCTGCTCTTGTTGTCAAATTGAATTACAAAGTAAATTGAACTTGATCGAAGAGTTCCGGCATTACCATATTGAGTTACGATTAATACGGTTTATCGATCGGATACTAAAACAGCATGCAGCAATTCCAAAAAATTGAAACCCGCCACAAATCAGCAAGGACAGTTCATGCGTTTGCATAGCCTGGAAAGCCGCGTCGTCACTCTGTTTATCGCCCTGACCTTGATGGTTCAACTCGCAGGTTTTTTTGTTATTCAAAATACGATTTATCGTAACGCGCGTGCCTCGATTCAGGAGGAGCTTAAGCGGAGTGAAAAAATCTTCAATCGCTTGCTAGATCAGAATGCACAAAAAC
>JANXTO010000315.1 GCA_025352365.1 Undibacterium sp. | reverse complement strand
TAACCATAGGGGCAGCTGCGTTGGCAGTGCTTGTACCTACTACAGTGAATGCGGCTGTAGCAGTCATCAGCGCCAAAGTACTGGCGCGCAAAATACGGGCGGTAGTCACGTTTTTATCTCCGAAGATGCGCAAAATAGCGTGGCTGCATTATGCCGAAGTTTTTAGAGTTCTGCTTTCGACGACAATATGCGGGAGTTTGATTTTGCTGACGCCTTAGCAAGAGCTAAATGGAATGCCATCGCAACACTAGGTGAAGAAATCGGGTGGCGTGGCTGGTTGTTACCACGGCTGATGCCGCTTGGTGAAGTTCCTGCGCTATTGATTTCTGGCGTGGTGTGGGTCTTATGGCATGCGCCTGCGATTTTGTTAGGATATAACGAAGGTGCTATTCCAGGTTGGCTCGCTCTTGTTTGCATGTCTGTATCTTGTATTACGTTTGGATCCGTGTTGAGTTGGATACGGTTACGTTCTGGCTCGGTTTGGGCCGCCGCCCTTGGACACGGTGCATTTAACGCTTCTGCCGGATTTATCTATGCGTATGGCGTCGCCGGACAAACGCTAGATATGACGCAAGCGACCGTTCTTGGCTGGACTGGCTGGATTTTTCCAGTTTTTCTTTCCATCGCGTTGTTTTACTTTTTCCCAAGAAAACATGGCCCGGCCACGCAACTTTGAAGGAGACGTTATTGTCCTAGCTGCCGAATGGAGTCGAATAATTCTAGGTGTTAAAGATGCTAGGAAATTTGCCCATAAAATTAACATTGCCGTGAACAACAATAGAAATAAATAATGACTAGGACGCTCGACTTTTCAATTCGATTAGACGCGACGTAGGCGCGTGCTTGTTTGGGAATTAAAGCGAACAAAGAACGTCCGAGACCGCTGTAATTTAAGAGGCCAACGCAGAGAAGCGATCCGCAATCCAGTCGATGAATACCCGTAGGCGGTTGCTCACATACCGGTTGGGCGGGTACACCACATGAAATGGATAGGGCGGCGGCTGCCAGTTTTCCAATATTGGTACCAGCGCGCCCGACTCAAGATGTGGTTTTGCCGTGTAAACGAAGGTCTGGATTATGCCCAATCCGGCAAGACCTGCCGCCAAATGGGCGTTGCTTTCGTTAGCGCCAACGGTGCGGGTGCCGACCACGTCCATCTTTTTCCCTGCTCGCGCAAAGATCATTGGTACTGGCCGGCTGGTGCGTGGAGAGAGATAACTCACGACGATATGGTCTTTCTCTAGTTGATCAGGATGAGTCGGAATACCGTGCTGCTTTAGATAGGTTGGTGTGGCGCAGGTGACCATGGGTACTTTACCTATTTCACGTCCGATGAGCGCCATGTCGGTCAGCACACCACCACGGATGACGCAATCAACGCTGTCGCCGATCAGGTCAACATGTCGGTCACTCACCCCAAGATCGATGCGGATATCCGGGTATCGTGCAAAGAATTCTGGAAGCGCCGGAACGAGGATGAGATTGGCGGTCGAGCTGCCAATGTCAATTCGCAGGTGTCCGCGTGGTCGGCTCTGTACTGCGCCAAAGCTATTGTCAACATCATCGAGTTCCCTCAGCAGCCGCATGGTTTTTTCGTAATAAGCGGCGCCTTCGGTAGTGACCGACACGCTGCGTGTGGTTCGCTGCAGCAGCTTGACACGCAAATGGGCTTCCAGTGCCTGTATCAGCTTGGTCAAGCTGGCTTTTGGCATTTCTAGTGAATCCGCCGCCTTCGTAAAAGTGCCGACTTCTACCACGCGGGCAAATGCGCGTATTGCCAATAGCTGATCCATGTTGCTCCCGATGATTCGTTGGAATATTGGTTTGATGTTGATTTGAACATTGATTCGAACTTTGATGTGATTATTCACTCATGTGAATAAAGTATTCGAATTTAGCTACTTTATTCAACAATCTGCCGGATGTAAAGTGCACTCGTCGTCAATTACGACCGGGTCAAAAAGCCCTCACTCAATCCACAAGGAGCAACATCATGAGCAAGAAACTCGAAGGTAAAGTCGCACTGGTTACTGGCGGAACGACAGGCATCGGCCTGGCGTCGGCACAAGACTTTGCAGCGCAAGGCGCAAAGGTTTTTATCACAGGACGCCGTCAGGCGGAACTCGATGCGGCGGTCGCCCTGATCGGCGCTAGTGCGACTGGTATCCGTGGTGATGTTGCCAGTCTGGACGATCTTGACCGCGTGTTCGCCGAGATCAAGGCCAAGGCTGGACACCTCGACATCGTATTTGCCAATGCGGGCGGTGGCGATATGGCGCCGCTTACCGAAGTGACTGAAAAACACTTTGACCGCATCTTTAATTCCAACGTCAAAGGTACTTTGTTCACCGTACAGAAGGCCTTGCCACTGCTGAAAGATGGCGGATCGATCATCCTGACTTCATCGACCACCTCGGTCAAAGGGACAGAAAATTTTAGCGTCTACAGCGCCAGCAAAGCCGCCGTGCGCAACTTTGCGCGCACTTGGTTGCTTGAATTAAAACCACGTAATATTCGCGTCAACGCCATCAGCCCTAGTCCGGTTCATACTCTAGGTTTAGCAGGTCTGGTTCCGTCCGAACATCAAGAGGGCTTGCTGTCTCAACTTGCAACCATGGTACCAATCGGTCGTCTGGGTCAGCCAAGCGAGGTCGCTAAAGCCGCAACCTTCTTCGCCTCGGATGACAGCAGCTTTATCAACGGCATCGAGCTATTTGTCGATGGTGGCACGGCACAGATTTAGGCAGATCGTATCGGCGGCGCGTCTGACGGCACACAGCGCTGGCAGCGCCTTGCTCTCTTTGGGAAAAAACTACCATGATCACTTTATATACTTGGCTTACACCCAACGGACGCAAGGTCTCTATCCTGCTTGAAGAGCTTGGCGTGCCCTATAGCGTTCACCCTGTCAATCTGAGCAAGAGCGAGCAGTTTTCGCCAGCCTTCCTGATGATCTCTCCGAATAACAAAATCCCCGCGCTGGTCGATGAGACCGAAGATGGTTCGCTGTCCATCTTCGAGAGTGGCGCGATTCTGACTTACCTTGCCGAAAAATATGGTCGCTTTTTACCAGTCTCTGGTGCGGCGCGTTACAAGACGCTGGAATGGCTTTACTGGCAGGTCGGCGGCTTGGGGCCGATGTTGGGACAAGTAGGATTTTTTGAAAAATTCTCAAAAACCAAATCACCCATTGCCAGCGCAAGATTTATCGCCGAAGCCGATCGCTTGCTCACGGTGATGGATAAGCGTCTGGCGGAGTTCCCTTTTCTGGCTGGTGAGGAGTACAGTATCGCTGATATCTCGGCCTATCCGTGGGTCGTGACTGCGACGACTTTTCTCGGTGATGTTCTGGGCGATCGTATGAGCAGCAAACCAGCGTTAAAGCGCTGGCTGTCCATCATAGGCGAACGCCCCGCGGTACAGCGCGGTATGGCCGTGCCAGCAATCTGAGGAATCGCAATGCCCGTTCACACCAATGTCTCCAACGCGCCTGCCACCCGACCGGTAGTCCAGCGCACGATCGCGACTCTGCTCGGCGGCCTTGCGCTGCTTGGCCCACTTTCCGTCGATGCTTACCTGCCTGACGTTAGCCTTCCTGGCATTACCGGCGGCCGGATGGCAGCAGCTTGAGCGCGAGTTCGGTAGGGCGGCGGTAGCGTTTCGCTTCATGGAGCTGCCGGCCGATTTCGATGCCTTCCTCAAATTGTCTCTTACGGCGCGTCGGGTCCGTTTGTATGCCGATGGTCCTGTGTTGCCGCCAACGCCATCGGACGATCCATTCGAGCCCGTGTTGCAGTTCATTGAGGCTGCTGTGACCAAGGCGGCGGCGACTGTGGAAGGCAAAGTCCGGGTGCGTCTGCTGTTGAGTAAGGACGCGTCGCTTCAACTACTGGTCATTACCAGTACCATCGTCACGCGAGACCGCTTGCATCAGTTGTCGGCGTTCCGCAAGGCGTTAGAACACATACGCGACCAGCTATTGAGGAACAAAATTAAGTTGCGCAGTGTGTCGATCGAGGCGCAGGAAGTCATCGACCGGGTTGATCACTTAATTACGGCTGAGGAAATTCTCAGGAAAGAGGAAGCGCCACAGTTGCGCTTCGATCAGGGATCTTGGGGTTTCATTCGCCAACTTTGGCCGTTTGGAAAGCGCTAAGTTAAGGCATCGGAACCCGCACTCATGCCCTTCTGCATTGAACAGTGAAATCGCCCCAAACTTAATCGGGCAGAACCTGTCATCGCCCGACCAACTCTATTTGCTCTAGTCAAGAAATCTCAAAACCTACTTACTCAACCGTCACAGATTTTGCAAGGTTACGAGGCTTATCGACGTCCGTTCCACGTGCCAACGCCGTGTGATATGCCAGCAATTGCAAGGGTATCGTATGCAAAATTGGTGACAGTTGGCCGTAGTGTTCTGGTAGGCGGATGATGTGTACTCCTTCGCTCGGTGCTATACGGGAGTCGGCGTCGGCGAAGACGTAAAGTTCTCCGCCACGGGCGCGTACTTCTTGTAGATTGGATTTTAATTTTTCTAACATAGCGTCGTTTGGTGCGACTGTGACTACGGGCATTTCTTTAGTGACTAAAGCTAACGGGCCATGTTTTAGTTCGCCTGCCGGGTAGGCTTCTGCGTGGATGTAAGAAATTTCCTTCAGTTTTAAAGCACCTTCTAGGGCGATAGGATAATGTAAGCCACGACCTAGAAAGAGGGCATTTTCTGTGCGGGCAAATTCTTCTGACCAAGCGATTATTTGTGGTTCCAGTGCCAGTACAGCGCTGACGGCGACTGGCAGGTGGCGTAAGGCTTTCATGTGTTCGGCTTCTTGCGCATCACTGAGTCTGCCTTTGTTTTGTGCCAGTGTTAACGTTAGCAAGAACAGGGCGGCTAATTGGGTGGTGAAGGCTTTGGTCGATGCGACGCCGACTTCCACACCAGCGCGAGTGATATAGGCCAGGGTGCACTCACGCACCATGGCGCTGGTGCTGACGTTGCAGATGGTGAGGGTATGTTCCATCCCGAGGCTACGGGCGTGTTTTAGCGCGGCCAAAGTGTCTGCGGTTTCACCACTTTGTGACAGTGTAACGACCAGGCTACTGGGGTTGGGCACACTGTCGCGATAGCGGTATTCGCTGGCGATTTCTACATTGACCGGAATTTTAGCAATCGATTCTATCCAATATTTTGCTGTCATTCCGGCGTAATAACTTGTACCGCAAGCCAGAATTAAAACGTTATCGATTTGTTGAAATACGCCATAAGCTCGATCGCCAAATAGCTCCGGCATAATGGCAGTGACACCTTCTAATGTATCGCCCAGCGCGCGTGGTTGCTCGAAAATTTCTTTCTGCATGTAATGACGATAGGGGCCGAGTTCTGCCTGACCGGTATGCGCATGCACAGTGCGGACTTCGCGTTGTACTTGCTTGCCGTTGGTATCCACAATCCAGACTTTTTGTAATTGCAGATCAACGACGTCACCTTCTTCCAGATAAATAATCTGGTCGGTCGTGCCTGCCAATGCCATTGCATCGGAGGCTAAAAAGTTTTCTCCTTGGCCTGTGCCGATGATCAGCGGGGAACCTTGGCGCGCACCGACGACGCGGTGAGGTTCGTCGCGGCAAAATACGGCAATCGCAAAAGCCCCAGTGAGACGTTTGACGGCGATTTGCACGGTCTCAAATAAGTCGCCGTTGTATAGTTG
>JANXTO010000302.1 GCA_025352365.1 Undibacterium sp. | reverse complement strand
CTAGAAAACACCTACGACAATCTGGTCAACCGACCACGTCATGTCAGCATGACGATAAATGAAGTCAGTGCCCATCCCGTGTTGGGCGCTAGCGTGCAAGCGGACAATATCGCCGTCATCGGACATTCTATCGGCGCATATACTGCCCTCGCGGTTGCCGGTGGCGAGCCTTGGTCAAAAGACCGGCGCAAAGTAGAAGTGGTGACTGATACTCGCGTTAAAGCATTGGTTTTATTCGCCCCCGCAACCCCTTGGTATCTGATGCACGGATCGCTCAGCGCAGTGAATATCCCCATCCTGATGCTGACCGGAGAACACGACCTGTACACACCGCCTTGGCATGCGGATCTGGTATCCGACGGCGTTGCCGATCGCGCACTGGTAACCAGACGTGAGATCAAAAACGCGGGACACTTTTCTTTTTTAAGTCCGTTTCCAGCACACATGAACAGCCCGACATTTCATCCATCCACGGATCCTGAAGGCTTTGACCGAGAGGCATTTCATCAGATATTGCCGGGTGATGTGCTGGCGTATCTGGATCATCGTTTGAAAGCGCGTTAAGCCTGCGCACTACGTTAAAAGCTAAATCAATGTCAAAAAAAATCTTATTTATTTGCAGCCAAAATCGGTTGCCTAGTCCAACGGCTGAACAAGTTTTTGCGAATCATCTTGGTATTGAAACCAGTTCTGCCGGATTGAATCACGATGCAGAAAATCCGGTTACCCCATAGCTGGTCGAATGGGCTAACTTAATTTTTGTGATGGAAAAAACGCATCGCAATAAGTTATCAGTAAAATTTAAAAAGCAATTGTCTAAAGCCAAAGTGATTTGTTTGGATATACCTGACGATTACGAATTTATGGATCCAATGTTGATTCGCTTACTGCATGCCAAAGTAAGCCATTTTTTACCTGCGCTTTAGATGATGGATCGGGGCGTATAAATAATTACCCGTTGTTGCCTTTAGCCGCATTCAAGCGCCTTACCAAAGACTGATGGATATCTCTGGTATGGCGATTCCAGCGCTTCATGGTTTGATCTAAGTCGGCTTGTAGTTTTTCTGCGTTGGCTTTGTTGCCTGTGCTGTAGCACCAGATTGCATATTCTGCCTGTATCTCAAAACTGCCGAAGCGGCTCATTGCCAGTTCAAATTTTGATGTCGCGTCCGCGTTGCGGCCAGCTCCGGCGAATGCGCGGGCGAGTAGCAGGCTGACTTGGGCGGGGCGGAAATTATTGTCTTTGTTGCGAATATCTTCCAGATGGCTGATCGCAGTAGCATGGCGGCCACTTTCTGTCAGCGCGCGGGCGGCGCAGTATTTGATTTCCAGATCGGCAGCAAAAGGACCTTTGAGGCAGGCTTCGTAATTGGTTGCGGCTTCTTCTGCGTTGCCAGCTTCTAACAAGGCCAATGCCAGACGCATTTGATTTTGTGCGGTTGGGGTGTACTCAAAGGCGTTGCGTGCTTCGCGCAGTTCTCGGGTCGGATCGAGTGTTTTTGCTGCTACTGCGACCGCTTTTCTGGCACCAAATTCTAGTCGTGAGTTGGGCATGTAGATCGCAAAAAAATATACGACGCTACCAAGCATCGGGAAAGAAAAGAGAATGAGCAGCTAGTAGATTTGTTGGCCAGAACGGATCGCATGCACTGCAAAAAACAGCGCGACTAAGACATGTAAACCAAAACCAAGAAACGGCATGTTTGCTCCTGTGGGATGAAGAGAATGAGGTGCGCGAAGAACAAAAATGAGCTAGAAAAATTAAGCTTGGAATTGTACCAATATTCAAATCAGTTCAATTCTTTTTCTAGTGCAAGTTGCTCACATCCCGTAATCAAACTCCACTTTGCTAATTCGCGTTTTATACGAGGAGTACCATTTTTCTTTACCGGTTTTTTGTGCTTCCAGATGGTCGGCGTTGGCTTTCCATTGTTTGATTGATGGCAAATCTGCCTAGTATGAAACGGTAATCCCTACTTCTTCGCGGGCGGATTCTACGCCTAAAAATCCGGGTTGCTGTACTGCCAGCGCTAACATTTTATCGGCCATGTCGCTATATCCCTGATCACCTTCTGTGCGGTTGGAGGTGAAGATGACGGCGTAGTAGGGCGGCTTGGGTGTGTTGGCGATATTGTTCATATTGCTTAGCTCCAGACCTCCCCACCAAAGGTATCGATCTGCGTCATGTATAAGCGCAAGTCCAGTTCGTACTGGTGATATTGCGGTTCCATATGCATGCAGAGTTGGTAGAAGGCTTTGTTATGGTCTTTTTCTTTGAGGTGCGCTAACTCATGCACGACAATCATTTTTAGAAATTCTTTCGGCACTTGTTTGAACAGAGTTGCGATGCGGATTTCATGTTTGGATTTGAGCTTGTTGCCTTGCACGCGTGAGATAAACGTGTGCTGTCCCAGCGCATGCTGGATGACTTTGATTTTGCTGTCAAAGCAGACTTTGCTGATTTGTTCACCATTGCGCAGAAACGTACTTTTGACATCTTGCACGTATTGGTACAAGGCTTTATCGGTACGAATCTGGTGCGCGCTGGCGTATTTTTTTTGCAGAACTCCGGCCAGTTGCTGGCGCTCAATTAACAACTTGACCTGATCCTGTATCGGTTGAGGATAAGCTTGTAAATAGTTGAGTTCTTGCTTTTGCATTTGTAAGCTTAATCGGTCAAGTCAAAGAGAGTTACTGAACATCCAGCAGTTCAACATCAAAAATCAGGTTGGCGAATGGAGGAATCCGGCCACCGGCGCCGCGTGAGCCATAGCCTAAATCTTGCGGAATAATGATAGTGCGTTTGCCGCTGACCTTCATCCCAGCAACACCCAGATCCCAGCCTTTGATGACACGACCCGCGCCCAACGGAAAGCTAAACGGGCTGCTGCCGACGGAGCTGTCAAACATCTGGCCGTGTTGCTTGTCGGCCTTTGGGTCGTATAGCCAGCCGCTGTAGTGGACGGTAACGGTGCTGCCACCGAGGGCTTCTTTGCCGGTGCCGACCACGGTGTCAATTTTTTTCAGTTCCAGGCGTGTTGCTGGTGCGGTAGCAGGTGTGCCCGCGCTGGATTGTGCGAATACCGCAGGTGTTGCTGCGCAGGTTAACGCTGCACTGACGGCGATGGTGATAGCGAGTAAGCGAGATTTCATGTCGGAACTTTCTGTCTGGTTTAAATGAGGACGATTTAAAAAAAGGGGCTATGTAGATGCGGATGAGTTGGTGTTTGGTTTAGTCAGGACCGGATGTCGATCCTAGTTTGTTGCGTAGCTTTGCCTCAAACGCGATATCGAGTTTGCTGGCCTTTTTGGGTGCTTGTTTTTGTATGCTGTTGACGAAGGCGACAAAGGCATCAAGCTCTAAAGGTTCATTCAATTTTTCTGGTACATCGCTGTCATTGGCGAGTGACAAATAAAAGCGGTTATCGGCAGTACTGACCATAGAATAGGGCGCATTATTGCTGCGCTCTTTCAGGCGCATTACCGCCGTGGCGGCGCGGGTGGAGCGCAAGCTTGCCATTATCTGGCTCCGTATTTGCGTTGAAATTTATCCATGGTTCCGTCGTTGTCTATCTCTTTGTTAATCGCATTAAATTTGTCGATGCGATGTTGGTCTATTTTGGCATTGCAGAGCATATAAAGTTCAATATTACGCCATTTGATGGCGCGTTCGATATCGTCCCAATAGCCTTGCTGTTGCGCGATGCTCATGCCGTGTTGTTCGGACACGATCCAGTAATCGATGCGACCGTTGATAAGCAGTCGCGGATTATCTTCGTCTTTGGAGGCGAACTCCATTTTGTAGCCTTGGTCTTTTAGCTCCAGGCCGGTAGCCGCGTTTTTGTAGGTACCTATGCTGTAAGTTTTGGCTTCTTCAAAATTTTTGAGATTACGCGAATCTGGTTTTTTGGCATACAAAACCCAGGCATCGGCGGTGAGCGGGCCAACCCATTTGAACAGAGGTTCGCGCTCTGCTGTGCGGCGAAAACCAAACAGGCAGGTATTATTTTCGGTCAGCGCTGCCTGGTAGCCACGTGCTAAAGAAGTGCTGATCAGGATCGGTGTCTCTTTGGCGCGGCGCATGATCTCGACTACTTTGTCGGTCAGCGACCCTTTGATCTGATTGGTTTTGAGATCGGTGTGGGTAAACGGTGCGTATTCTTGAATGTAGAGACGGATGGTTTCTGCTTGCGCCACATTGGGCAGGCTTAAGCTCATGCTTATCAGCAGGCTGAAAACCAGACTTAAGTGCCGACTAAATATACGGGTGCAGTGAATCACATTCTGTTTAAACACAAGACGTCCTGATTGGGAGGCTGTAATAGTAGCTGTAACGGTAGTTGAAATAGTAGTTGAAACAACGACGTGACCCACAGCTAAACGATAAAGCGGAAGTATTAACCACCGCATCGACTGAGTCTAAACGCTTGCAGGTTTAGGTGCAAGAAGCTCTGTAATACCAGTTCAGGTTGGTAAGCCAATTTGTGGCGAATATGTTTCTGGTCAGCACAGCGTGAACAAATATACTCACCCTATGTATATATTAGGTGTCCACATAATCATTGGACAATAGGTGTAATTTTTTAAAAAAATGGGGGAGTATATAGATTTTGCTGCTGTCGGCACGATTGATGTGATCTTTAGCATCATAAATATCCACGGCTCCGGCTCGGTCTTATCCCTACTCCAGACCCCAGCACAATTTCAGCAGCGCGAACACAGCCGCGATGCTGGCTTCGTTTTGTCGCTTTTCCAAACAGATAAAGCTTAGTTCGGTCGATAAGCTGACGGCATCGGCGATGACTAATCCGTGGGCGTGCGCCTCGCGTATGGCGACTGAGTCGCGTAGCAAGCTTAGGCCGACGCCGGATTTGACCAGATCGAGCATGGAGGGTTCTTGATCCACCAGCGCGACTTTATTGGGCGTGATGTGGTGCTCGGAAAAAACTTTGGTCAGCAGGCGATTGTGGGCGGATTCTGGCGGTGTCCAGATCCAGGGCAACTGCGCCAGCGCGGCCCAGTCTTTGCCTGCGACCCGTTTTTTCCAGCCGCTGGGGGCGACGACACGGTAGGTGAAGTTAGTCAGGCTGAGTGTGTGATAACGGGTTTTGCCGTCGTCCGGTGCTTGCCCCAGATAAAAGCCGACGTCCAGCGTTCCAGCGCGCAGTTGCTGCAACATGGAGCCAGACATGCCGTGTTGTAATTTGGTCGAAAGCTGGGGATACGTTTCTACCAACCGCTTGAGGAACACGCCGAGACGGGTAAATTCCGGATCGAGGATAGTGCCGATTGCCAGCTCACCGGACAGGGTGGAATGCAGACTGTCGGCAGCCTGTTTAAATTCTGCCATGCTCGCCAGCACCCGCTCCGCATGCGCCAGCAGCTTTGCGCCGTCGTTACTTAATGTCATGCCGTTGGCGCTACGGTTGAGTAATTGCAAGCCTAAACTTTGTTGCAAGGATTTGATTTGCAGGCTGACGGCTGGTTGTGTGACGTGCAGCCGTTTTGCTGCCCGCGTCAGGTTGCCCTCTTTGGCGACGGTGACGAAGGCTTTG
>JANXTO010000322.1 GCA_025352365.1 Undibacterium sp. | reverse complement strand
GATGTCATGCGCGTTGCTGTGAATACGACTTTTGGTCTTGGTGGCGTTATTGATATTGGTTCTGCGGCAGGAATGCAAAAACATCGGGAAGATTTCGGTCAGACCTTGGGGACTTGGGGTGTTAAATCAGGTCCTTATTTGGTACTCCCGTTATTAGGTCCTTCAACTTTACGTGATGCAGTAGCTACGCCAGTTGATTATAAAGGTGACCTCTGGTCTTATGTTACGCCAGTTAAGGATCGCAATATTGGCACTGTCGTGCGTTTAGTGGATAAGCGGGCTTCTGTTCTGGATGCGGGCGCGTTGTTAGAAGAAGCTTCGCTCGATCGTTATGTCTTTCTACGCGATGCTTATCTGCAGCGTCGGGCTGGTCAAATTAAAGCCGAGGATGATTGAATCCAAACCGTCACTTTGTAAGTAAATATAAAGGCGGTCAACCAGACCATAGTCTGGGTAGTTAATAACAACATCATTAATACGCTCTTGAGAGCGGGGAAAGCAAAATCATGAAATTATTTAGACAATTTATCTTGTTTATGTTCGCTAGCTTTGCATTTGTTGGTAGTAGCATGGCGGCAGATGAAGCAGCGGATCAATTGGTAAAGCGTTTGAGCCAGGAAATTATGGATATCGCTAAGACTGACAAAGATATTCAATCCGGCAATCAAAAGCGCGTATATGACTTAGTCGAAACCAAGGTGTTGCCATTCGTTGATTTTCAGCGCATGACTTCGTTGGCTGCAGGTAAAAGCTGGCGCGATGCCACACCAGAACAACAAAAACAGTTGATCAATGAATTCCGTACTTTGCTGGTGTTCACATACTCAGGTGCGATCTCTCAAATTAAAGATCAGACTCTAGAATTTAAACCTTTCCGTGCGGCCCCTGACGAAACTGATGTTGAAGTCCGTAGCCAGGTACTCCAAAAAAATGGTGAAGCTTTGCAACTTAATTATCGTCTGGAAAAATTGGCGACAGGCTGGAAAATTTATGACATCAATGTTTTAGGTGCTTGGTTAGTAGAAACTTACAAAGGTACTTTTACAGCTGAAATCACAAAATCAGGTATCGATGGTTTGATCAAAACTTTGTCTGAGAAAAATAAAAAATTAGCAGCAGCACCGTCTAAAAAGTAAGTGAGCTAATTGAGCCAGATAAATAAATTCCTCGCACGAAAATTAGTTAATTCCTGACGGAGTAAGTAATATGTATCAAACAAACCGTGAACTTAGCCTGCAAAATGCCGCGAGCGTGGCGCAGTCCGGTTTGTCTGCGATTTCTCAAGGCGAGACTGAGTTTGATCTGTCTGCATTGGTTGTAGTTGATTCGGCAGCAGTTGCTGTGATGCTTGATTGGCAGCGTGCTGCGAGTCTTAAAAACAAGACTATTCATTTCAAATCTATTCCTTCAAATCTGCTTAGCTTAATCGCCCTTTACGGCATGTCTGAGCTTCTCAGCACTAATCCTTCGCAAGTCGAACGACATTGATCCTGTACTGAAAGTTTTCTGGAACTGTCGGGTTGACAATGTAATAATCGATGTGGTGAGCAAGAAGTCTACAAAGACCTAGCGTCTTAATAAGCGTCACAGCGATTGTCATCAGCAATTGCGTCAATCCGGTTCAAGACACGAAAATCCCCTATAATCAAAGGTTTTCGCCATATCTTTGGCGATTCACCGGATAAACGCTAGTCAACAGCGCAATAATTGTCTTCATGGCCGCCATACAAATTACTAATGTTGAAAAACGCTATCAGTCGCTGCAAGCACTCGGTGGTGTTTCGCTTTCTATTGAAGAAGGTGAATTTTTCGGTTTGCTAGGCCCTAACGGAGCTGGCAAAACAACCCTGATTTCTATCATTGCCGGACTCAATCGTGCTGATTCAGGACAGGTCAAGATTCAGGGGCATGATGTGGTAACGGATTACCGTGCAGCTCGCAAGAACCTTGGCGTTGTGCCGCAAGAACTGGTGTTCGATCCCTTCTTTACCGTACGTGAAACCTTGCGTATGCAGTCTGGTTATTTCGGTTTAAAGAATAACGACAAATGGATAGACGAGGTCATGGAGAATCTTGATCTCACCAATAAAGCTGATGTCAATATGCGTGCATTGTCTGGCGGTATGAAGCGTCGGGTACTTGTTGCCCAGGCTCTGGTGCATAAGCCGCCTGTGATCGTGTTGGATGAGCCAACTGCTGGCGTTGACGTAGAGTTGCGTCAAACTTTGTGGCAGTTCGTCTCCCGCTTGAACAAAGAAGGCCATACGGTGGTGTTGACCACGCACTATTTAGAAGAAGCTCAGGCGCTTTGCAATCGCATTGCTATGCTAAAAACGGGTAAAGTCGTCGCGCTTGATAGCACTGCCGCGTTGATTAAACGAATCTCTGGATCTCAGCTCAAAGTCACATTAGTCGCTGGACAAGGCGTATTTCCAGAGGGACTTAAAGATCTGGTGATGCATCAGTCTGCTAACGACTATGTTTTGCGTGTCACAGAGTATTCACAAGTTGAGCCTATCCTCGCTGCGATACGAACTGGTGGCTGTGCGATTGACGATCTGCAACTTCAGCAAGCGGATCTGGAAGATGTCTTCCTGCAAATTATGGGAGATCGTAAATGATTGGTTTTCAAACTCTGTTTTACAAAGAGGTTTTGCGTTTCTGGAAAGTGGCAACCCAGACGATCACTGCGCCAATCATGACGGCCTTACTGTATTTACTGATTTTTGGTCACGCACTGGAAGAACATGTGCAAGTGTACAAAGACGTTAAGTACACCGCATTTCTAGTCCCAGGCTTAGTGATGATGAGTGTGTTGCAAAATGCGTTTGCGAACTCTTCTTCTTCACTGATTCAATCAAAGATCACCGGTAATCTGGTTTTCATTCTCTTGCCACCGTTGTCGCATTGGGAGATGTTCAGTGCCTATGTATTAGCATCTATCGTGCGTGGTTTGGCGGTTGGTCTTGGCGTATTTATCGTGACGATCTGGATCACCAACGTCAGTTTTGTCGCCCCCTTGTGGATTTTGATGTTCGCTTTTTTAGGCGCAGCAATGTTGGGAACCATGGGCTTGATTGCTGGGATCTGGGCAGAGAAATTTGATCATTTATCTGCTTTCCAAAACTTTTTGATCATGCCAGCGACATTCTTGTCGGGTGTGTTTTATTCCATTCACTCCTTGCCACCGTTATGGCAAACCATCTCGCGCTTTAATCCGTTTTTCTACATGATTGATGGATTTCGCTACGGTTTCTTTGGACAGTCTGACGTTAATCCATTTTTCAGTTTATCGGTCGTATTGGTATTTTTTACTGCATTAGTCGTGATTGCAGTACAGATGCTAAAGCGTGGTTATAAGCTCAGGCACTAATATCGTATTTTGAAAGACTCATCGTGTTTCCAACTCCTGAACAAATTAAAAAATATATTGCCGACGGACTCGCTTGCAGTCATCTGGAAGTCGAAGGCGACGGGCAGCATTTTACGGCAGTGATTGTGTCCGAACTCTTCATCGGTAAGCGTTTGATACAGCGCCATCAATTGGTGTACGCCGCTTTGGGCGACCGCATGCGCGAAGAAATTCATGCACTGTCGATGAAAACTTTAACTCCAGACGAATTTCAAAAATAATGGATAAATTATTGATTACAGGCGGACAACGCCTGAATGGTGACGTCAGCATTTCTGGTGCGAAGAACGCAGCTTTGCCCATTTTGTGCGCAGGTTTACTGAGTTCGGATGATGTAGTTCTGCACAATGTTCCATCGCTGCAAGATGTGTCCACCATGCTGAAGTTACTCGGCCAGATGGGTTTGCGCATCACACAAGGAAATGGTGTTGTTACCTTGAATGGTGCTGAGATCGACAAGCTGGAAGCACCCTACGATCTGGTAAAAACCATGCGAGCGTCCATCTTGGTGCTGGGTCCTTTGCTGGCGCGTTTTGGCGAAGCAAAAGTATCCTTGCCAGGCGGTTGTGCGATTGGTTCACGTCCTGTTGATCAGCACATCAAAGGCCTGCAAGCGATGGGTGCCGAAATTACGATTGAGGCCGGTTACATCCATGCCAAAGCCAAGCGCTTGAAGGGGACGCGTGTCGTCACCGATATGATTACCGTCACCGGTACAGAAAATTTGCTGATGGCAGCTACCTTGGCTGAGGGCGAAACCATACTGGAAAACGCGGCACGCGAACCCGAGGTCACTGACCTTGCCCATTTATTGGTGGCCATGGGTGCCAAGATCGAAGGCATAGGCACAGATCGTCTGGTTATCCAAGGTGTTGATCGTTTGCATGGCGCGACTCATGCCGTGATTGCAGACCGGATTGAAACTGCAACCTTCCTTTGCGCAGTCGCGGCAGCAGGTGGCGATATCACCTTAAAAAATGTACGTAGCGATATTCTGGATGTGGCATTAGATAAGTTGCGCGAAGCCGGTGTTATCCTGACCAGTGGCACCGATTGGATACGCGCACAAATGGGCGCACGTCCTAAGGCCGTCAGTTTCCGTACTACCGAATATCCCGGCTTTCCTACCGATATGCAGGCGCAGTTTATGGCGGTTAATTGCATCGCACAGGGTAGCAGCCGCGTGACTGAAACGATCTTTGAAAATCGTTTTATGCACGTACAAGAAATGAATCGCTTGGGCGCACATATAGAAATCGATGGCCACACTGCGATGATCTCCGGCGTTGATAAATTAGTCGGTGCACCGGTGATGGCAACGGATCTGCGCGCTTCGGCGTCGCTAGTCATTGCCGGTCTGGCTGCTGAAGGTGAAACCCTGATCGACCGTATTTATCATTTAGATCGAGGTTACGATCGGATGGAAGTCAAATTGTCCGGCGTTGGTGCACTGATTAAGCGGGTTAAATAATGTCGACTCAATTGACCCTGGCGCTCTCCAAAGGTCGTATTTTTGAAGAGACTCTGCCGTTATTAGAAGCTGCCGGTATCCGCGTGACGGAAGACCCGGAAAAGTCGCGCAAGTTGATTTTAGCGACCAACGATCCTCATGTACGTGTGATTATTGTCCGTGCTTCTGATGTGCCAACCTATGTGCAATATGGCGCAGCGGATTTGGGTGTGGCAGGTAAAGATGTTCTGCATGAGCACGGTGGCGAAGGCTTATACCAGCCTTTGGATTTGGACATTGCTAAATGCCGCATGTCAGTCGCGGTATCGGTTGGTTTTGATTATGCCAACGCGGTACGTCAGGGTGCACGCCTGCGGGTCGCAACGAAATATACCGAAACCGCCCGTGAGCATTTTGCCAGCAAAGGCGTACACGTTGATTTGATCAAACTGTATGGCTCGATGGAGCTGGCACCGTTAGTCGGTTTGTCCGATGCCATCGTCGATCTGGTCAGTACCGGCAACACCTTGATTGCGAATAATCTGGTGGAGGTCGAACACATCATGGATATTTCTTCCCGACTGGTGGTCAACCAAGCTGCTTTAAAAATGAAACGTGAGCGCTTGCAACCTATCCTTGAAGCATTTGAGCGCGCTACCAAAAAATAAATCGAGAACATCATGCCGTCCAATTCTTCTGATTCCTCTTCACTACAGCCGTCCTCCATTAGCTCGCTTCCTATCCGGAAATTAGATGCCAGCGCATCAGGATTCGCACAAACGCTGAGCGCCTTGCTGGCGTTTGAAGCCAGCGAAGATGCCGCGATTGATCAGGCAGCTGCGCAGATTTTAGCGGAGGTGAAAAAACACGGTGATGCGGCAGTGCTCGCTGCAACGAACCGGTTTGACCGCTTGCAGGCAAGCAGTATGGGTGCATTGGAATTGACTCAGCAAGAGATGCATGCAGCATTGGCATCGCTGACGGCGGAGCGTCGTCAAGCGTTAGAGGCCGCCGCAGCCAGAGTACGTGCTTACCACGAACAGCAAAAAATTGAATGCGGCTCAGCGGGCTTTAGTTATACCGAAGCCGACGGCACAGTACTTGGTCAGAAAGTGACTCCCTTAGATCGAGTTGGAATTTACGTTCCCGGTGGCAAGGCTGCCTATCCCTCATCGGTATTGATGAATGCGATTCCGGCTAAAGTCGCCGGAGTCAAAGAAATTATCATGGTCGTACCAACGCCTGATGGCATCAAAAATCCTTTGGTATTGGCTGCCGCCGCGATTGCTGGCGTAGACCGTGTATTCACTATTGGCGGTGCTCAAGCGGTTGGTGCTCTGGCCTACGGTACCGAGACCATTCCCCAAGTAGATAAAATTGTTGGGCCCGGTAATGCCTATGTTGCTGCGGCCAAGCGTCGTGTCTTCGGTACTGTGGGCATTGATATGATCGCAGGTCCCTCTGAGATTTTAGTAATTTGCGATGGCAGCACTGATCCAGACTGGATCGCCATGGATTTGTTCTCGCAAGCAGAGCATGACGAACTGGCACAATCTATTTTGTTATGTCCTGATGCCGCTTACATCGATGCCGTGCATGCCAGTATTGACAAATTATTGCCGACCATGCCGCGTCAGGAGGTCATTCGTACTTCATTGACTAACCGTGGAGCTTTGATCAAGGTCAAAGACATGCAACAAGCCTGCGATATTGCGAACGATATTGCGGCAGAACATCTAGAGATTTCTACTGAAAATCCCCAGCAGTGGGCGGACAAAATTCGCCATGCCGGTGCGATGTTCTTAGGACGTTTTTCGTCGGAAGCGCTGGGTGATTACTGCGCCGGACCAAACCATGTATTGCCGACCTCACGTACTGCACGGTTCTCATCACCACTTGGCGTTTATGATTTTCAAAAACGTTCATCAATCATCTACGTTAGCGAGCAGGGCGCACAAACCTTGGGGCGCGTTGCAGCAGAGCTGGCGTACGGCGAAGGCTTGCAAGCCCACGCACGTAGTGCCGAATTGCGCTTGAAATGACGTCATGACAAATCTGGTGAGTAGTTGGCGTAATCAGATATTTTGTGAGGATGCGCTGACAGGTTTAGCGCGTATTCCCGATGCCAGCGTTGATTTGTTGCTGGCCGATCCACCTTACGGATTGGGTAAGGATTACGGCAACGATTCAGACAAAATGGCATCCGCTGACTATTTGGCCTGGACAGAACAATGGATTGACACAGCTTTGCCTAAGCTGAAAGAAAATGGCAGTCTGTACATTTTTTTGACCTGGCGCTACTCACCTGAGATTTTTGTCATGCTCAAACAGCGCATGAGCATGATGAATGAAATTATCTGGGACAGACGGGTGCCGTCGATGGGTGGCAGTGTGCGTAAGTATTCATCTGTGCACGACAGCATCGGGTTTTTCGTCAAGGCGAAAGATTATTACTTTGATCTGGACGCCATCCGCATTCCCTACGACGCGGTGACTAAAAAGGCACGTAGCCGTAAGATTTTTGAGGGTGCGAAATGGCTGGAACTGGGCTACAACCCAAAAGATATTTGGAGCGTGTCCCGCCTGCATCGTGAACATGCCGAACGGGAAGATCATCCAACCCAGAAACCACTAGAGATTATTGAGCGCATGATCAAAGCCTCATGCCCGGTTGGCGGCGTTGTCTTAGATCCGTTTATGGGCAGCGGGACTACGGCGGTAGCCGCGAGAAATTGTGGTCGTGACTTTGTCGGCTTTGAATTGAATCAGGATTATTGCGAGCGGATCGTAGAGCGCTTGAGTCGTCTGGAAGCTGCTTGAATTTATGCTCAGAATTGATCATTAAATTTATCTGCTAAAACCTGGCGTTCAGACCTTGAATCTGAACCTGTAATTGAGTAAAAATAGGGGAGTATGCGACTAAATAGCATATATAGTCCAGATAATATATGGGCGATTAAAAATACAAGTGGGAGTATATTTTGTCATTGATTGAAAATATTATCCGTTCTGACGTGCGTGCGTTGTCTGCCTACCATGTGCAGGACTCCGCCGGTTTCGTCAAACTCGATGCCATGGAAAATCCCTACACGCTGCCGGAGTCTCTGCGTATGGAACTGGCACAACGCTTGTCTGAAGTAGCTCTAAACCGTTACCCCATTCCGTCTTATTCCGCGTTAAAAGCCGCTATCAGCGACAAGCTTGGCGTCCCGGTAGGTTTTGATGTCGTCCTTGGCAATGGCTCTGATGAGCTGATCAGCATGGTCTCGGTTGCCTGTGCCAAGCCAGGTGCAAAAGTGTTGGCACCTATCCCAGGTTTTGTCATGTATGCGATTTCTGCACGGTTCGCCGGACTAGAATTTATCGGCGTGCCGTTTCATCCTGATTTCAGTTTGGACAAAGCCGCGATGCTGGCTGCGATAGTAGAACATCGTCCCGCAATTATTTATTTGGCCTACCCGAATAATCCGACGGGCACCTTATTCAATGCCGATGAGATGGAAGAAATCTTGCACGCAGTCGGTGACAGTGGTGTGGTGATTGTGGACGAAGCGTATCAACCATTTGCCCAAACCAGTTTTATGCCACGCCTGGCCGAATTCGATAATCTGGTTGTGATGCGTACCGTGTCAAAGCTGGGTCTGGCTGGTATACGCCTCGGTTATATGTCTGGCAGCAACGCGCTGATGCAAGAGTTCGAAAAAGTCCGGCCACCCTACAACATCAATGTCCTGACGCAAGCCGCGGCAGAGTTTGTGCTGGAGCATGCAGATATTCTGGATGCGCAAGCAGTTGAATTACGTCACCAGCGCAGTGAGCTCAGCGCAGCCTTGGCGGCATTGCCCGGCGTGCAAGTGTTTCCATCAGCGGCAAATTTCCTACTGATACGCGTGACAAAAGCGGAACAAGTCTTTGCCAAATTGCTGGAACAAAAAATTTTAGTCAAAAATGTAGGTAAAATGCATGGACTGCTGGAAAACTGCTTGCGTATCACCGTCAGTAATCCGCAGGAAAACGCCTTATTTCTCGCGGCCTTTAAAGCATCCTTGGTTGCTTCATAGCCAGGCTTAGTCATAAAGCCCGACTTTTATAAAGCCGCAAACTAAAGACCAGATTACCGGTTCAAATTCAAAGATCAAAATCATGCAAGCCCAACGCACTGCTGAAGTCAGCCGCAATACGAACGAAACTCAGATCCGCGTCGCCATCAATATTGACGGAACCGGAAAGCAAAAGCTCAATACGGGCGTTCCCTTTCTGGATCACATGCTGGATCAGATTGCCCGTCATGGTTTAATCGATCTGGAAATTGAAGCTGTGGGTGATTTGCACATCGATGCACACCATACGGTAGAAGATGTCGGTATTACGCTCGGTCAGGCATTTGCAAAAGCTATCGGTGACAAAAAAGGTATTCGTCGTTACGGTCATTCTTATGTGCCGCTAGATGAAGCTTTATCGCGTGTGGTGATTGATTTTTCCGGTCGCCCTGGACTAGAGTTCCACGTGCCGTTTAAGCGCGCCATGATAGGTTCGTTCGATGTCGATTTGACCCATGAATTTTTTCAGGGTTTTGTGAACCACGCGTTGGTATCTTTGCATATCGATAATCTACGTGGCGATAATGCTCACCATCAATGCGAAACCGTCTTCAAGGCCTTTGGCCGAGCCTTGCGTATGGCGGCTGAATTAGATGCGCGCGCTGCTGGTACCATTCCATCGACCAAAGGCAGCTTGTAATTCTGTTTGAATCAAATCTGAATCAAACCAGAATCTCAGGCCTTACATTGGCTGCTTAATGTGTCTTTGAATTTGATTCTAAATTTATTCTTTAAATTGCTAAATCATTAGCCAAATAAACTCATCAGCATGAATAAAATTGTTGTAGTCGATTACGGCATGGGCAATTTGCGCTCAGTAGCGCAAGCCCTGCGTGCAGTCGCGCCGGACGCCGATGTCAAAATTTCTGGCGAGATCACCGATATCCAAAGTGCCGATCGTCTGGTGTTGCCAGGCCAGGGCGCGATGCCCGATTGCATGCGCAGTCTGCGCGAATCCGGTGTGCAAGAGGCAGTATTGCAAGCCGCGGGTAGCAAACCGCTGTTTGGCGTTTGCGTAGGTGAGCAAATGCTGTTTGATCTGAGCGATGAAGGCAACACGCCGGGATTGGGTTTATTGCCCGGCAAAGTAGTGCGTTTTGCGCTGGACGGCCAGCTACAAGACGACGGGTCGCGTTTTAAAGTGCCGCAAATGGGATGGAATAAAGTCAGGCAAGCACGGACGCAAGGCCAAGTACATGCGCTCTGGCAAGATATTGCCGATGAGGCTTATTTCTATTTTGTTCATAGTTACTATGCTCAGCCAGCCAATGCGGCGCACATAGTCGGAACTACCGACTATGGCACGCCGTTCGCCTGTGCAGTTGCAAGAGATAATATTTTTGCCACGCAATTCCATCCTGAAAAGAGTGCACATGCTGGCTTGCAACTATACAAAAACTTTGTACACTGGAACCCTTAGGCTTGTGATACCGTCAGACTGATTTACCCATTTTATTCTGTCTTTAATTACTTAACTTTATACAGCCATGCTGCTCATTCCTGCTATCGACCTGAAAGACGGTCACTGCGTACGCCTTAAACAAGGTGATATGAACCAAGCCACCGTGTTCTCCGAAGACCCCGCCGAGATGGCGCGTCATTGGCTAGAGCAAGGCGCAAGACGACTACATCTGGTCGATCTGAACGGCGCTTTCGCAGGTAAGCCAAAAAATGAAACAGCAGTCAAAGCGATTTTGAAGGCGGTACGTGAGTTTGCGGAAGAAAATGATATTGATGAAATTCCGGTGCAACTCGGTGGCGGTATCCGTGATCTGGATACGATAGAGCGTTATCTGGATGACGGTATCAGCTACATCATTATCGGCACTGCCGCAGTTAAAAATCCTGGATTTCTGGCAGATGCCTGCGGTGCCTTCCCAGGACAAATTATTGTCGGTATTGACGCCAAAGATGGCAAGGTCGCTACCGATGGCTGGAGCAAACTGTCGGGTCACGAAGTCATCGATCTGGCGAAAAAATTTGAAGGTTATGGCGTCGAGTCGATTATTTATACCGACATCGGCCGCGATGGGATGATGGGCGGCGTCAATATTGAAGCCACAGTCAAGCTGGCGCAAGCCGTGAGTATTCCGGTGATTGCATCTGGCGGCGTCCATAATCTGCAAGATGTTGAAGCCTTGTGCGCGGTGCAAGGCGAGGGGATAGAAGGTGTGATTTGTGGCCGTTCTATTTACGAAGGCACATTAGATCTTGCCAGCGCACAGGAACGCGCCGATGAATTTGATGACATAGACGATAGCGAAGAAAACTAAGCATGGCTTTAGCAAAGCGCATTATCCCTTGTCTTGATGTGACCGCTGGTCGTGTCGTCAAGGGTATCAATTTTCAGGAACTACGTGATGCCGGTGATCCAGTTGAGATCGCGCGTCGCTATGATGGACAAGGCGCTGATGAAATTACCTTTCTTGATATCACCGCGTCCAGTGACGGACGCGATTTAATTTTACCGATTATCGAGGCAGTCGCTTCACAAGTATTTATTCCTTTAACGGTGGGTGGTGGCGTACGTACGGTGGCCGATGTGCGCCGCTTATTAAATGCCGGTGCAGATAAGATTGGTATCAACACATCTGCAGTGACCAATCCGCAATTGGTGTTTGAAGCATCGCAAAAATACGGATCACAATGCATTGTTGTGGCGATTGACGCAAAACAAACCGCACCCGGAAAATGGGAAGTCTTTACCCACGGTGGCCGTAATGCTACTGGTTTAGATGCGGTGGAGTGGGCACGAAATATGGCTCGCTTGGGTGCGGGAGAAATTTTGCTGACCAGCATGGATAGGGATGGTACGAAAGTAGGATTTGATTTGGGTCTGACCCGCGCAGTGTCGGATGCGGTCTCAATACCTGTGATCGCCTCCGGTGGTGTGGGTGGTCTGCAAGACTTAGCCGACGGCATCAAAATTGGTGGCGCTGATGCGGTACTCGCCGCAAGTATTTTCCATTATGGACAACATACCGTGCAAGAAGCCAAGCAATTTATGGCGGCACAACAGATTTCAATGAGACTGTCATGAGCGCGTCAAAATGGTTGAATAAAGTGCGCTGGGACGATCAAGGGTTGGTGCCTGTGATTGCGCAAGAGGCGTCCAGCAATGATGTGCTGATGTTCGCTTGGATGAACCGGGATGCTTTGACCAAAACCGTAGAGTTAGGCGAAGCGGTTTATTGGAGTCGCTCGCGGAAAAAATTATGGCACAAGGGCGAAGAGTCCGGCCATATTCAAAAGGTTTTGGAGATTCGCCTTGATTGCGACGAAGATGTGGTTCTTCTCAAAATAGAACAAGTCGATAGCATCGCTTGCCATACGGGTCGCCATTCTTGCTTCTTCCAAAAGTTTGAGGGCGGCGTCAATGATGGTGACTGGGAGGCTGTTGATTCCGTCTTAAAAGACCCAGAAACCATCTACAAATAATGCCCGGTAATCAGAAAAGATTGTATGAGTGAAACCTTAAAGCGACTGTCTGAAGTCATCGAGAGCCGCAAAGCTGCTAACGGCGGCGACCCGGCAACTTCGTATGTCGCGCGTTTGTTTTCCAAGGGCGACGACGCGATACTCAAAAAAATTGGCGAAGAAGCGACCGAAACTGTGATGGCCGCCAAAGATGCCCGCGTCTCAGGTGACAAATCTAAAGTCTTGTATGAATGTGCCGATCTCTGGTTTCATTCCATGGTCTTGCTGGCACAGTTTGATTTGACGCCGCAAGATGTCTTGAATGAGTTGGCAAGACGCGAAGGCTTGTCCGGTATTGATGAAAAAGCCTCCCGCCCAGATTAAGATAAGGCTTCAGCAATTTTTAACTGTATTTCAACCATCTTGCACAACAATATGAGGACACCGTGAGCAACTGTATTTTCTGTAAAATTGTGGCAAAACAAATTCCGTCTAGTGTGGTTTATGAAGACGAAGAGTTTCTGGCGTTTAAAGATATTAATCCTGCTGCTCCGGTGCATTTTTTAATTATTCCCAAGCAGCATGTAGAAACTCTGGCGCAAACAACTCCGGAGCATGCAGGCATGTTGGGGCGGATGTTAGCGCTGACGCCTAAATTGGCGCAAGAGCAAGGTTGCGGCTTGACGCATGACGCAGATGGCCATGTTGGCGGTGGTTACAAGACGCTGATCAACACCGGACCGGATGGCGGGCAAGAGGTGTATCATCTTCATGTGCATGTCATTGGTGGAGCGAAACCTTGGCAGGGGCAGCGTTAGAGAATAGCGCAGGTCTGATCGATTATATTGACGAGAGTAAATCTCTCAAAAAGGAAAAAATATGGGTTCATTGAGTATTTGGCACTGGTTAATCGTGCTGGTCGTAGTGATGCTGGTATTTGGTACCAAAAAATTGGGCAACATCGGCGGCGATCTGGGTAAAGCTATCAAGGGATTCAAAGATGGCGTCAAGGGCGAAGAAGAGAAGCCAACCGCAGCTGCAAGCCATGCAACGCAG
>JANXTO010000290.1 GCA_025352365.1 Undibacterium sp. | reverse complement strand
TTGCGGATGGTGGCGGGTTTGCTGGTGCCGGATTCTGGTAGCGTAAAAATCCTTGGCGTTGATCTTGCTGCCAATCCTGCGCTTGCTAAGCAAAAGCTGGCTTACTTGCCGGATGATCCTATGCTGTACAACAAGCTCAAGCCGTTTGAGTATCTCGAATTTGTCGCTGGCTTGTGGGGCATGTCCGCCGCGGATGCCGAGAGTAAGGCGCGTGAGTTGCTGGAGTGGTTAGACCTGAGCAAATACGCGGATGAAATGACCGAGGGTTTTTCGCGCGGAATGAAGCAAAAGCTGGCACTCGCCGGAGCCCTGATCCACGCGCCTGAATTGATTATTCTGGATGAACCTTTAACCGGGCTGGACGCAGCCGCTGCCCGACAAGTCAAAGACCTGTTGCTCAAGCACGTGCAAGCGGGTGGTACGGTGATTTTGACAACGCATATTCTGGATGTGGCTGAGCGCTTGGCGGAACGGATAGGGATTATCCAAAATGGTAAGTTAATTGCCGAAGGCACTTTAGATGAGTTGCGTAGCCAAACCAGTCATAGCGCCATTGGTGTGAATGACGCGATGACCCGAGCAGCAACTCTGGAAGAGGTGTTCCTACAATTGACGGAGTCTGCTTAATGTTGATTTCAGACGCAACCACAACTACAACGATAACTACAACAACAGCCGCAATGGCAATGATAGCCAAGCGCTCCAGAGGGACTTTATACGGAGCCAATGTCAAATGAAGCTCCCATTTAAAGTTGGTAGTGCGCTTTGGTTATTAGCGCATGAGTGCCGTATGTTTGTGTATGACATGGGCGGCGGTAAAACCAATCAGACAGACAGCAAAACAGGCAAAGTTAAAGCTGCGCGACGTGGTATGTCTACCACGGGGAAAATCAGTTTCAGCCTGCTGTTTATTCTGGCGCATCTTGGCGTATGGAGCATTATGCGCAAAGTGCCTGCGCTCAAAGCCGAGCCTTCTGCTGTGATCATAATGGGGGCAGGCGCGCTGTTGGCTGTTGTGTTTAGCTTGATGTTGTCATTTGCCCTTAACCGTAGCGTCAAAGTTTTATTCGAGCGCGCTGATCTGGATTTGCTGCTGTCGTCGCCATTGTCTTCCCGCTCCATTTTTAGTGTCAGGCTGATCGCCGTGGTGTTGGGCGTTGCTTCGCTATTCTTGCTGTTACTAACGCCGGTGGCGCATGTGGGTTTGCTATTGGGGCAGCCGCGCTGGCTGGGAATTTATCCGGTATTGCTGAGTCTGGCGGTGATTGCATCGTCGTTTGCGATGTTATTGACCTTAGGGCTGGTGCGCTGGCTGGGTGTGCGACGCACTTTGACGGTGGCACAATTGATTGGTGCCTTGACGGGTGCATCCATCTTCTTGGTGACCCAGATATTTAATAATCTAAGCCAGGATTATCGTCAGCGGGTATTTGCTGTTTTCCAGCCTTTACTCAAAGCAGATGCTTTAATGGGCGCACAAAGTTGGTTGTGGTTGCCAGCACGCGCATTATTTGGTTCGCCTTTAAGCATGTTGATGATGGCGAGTCTGGGCTTGGCTAGCTTTTTGATTACGGTACATTTAACACACCGGTTTTTTGTGCGAGGTGTACAGCAAGTGGGCGGTATGGCAAGTACATCGGCGGGCAGACAGCTACGCTCCGCGAGCGCGATCAAACTCCAGTTCCGCTCTGGTTTATGGCGCAGCGTTGTCGTAAAAGAGTGGCGTCTAATTTTACGTGATCCGCAATTGATCTCTCAAGTGCTGCTGCAATTGCTGTACATGTTGCCGATGTTTTTCGTTGCTTTTAAAAATGGTGCCGTACTGCCCGGAGTGGCAGCCATGCTGACTTTTATTTCCGGCTCTTTATCGGCCTCTTTAATTTGGGTAATCGTATCCGCAGAAGATGCGCCAGACTTGTTACGCGCCGCGCCGGCGAATTATCACGTTATCCGCAATGCCAAATTGAGTGCGGCAGTGTTGCCTGTATTCGTATTGCTTTTGCCGTTTTTGTGCTGGATGACGTTTAACAATGTATTGCTTGGTTTATCGCTGACGGTCATGGTGCTATTGTCGATGAGCAGCGCTGCGTTGATGAACTTATGGCTGGCGTTACCTGGCCAGCGGGCGCAGTTTAATAAGCGTGGCAAAGTTGGATTTGTCGCAGGCTTGCTGGACTTTTTCAGCGGAGTCGCCTGGGCCGCTACGACTTATGTCAGCATGCAATTTGGGCTGTGGGGATTTGTACCGCTAACAATAGGTTTGCTGGTACTTGGTGCCGCCTGGCTTATGCGAACCAAAGGGAATTGAGATGACAGGATTAATCACGTGTCCCAGAGAAGTAAATTGCTGTAAATAAGTTCTGCAATTGATTGCAAATTGAACGCACTCATACACACTTGGAGCGTACTTAGAACCGACGCTGTTTCTTAATTGGCCGTTGCTTGTGATGTTGGATTTATCGCTTCGCATTGCTTGGTATTTAAAGTATTAATATAAATACTCCCAGTAGGTATATTTAGGTTGTCCAGAGAAAAACTAGACAATTAGCCGATTTTATAAAAATTTATGGGGAGTATATGTTATTCCTGGAATTTTTCCGGATAACAAAAGAATGTTCCTGAGCAAAAAGGTAACTGCTAAGGTCAATTGGTTTTATGTAGCTCTTGATGTGAATTTGATGTGAATTCGTCGCCCACCCACTCTATTTGATTGATCTTGTGATGACATTTTTTACTAAAAAACGTTTTATCCTCGCTGTCGTGATATTACTTATTGCTGGCGCCGCAGCAAGCTACTACCAAAAAAAGCAAAAGGCCAGTAAGGATGAGGAGCCACAATTTAAGACCGCCATCGTCGATAAAGGCAACCTGACCCAAACTGTAACTGCCAGCGGCACACTCAATCCGGTTGCGCTCATCAGCGTGGGTTCGCAAGTATCTGGCACTGTGGTGGAGTTGAATGCCGATTTCAACGACAGGGTTAAAAAAGGGCAAGTGCTGTTGAAGCTGGATCCGACCATTTTTAATGCACAGATTAAACAGAGCGAAGCCACGCTGGCATCGGCCGAGTCGTCCAAGCGTCTGGCCGTGGCAAACTTAGATCGTAATCAAAAACTGGTTTCGCTGAGCTATATTTCTGGCGCATCGTTAGACCAGTTGAAGCGTGAGGTAGAAGTGGCCGATGCCAATATCAAACTCGCCAGAGCGCAGCTGGATCGGGTGCAGGCTGATTTTAATAACAGCGTGATCCGCTCACCGATTGATGGCGTCATCATCAAGCGCACGATTGATATGGGGCAAACGGTAGCTGCATCTTTCCAGACACCGAACCTGTTCCAGATTGCACGTGATCTGACCAAAATGCAGATTGATACCAATGTGTCTGAAGCCGATGTGGGTTCTTTAAAAGACGGTCAGGCGGCGCGCTTTGTGGTGGATGCCTACCCCGACCGTGAGTTCGATGCAAGCTTGCGTCAGTTCCGGCTTGCTGCCAATGTCCAGCAAAATGTGGTCACCTATAACGTCGTATTGGATGTGGACAATAAAGATGAATTATTAAAACCCGGCATGACGGCGCAAGTGCGTCTGGTTGTCGGTAATCGCCAGAACGTATTGCGCATCCCCACCGCCGCATTACGTTTTAAATTGAGTGACGAAGAGATCGCTAAAGAAGCGAAGTTGAAGAAAGAAGCAGATAAAAAAGCGGCAGAGTCAGGGGGCGGTGCAGCAGTAAGCGCATCCGCTGTGCCTCGTCCAGAGGCCGAGGACGATGTGTCTTTCCGTAGCAAGAGTGAGATGACGCGCTCATTTAAAATTTTTGTGCTGGATGAAAAAAACAAAGCCAAGCCTGTTGATATCAAAATTGGTTTGTCTAATTTCCGCTATACCGAAGTGCTTTCTGGCGATCTAAAGCCTGGCGATAAAGTGATCATCCGATCGCTGGATATCGCCAATGCAGGATCACACTAATGGTAAGCACAACTATGGATACGAAAGGCAAACCTATCAATCAAACGGTAGCGTTGTCTACCGCTCAGTCCCAGACGCAAACCAGGTCACAGGCACTGATCGATATTCGTAAGGTGACTAAAAGTTATTTCTCTGGAGGTATCGAGACCCAAGTTTTATTCGGGATTGATCTGTTGGTACCGCAGGGTGATTTTTTAGCCGTGATGGGGCAATCGGGTTCTGGCAAATCGACGCTGATGAATATCTTTGGTTGTCTGGACCAGGCAACCAGCGGTACTTATCGTTTGAACGGGTTGGATACCTTAACTTTGTCACGCAGTGAGCTGGCGACGATACGTAATCGCACCATCGGCTTTGTGTTCCAGAGTTTTAACCTGATCAAACGCATGAGCGTTGCAGAGAATGTAGCCTTGCCGCTTATTTATGCCGGTGTGTCGCGTGATAAAGCGTACAAAAAAGCCTTGGTCGAACTGGAGCGGGTTGGTTTAAAAGAATACGCAAAACGTTTGCCCAATCAGCTCTCTGGCGGCCAGCAACAACGGGTGGCAATTGCCCGTGCGCTGGTAGCCGATCCGCCGCTGATTTTAGCGGATGAGCCAACCGGTAATCTGGATACTCAAACCAGCGTAGAGATCATGCGCTCTTTGCAGCAGTTAAATGTCGAGCGCGGTATTACGATTTTACTGGTGACACATGAGCCAGATATTGCCGCGTATAGCAAACGTTTAGTGCGCCTCAAAGATGGCCATGTTTTATATGATGGTCCGGCAGTAGAGGGTTTGCAACAGCTAGCGCAAAGCCACGAGGCGCATGCACAGGCAGCTCTTTCCAGCGATATGTCACAAGATCAGAGCGGAGCCCTACTATGAATTTTCTTCAGGTTTTTATTGAAGCATTCCGCTCTATGAATGCTAACCGGCTGCGTACCTCGCTGACTATGCTGGGCATCATTATCGGCATCACGTCGGTGGTTATGATGTTGGCTGTGGGCGAGAGCGCGAAGAAATTTATCGCAAAAGAGTTAGAAGTATTGGGTAGTAATTTGATGATCGTATCGCCGGGTGCCAATCGTACCCAAGGTGTGCGGGCGCGCACAGGCACAGCGCCGTCGTTATCGGTAGATGATGCATTGGCGCTCAATGAATTACCTAGCCTGAACGGCGCAGCACCCGCCTTGCAAGGGTTTTTTCAGATCGCTGTTGGCAATGACAATACCAACAGCGCGGTACTGGGGATTACGCCAGAAATGTTTAAAGTGCGTAACTGGAAGGTTGATCAGGGTAATTATTTTAGTGATTCTGATATCCGTGGCGCGGCTCGCATGGTCGTGATCGGTAAAAAGTTAGCCGAACAGTTTTTTTATAAAACCAATCCACTCGGTCAGTTTGTCCGTATCGACAATGTGCCGTTTCAGGTGGTTGGCGTATTACAGGGCGAGGGACGGATGTTTGATGGCGGTGATCTGGGCGAGATGGTATTGATCCCGATCACAACTGCCCGCGCAACCTTGATGCGCAGTCCTTTTCCCTCCAATGTGCATTATGTGGTGGTACAGGCAAAAGACGATAAATCACTGAAGGACGCCGACCAAGATATTAAAGACATGCTGCGTGATCGCCATCATATTAAATCTGAACAAGAAGATGATTTTCGGATTGATAATTTAGCATCCATTGCAGAAACTGGCGCCAAAATCAGTGCAGGTCTGGCCGCCATGCTGGGCGCAATTGGTGCGATTTCATTGATTGTAGGCGGTATTGGCATTATGAACATCATGCTGGTATCGGTGACTGAGCGTACCCGCGAGATTGGCATACGCATGGCGATTGGCGCCAAGCCGCGCGACGTACTATTACAGTTTTTGACGGAGGCCGTGGTGATTTGTTTAGTCGGCGGCATATTTGGCATTTTGCTGGCAAGTGCGGGTGCTGCGGCCATTACTTCGACAGGCAAGCTGGATGTAGAAATTGGCGTTGGCGCGATGTTGGTCGCCTGTGGTTTTGCCAGCTTTGTCGGAATTTTCTTTGGATTTTATCCGGCACGTCGGGCCTCGTTGCTATTGCCTGTGGATTGTTTACGCTATGAATAGAGTGGTGATGTGTGTTATCTGCGATAAAGCAAGAATAGAACTTGCATTGTTACAAAAATAGCGCAAAATTAATAAAACGTTACTTCTCGTTTTGAGTAGGACTTACGCAAAATTGTCCTAATAAGGCGTAGCGACGAAGACAGTACTTTAGTACGGCGAGTCGCTGCAAAGCAGCTGGGGCGGATTTGCGAAAATCCTATTAAGTAGGTAGCTTGCGTGATTCGTAACTATTCCAAAGAAGTTCCATAACTATCAGGAGCAATTAATAATGACCGTGCAGATGACCGTACCTATCATTATTGATTTTGAAGCCTCCGGGTTTGGCAAAGGCAGTTATCCGATCGAGGTCGGATTCTCCGGGCGACATGGTGAGGGCTGGTGTACTTTGATTCGCCCGGAAGACGATTGGCAACACTGGGATGTAGAGGCCGCCAAAGTGCATCACATCCCACGTGAGATTTTAGTCGAGCGTGGCCGCTCGCCGGATTATGTGGTTAATCAGCTCAATAGTTTTTTAAATGGGCATACGGTCTACACCGATGGCTGGGCGCAGGATTATGTCTGGATGGCGCGTTTGTTTGATGCGGCCGGCAGAGTGCCGCGTTTTAAACTGGCAGATTTGCGCGAGATTATTACCGACGATCAGCAGGTTTTATGGCATGCGACTAAAGACCGCATACAGGATGAGTTGCATGTATCTCGGCATCGTGCCAGCACCGACGCGCGGGTACTACAATTGACCTGGTTGCGTACCTACGATGCCAAAACTGATGCTAAGATCAATACTAAGATAGATGCGGAAAGAACTACGAACGCAATTGCCAGTCCAAATACAAAGTCACTCAACAAAGCAGGCGGTTTCTCGGTATGACGTATGCTACTCCGACAAACGGGAGCACATAATTTGCTTACTCAAATCACTTCACAAGCGCAGTTGGATAACGAATTATCCACCTTATCTCGACAGACTGATGCCACGATAGAGAGTGAGCCTGCGCAGACCATCGCGCTGATTTTAAAAGCAATTGCTTTGGCAGAAGCCAGTGTCGAATTCAAAGCCGATGCAGTAGTCATAGGCGAGTTACATTGCAAAATCGGGAACTGCCGCATTATCTTGCATGACCCCTCTGGTATCCGCGATTTTGAAATCGCCTTAGAGTACGCAGAAAAAAGTAATAGCCTGGAGCTAAAAGCAGATGTACTACATGGCTTAGCTCGCACCTTCCTTGCGTTTGGTGACACCAATAGTGCTTTGCAATATTCAGAAAAAGCGATCGCTATAGAGAGGCAGGTAGACAGACCAAAAAAATTCGCGCAAATACTGATCACCCTCGGCTTTATATTTACGATTACTCAACAATTTGAGCGTAGCCTCACCATCTACAAAGAAGCTTATATTCTTTGTGAAAAAAATCAGGATCAGGATAGCCTGGCAAGGGTTAAAAATAATTGGGCAGACAGCCTGATTATTTATTACGAAGTACAGAACGAAGATGGCGCATCGCCAGACGTACAGATGTTGGACGACGCTATTTTATATACGCGCCAATCGCTGGTTCATGCGCAAACTAATAAGATGGTGAGAACTCAGTTGCTGGCGACAGAGACGCTGGCACATGCGCTGGAAGAGCGGGGTTTATATGATCTCGCGCTGCAAGAGTTAGGTCATGGATTAGATCAATTTTCAGGCTACGGCTTTGCTAAAGAAGAGCTCGATATCAAGGTGCGTATCGGCGCCTTACAATTGCGTATGCAGCAACTGCAAGCAGCAGTCGCATCGATGATAGAAGCCCGTGATTTTGCGATGAGATTAGGTAATTATCCGCATCTGGCCGATTTGCTTAAAATTCTTTCGCATGCGTATGAGATGGTTCAGAATTTTGAGGCGGCCTTAAAAGTATATAAAGAATTCCATACGATTACACTCAAAGCGCGTGATCAAAGAGCGCAAGTCAGCGCCCAGATTTTTGCGGCAAAAATGGATTTGGAACGGGCGCAGCAAGAAGCGATAGTCCATAAAAACCGGGTCAACCAGCTAGAAGATTTTAATCGTACCTTGCGAGTGCAGGTTAATGAAGATACCTTAACCGGCTTACCAAACCGGCGTGCGCTGGAAGAAAAAATGGCGACGCGTTTAACCGGCACAATCACCAATGTCGCATTCGCCATGGCCGATATTGATTTCTTTAAAAAGGTCAATGATGGCTACTCACATTTGATCGGTGACGAGGTACTGCGTCAGGTTGGGCGCTTGATCTCATCTTGTCTGCGCTCGGGCGACATGGCTGCGCGTATTGGTGGGGAAGAGTTTGCTTTATTATTTGACCGCACCGCAAAATCAGTCGAAGCCTGCGAACGTATACGCAATGTAATTGCGGCCTACGACTGGAGCACAGTAGCCGTAGGCTTGCATATCACCATGAGTTTTGGGGTGACGCACATCAGAGACGGCGACGATTTAAAAGCCATGATGGTTCGGGCTGATGCGGCTTTATATCGCGCCAAAGACAACGGCCGTAATCGGGTAGAAAAAGCATAAGTATCTTTTTTACTTTGATCCAAGCTCATTGAAGCCGTTAGTAAACAAAAAAATATGACTCAAACTGTACGTAAAATCGAATGTGATGTGCTGGTAATCGGCGGTGGTATTAATGGTGCTGGCATTGCGCGTGATGCTGCTGGCCGAGGACTATCCGTCGTGCTGTGCGAAAAAGATGATCTTGCTTCACACACCTCATCTGCCTCCTCCAAACTAATACACGGTGGCCTGCGCTATCTGGAATATTATGAGTTTGGCCTGGTCAGAAAATCGCTGATTGAGCGCGAAGTATTATTACGTTCCGCCCCGCATATCATCACGCCCCTGCGTTTTGTGATGCCGCACATGCAAGGCCTGCGTCCTGCATGGATGTTGAGGGCAGGTTTATTTTTGTATGATCATCTGGCAAGGCGCGAATTATTGCCCGGATCTACTGCCATCAATTTAAAAAAACATCTGGCTGGTCAGGCTTTGCAAGCTAATTTAAGTCATGGCTTTGAATACTCAGATGGCTGGGTAGATGATGCGCGTCTGGTCGTATTAAATGCAATCGATGCGGCAGAAAAAGGTGCCACCATCATGACCCACACGCGCTGCGAATCCGTGGTGCAGCAAGATGGTAAATGGCTGGCGCAATTACGTGACACATCCGGCGCTGCTGCCGCTGTCAATCAAATTACCGAGGTCTGCGCAGCTAGCCTGATCAACGCGACTGGCTCGTGGGCAGCACAATTACAGCAAGCTATTTTGCCTCAGCAGACTGCTAGAACTTTGCGTTTAATCAAAGGCAGTCACATCGTAGTGAAGCGCATGTTTGATCATCCGTATGCGTATATTTTTCAGCATCCTGATGGCCGCATCGTTTTCGTTATTCCCTACGAAAATGACTTTACTCTGATCGGCACCACCGACATTAACTACCAGGGCGATATCAATAAAGTGGTGATCGACGCGGCTGAAATTGATTATCTATGTGAGCTGAGTAGCCTCTATTTCAAGCAAGAAATTCAACCCAAAGACGTACTGTGGTCCTATTCGGGTGTGCGGCCATTAGTCGATGACGGCAGCGTAGATGCCAAAGCAATTACCCGCGATTATCATTTGGAATTGTCGGACTCCGCCGCACCGCTACTAACCGTCTTTGGCGGCAAGATTACGACCTTTCGCAAGCTAGCAGAAGAAGCGATCAATTTAATCACGCCTGCACTCGCTAAATCCGCACTCACTCAATCAGGTAGAGATAAATTTAGCGCTATCAAACCCGCCTGGACCGCAAATGCCTGCTTGCCTGGCGGCGATATTTTCGGTGATCGGCCAGATAACCGCGCTGTATTGGAGTTCGATGATTTTATTAAACGTCTACGCCGCGATTATCCGTGGATGCCAAGCCCGCTATTAAAACGCTACGCCCGCGCTTACGGCACCCGCATTAAGCATCTGCTAGAGGGCATTAACGCGCTGGCGCACATGGGCGAAGAAATCGCACCTGGCTTGTACGCAGCAGAAGTGAGCTACCTGATCCACCACGAATGGGCACGTAATGCCGAAGATATTTTATGGCGCCGCTCAAAGTTGGGTTTGCATGTACCGCCAGGCACAGCAAGCGTGTTGGATGCCTGGATTGCCAGCAAATAAGCCACGATTTACGCTAACTGAACCCTCATTTAGAAGATTCGACTAAAAGCATACGATGACAATATTTGGCTACCGTATCGGTAAAAAGTTCGACTGGCAGTTCCAGTAAGAGCCTGACTTGACATACTCCCTATTATTTATTTAAAGCTCTCCGTATCGTCTAATGATTATATGGATAGTAAAAATATACTTATGGTAAGTATATTTATTTAAAAGAAATGATCGATAGATTAAATTGTCGATTGGTAACAGGGATTACTCTCGATATAAAAGTGTCGCTGCCTGGCTCTCAGGCAATCTACCCGTCCGTTTTCTATTGGTTCGTCCAGCCAACTATCCCCTTCTCTCGCAATCTGATCCCACTATCTTGCGTACTGTCGCATCCCGGTAGCGCCATGCAGCGTGATTGCTTACAGTCACTCTACGCAATCCGTTATGACTACCGACAGAGCATCAGAGGAGAACAAAATGAACAAATCAGAA
>JANXTO010000277.1 GCA_025352365.1 Undibacterium sp. | reverse complement strand
CGCACTGCTTTTAACAAGCGCAGTCCATTAAATACCACAATCAAACTCGCCCCCATATCGGCAAATACCGCCATCCATAGCGTAGCCATTCCCATCATCGCCATTACAAAAAATACGATTTTAATGCCTAGCGCAATCGCGATATTTTGTTTGAGAATGGCGGAAGTCCGACGACTCAGACGGATAAATTGAGGAATTTTTCTAAGGTCATCATCCATCAAAGCGACATCGGCAGTTTCTAAGGCAGTGTCACTTCCGGCAGCGCCCATAGCGAAGCCAATAGTGGCTTGCGCCAGCGCCGGAGCATCGTTAATACCGTCACCCACCATACCGACAGTACGGTATTCGGCGATCTCTTGTTTGATCGCCGCCAGTTTGTCTTCTGGTAACAAATTACCACGCGCATCGTCAATGCCGGTCTGGCGTGCGATTGATTTCGCGGTCAATGTGTTATCGCCTGTCAGCATCACGGTTCGGATGCCGAGTTGATGTAATTCCGCAATCGCAGCGCGACTGGTATCACGCACTGCATCGGCAACGGCAAACAGTGCAATGACGTGCATATCATTGCTTAACATGACGACGCTCTTACCTTCCGCTTCCAGGCGATTCAACGCAGTCTCGATTTCTGGATTGCAGATACCCAATTCTTCGATCAGACGATGATTCCCAAGATAGTGATATTGCGCAGCAATGCGACCTTTAGTACCGCGACCGGTCAGCGCTTCAAAATCAGTGACCTCACCCGTCAACACATCGCCACTTTTTTCTCGCCAATATGCATGAATCGCAAGCGACATAGGATGATCAGAGCGCG
Organism: Undibacterium sp.; assembly: GCA_025352365.1. Classification (GTDB taxonomy): domain Bacteria; phylum Pseudomonadota; class Gammaproteobacteria; order Burkholderiales; family Burkholderiaceae_D; genus Undibacterium. Next base: position 1,517 of record JANXTO010000277.1, on the reverse strand, counting down.
CCGCTAACTGGGCAGCAAGACTTATACCGTCTTGCTCCGTACCGGACAACGTCACCACGTCGGTGACTTGTGGTTTGCCTTGAGTAATCGTGCCCGTTTTATCCAGCGCAATGGATTTGAGATAGCGCCCTTCTTCCAGATAACGCCCTCCTTTGATCAAAATACCGGCCTTGGCTGCAGCCGACAATCCACTGACCACAGTGACGGGGGTGGACACTACCAACGCACAAGGGCAAGCAATCACCAGTAGTACCAGCGCTTTATAAAACCAGATCATCCACGGCAAACCCATTGCCAATGGCGGCACGATGGCGATGGCCAGTGCGATCAAAAATACACAAGGCGTATAGATCTTTGCAAAACGATCCACAAAACCTTGAGTCGGCGCTTTACTAGCTTGTGCCTCTTCCACCGCATGAATAATGCGCGACATGGTGGAATCATTTTGTAATGCGGTCACTGTGTAGTCAAAAGACCCCGTCTGATTAATCGTACCGGCAAACACTTTATCGCCAGGTGCTTTTTCTACCGGCATGCTTTCGCCCGTGATCGGTGCCTGATTGACGGTCGATTGCCCTTGGCTAATCAGACCATCCAGCGGTATCCGCTCGCCAGGTGCAACCCGGATGCTGGCATCAAGCTGCACAACCGCTGCCGCGATGACTTCCCATTTGCCATCGGCTTGTAATACCGTCGCCTGTTCAGGCGTCATCGCCATCAAGCCGCGGATTGCATTACGGGCACGATCCAGCGACAGCGCCTCGATCATTTCCGCCAGGGTAAATAAGACCATCACCATCGCCGCCTCAGGCCATTGCTGCAGAATGATCGCGCCCGTTACAGCGATGGACATCAAGGCGTTGATGTTGAGGTTTGCATTTTTTAATGCAATCCAACCTTTTTTGTATGTCCCTAAACCGCTTAAACTAATCGCAAATAAGGACAACACAATCACTGGCCAACTATTCTCAGACCCACTGATAAAAGCAATCACTTCTGCGATGACCGCGGCTAGTCCAGCGACGCCAATCAGCATCCATTTTTTACGAACAGAGCCAGATTGATTATTAGATGTTTGCTGCGTATCGCGGTTGACAGATGCGCCTTCGCTCATCACCACCGCATCCATCCCAATTGCCTTCAATGCAGATTGCACCTGAGTCAGTTGATCTGCCAGATGAATCACCGTCAACTTACGCTGCATCAAGTTGAAGTGCAGTTTGCTGATACCTTCCATGTTCGCAAACTTATTGCGTATCAATGCCTCCTCAGTCGGGCAATCCATATTTTCAATAGAGAATAAAGACTTTACGCTGCCAGCAGCCGTGATCATTTCAGCCTTATCAGCGAGTAAATCCACATCCGATTTGTGATTGTCTGTTGAATGATCGTGACTGCAACTATGACCATGTTGATGCTTATCGTGAGTATGAGCTTGATGAGTTTGCTCGTGATCGCTCTTTTGGCTATGAGCGTGGCGATGCGAATGATGGTCGTGCGGCATGCTGTTTCCTAAA
>JANXTO010000249.1 GCA_025352365.1 Undibacterium sp. | reverse complement strand
TAAAAGCTAAAGGGCTGCCGGCGTTTTAATATACGCTTTCCACAAATTCTGAAATTGTCCGCCGTCGGCAAGGATCGTTGTCTGGTTGGTCGCACCTGCGCTAAACACAACACCAACGCCGCCTACTTTGGTAAATTCTGCAGGATGCGTCAGTATGTAATGCACACGATTATCACGGTAACGCCTAGGCGTACCACCAGGTGTAGCTGAAGGCACACCCATCGGCATTTGCCACCACAACACAGGTAAGCCGCCGATGCCTTGCTGGATAATCGAGACACCACTCAGGTAGTCATGGAAGTTAGGGGAGGTCAGATTGGACTCGTCCCAATACAGTGCCGCAGTTGAATGATTGCACTCGCTTGGCGATGGCAAAACCTCATAGCAACCTGCATCACGGTCTATCGTTTGTTCCACAATGAAATCTGCTTTTGCTGCACCTATCTTAGTCATAAACTGCGCTACATCCGCTTCTTTACGACCAAAAATCGATACTGGAAAACCGACCAATGCCTTCGGCGCATATAGACGCGCAAGCGTTAACATGCAACCAGCAATGCCAACAGCGTCATTTGTCAGTGCAGAGCATTCAGGCATAATTGTCACTTGTGCAGAGAGTTTGGTCGGGTCGCCACCAGGCGCCTGGCTTTGCACATAACCCCAAAAATCTGGCTCTAAATTGACCAAGGCTGGACCATCAAATTTCTTTAATTCAGTAAACAGTAATTTTGTCTGCGTCCAATATTTCGTCATAAAGTTGGCATCTGTCAAACCAGATAAATTGCCATCTCCATTTTGTGCCATCTGATACAAAGTAAACATCGGCACAGCACCAATATTTTTTGCATTAGTTGCCGTGATACCGACATACGCTCCGCTAGGCAGATTCCAGCTAGGCCATGCGGTATTACCGACGCCAACCAAATACTGATCATAAATATCGGGTGTGATTGATTGTACTTTGATATCTGTGGTCGACATGCCCGAGCCAAGGCCGATCAGGAATTGTTTTGACTTCCCCATTTTTTGCGCCAAAATAGCCGCGACCGAGTCAGGTAAAGGCGTAACAGGCGCTGTCGGCACTGTTGGTGGTGTTGGGGTAGTTGGCGTAGTCGGTGGGGTAGGGGTGGTTGGTGTCGTTGGCGTAGCAGGCGGTGTCGTTGCAACAGAGCCCGAGGACGCCGTATCTGATCCGCCGCCACATGAGGATAGTGCAAACATTGCGGCAAATACTGGAATTAGTCGATATATGGAAGTTTTCACGGATAAGGCTGCGGAGATATTGTTGATATATGTACTATGATTGAATTGAGATTTCAACTCATGGAGTTACGCATACTGACATCATATTCTACTTAATTTCTAAGTTCCCGATTATCAATAATCAATATCGAGTCTGAGATACCTTAAATTATCCTTAATCTCTAAATTCTAGTAATACCTTTTGCTCTCCATAATATTTTAAAGAAACAACACTATCTAGCACGCAATATTTTACGGATAAATCTCGCTACACTTATTTTGAATTATGAGGACTGGTCGTGACAGCATTACTCTCTGCAAGCTTTTAGTTTTATCGCAATCCTAATGCTAGAAATTAAGACGGCTCGATCTAATATTTGACCGAGCCGTGGAGCACTATTCCTGCGTTATGCTGTCCGTGTTTTAAACGAATTGAACCATATTACGCAAATGATGGAAGTTTTTTGCTCTTATTTAAATTTGTACCGTAAATTGACATAAGCATAGCGACCAACAACATCATTCAATGATTGAACGTAAGTATTTAAATAGGTGCTATTTGCGTAGACGATTGGTTTATCTAAAACATTATTAACACCAATATTGAGATCTAAATTAGCACTTGCTTTCATGTTGAAGTTCATATCCCAGACCGTATAAGAGGGGATTCGAGCATCAGTGATTGAAGCATCTTGGGAGTGTGTCGGATCATCAATATTTTTCGTACTTGCGTAGGTGCGAGCCGTCAGTGCCAATTCTTTTTCTGCCAACTCATAGGCTGCTCTGAAGGTGTTAGCCCATCGCGGATGTGAGGTTCCATCTAAACGATCAGCAGGCGCTTGTCCGGGAACAATACTTTGATCAAACTGTAACGTGTAGTTATTAGATTCACGCAGTTTTAATTTTCCATAGGCTCCAAGTGCGATGTCATATTTCACATCAAGATCAAGGCCTTGCAGATTAGTTTGACCAACGTTTGAATATGGCAAAGTTACGCTTTTAATTCGTCCTTTGTTTAGTCCTGGGTGTCTAGCTTCCAGCGCCGGATTGCGAGGGTCACGGCCAACTAATGCTGCATACCCAGGGACCGTGTCTTCATGATCAAGCAAGTATTGCGCATCCAATGATTGAATGGTGTCTTTTTGTTTAATCCCATACCAGTCAAGTGAGACAGACATTGCTTTCATCGGTTGTAAGACGATACCTAGAGAATAGTTGTCGGCCTTTTCTGCTTTGAGATCTGGATTGCCGACCAAATAGGCTTTAGGTGAGTATGAGCAATTAGCTCCGACATACCCTAATGGGCCACAGCGTACATAATCTGCGACGGTCACATATGCCGTTGTGGTTGAAGCAATCTCTGGCAGCGTAGGTGCTTTAAATGAAGTTGTCGCAGATCCTCTCAACAACACATTTTGTGAAGGACGCCAAGCAATAGCAATTTTAGGATTGACTGAGTTCCCAAAATCACTGTAATGATCACCACGCAAAGCTAATTGCATCTCGACTTGCTTTGCCAACGGAATGTTAAACTCACCATAGGCAGAGTAAACGGATCGGCCTGCGCTGCTGCTCGTCGCGCCATAATTTACAATATTACCGGCCAACATGATTGGGTCTGGTACATCATCGATTGATTCATGGCTTGCTTGTAGACCCCATGCAAATCCTACCGCGCCTGTAGATAAAGTGAACAAGTCGTTTGTTGACATCTTCCACTCTGCAGTGCTCAGTTTAGAAGTTGAGTGGTGGTCGGTCGTAGTTAAAAATGGAAGATAAGTGCTTGCAGCATTGTTATCAATAAAAGGGTCGTACCCACCGGTTGTACCTAACAAACCTGCTTGCAGTGCCGCACTGGATTTGTCGACCAAGGACTGATTGGTTGTTATATCGGATAACTTATTTTGGTTGAAAGTCATCGCTGCTTCACTATCCCACTTGCCGATAGCTCCGCGCCATCCGCCGACTAAGCGAGTAGTATTGCTAGTAATAGTTTGAATTTTTTGGCCTGCTTCATAGACGCTACGGAAAATTTGTAAGCGGTCACCTGGAGTGAATCCCGCTAAAGAGC
>JANXTO010000220.1 GCA_025352365.1 Undibacterium sp. | reverse complement strand
TTTGTGATCCCTGGGTAAAGCTGAGCGCCATTGCATGCGCGCGTGCGGCTAATTTTTCTTCTGGCTGTATCTCGAAAACAATCCCCATTTGCTGAGCTTCTTCAGCAGTGATTTCTCTGGCAGAGAATGCCAGTTCTTTTGCCCTTTGTAGTCCGACGATGCGCGGTAAGGTATAAAAAACGCCGCAATCGGGTATCAGACCTAAACGTAAAAAAGCGAGGCAAAATCGGGCTCTTGGGGTCGCTATAATAAAATCTGCTGCCAGTGCCAGACCAAAACCAGCGCCGTAGGCAGGGCCGTCTACGGCCGCAATCACGGGACGATCTAATGTAATTAGTTCTTCCAGCCAGAGGTGCAGTTCTGCCATCCGGTCGCGGCCATCTTCTGCGGTGCCGTCGGCATCCATCGTGCGAATATCGCCACCAGAACAAAACGCGCCCCCTGCTCCGGTGATAATCAAGGACTTGATCTGACGATCATGGCGAATAGCCGACATCACATCAGCGATCTCTTTTCGCATTGTCATATCAAGCGCATTTTTTTGTGCCGGCCGGTTAAGCGTCAGCGTTGCGATACCATTGTCGACGGTATACATGATGGCTTGTGTCGTTGTTTGTGGCATTGAAGTCTCCTTTATTTTTCTCAATTATTTTTCTCGATGCAAGTATGTTTTTTTAAAATCAAACTTTATCCAAGCTCGGAGTTACTCTGGTATTGATCGCGTAATTCTCGCTTCAAAATTTTTCCAATCGGACTTCTGGGCAAGGAATCGATAATTTCAACATCAGCAAGGCGCTGCATTTTTCCTAGTCGGGTATTTGCCCAGGACAAAATCTCGGCTGCCGTCACGTGAGCGCTATTGACCACTACAAAGGCGATGGGAGTTTCTCCCCATTGAGCGGAGGGAACTCCGACTACCGCGAGATCAGCAACATCTGCATGCTGAGATAGAACCGCCTCAATGTCGCTCGGGTAAATGTTGAAGCCACCCGAAATGATCATATCTTTTTTACGATCCATTAGCGCTAAGAAACCGTCTTCATCAAACCGACCAACATCACCGGTCCGAATAAAGCGCACACCATCAGCGCTATACCATTCTGCCTCTGCGGTATTCTCCGGTAAATTATGATAGCCGGACATCATACCCGGCGAGCGTCCGACGATTTCACCTTGCTGCCCAACTGGCAATAGCTGACCTTGCTCATCAATAATGCGGAATTCACTACCGGGCGCAGGCTGTCCAACGGTATGCAGCTTGGCAGGATGCTCATGTGCCAGCAACATGCATGTACCGCCACCTTCTGTCATGCCGTATAACTCAGTTAAACCACCAGGCCAGCGATCCAGCACATCTTTTTTAAGCGCGGCAGAAAATGGCGCACTGGTTGAAAACTTAAACCGGTAAGACGATAAATCGTACTGATCAAAATCAGGATATGCCATCAGACGCTGGTACTGCACTGGCACGAGCATGGTATGCGTAACACGATGCTGCTGCGCTAAAGACAGGTAGGCTTTTACGTCAAACTTTGCCATTAAAATAGTTGTTCCGCCCATGGCGACAGTGGCAAAGAAACTCACCAGTGTGGTGTTGGAATACAGCGGAGTCGATAGCAAGGTGGAGGCATCTGCGCCGTAGCCGCTAAATTGACCACGCTGCACATGTGCCCAGCGCATCGCGTGAGGTTGAACAATACCCTTAGGCTTGCCTGTCGTTCCTGACGAATAAATAATATTGAATGCGGAATCAGGACGAATCTCTGGCGCAGTAACAGGGTTAACATCGACGATGGAAGGTGCAAGCCAGCTAACCAGAGAATTCTGCTGAGAAGAACCGAAAGCAATAACAGGAACATCAATCTGATCCATTATGGATGCCATATCCGCAGCCACATCCTTATCCAAAAACACGATGCGCGAATCGGCATCAGTAATCATCGATAGCAAACCCGCTGCAGTAGTCGATGGTGCCAGCGGCGCAACAACCACGCCGGCTCTCAGTGCGCCTAAAAATACGATGACATAGTCCAATGAAGTCGAGGCGCAAATAGCAATGGCATCGCCAGCCTGTATTTGATTGCGCTGCAACGAAGTTACGACTAAATCCATCATCTGATCGAGCTCTTGATATGTCAGCGTTTGTCCATCCTGTATATAAGCCGGATGCTGCGGTCGATGTGCAGCATGTAAATGAATCAGTTCAGAAATGGTCGCAAAATCTTTCTGCAGCACCGTCGCAATCGCGCTTTGATATGGATTCATTACTGGTCTCCGGTTTTTATTATTTCGACTGAAATACTGCGCAGCGTAGCTGGACGAGTATGAATGAATGGGTATTGATAGATCAATATCACCATCATCTCACTAACTTTTTTAAGGCAGCATTTTTTCAAATTCTACGTCAGTCAATCGACCGAATGTAAAGCCCTCTGCGACCAAAGTAGCGACGATCTTATCCAATTGCCTGATGGTATTGGGATGAATCTCATGCATCAAGATAATACCGCCATCACGCGCTCGCACTGATGAGAGTACGTGCTCTAAAAAGTTTTCTCGATTTTGTGGGAGTACACCGCAACTCAGTGCCTCTTTTAAATCTACAACGCCTTTGTGATCAAAAGCCCAGTCGCAGGAATCAACATGCCATCCTGCGGGTTTCGCTTTTCCAGGATGACATATGCAACACTATCTGGAGCCAGACCAATACGGTTGTTTTTCCTAACATCACCAATGTACAAAATGTGGGACGAGTCCACGCCCGAGGGATAGAGTTGGCAGCAGAGATGGACAATCTCTTTATCAATGGCCTTAATCTGGATGGCAATCTGGCTTTTAAC
>JANXTO010000210.1 GCA_025352365.1 Undibacterium sp. | reverse complement strand
GGAGATGGCATTCCTCCCGCTTTTTTTCGCTAACTGCTCTAGGTCAACACACCTTGGTGCTAATGATGCCTACATTTGTCCCTGATCAATTGGGAAGGTGTAGGCGCATAGTCAGCATAGCGATTTTCAATTGATCCGGTTTTGTCTTATAGTCCAAGATAAAGATATAACAGGATTCGCATGAAAACCTCAAAACAAACCAGACCACCGAAATCTCTTCAAAGTATTAATTCATCTCGCCCGATTGAGCAACTTGCGATCGTACCTTACATGGCTAAATGGATATTATTGGCCACTGCAGTAGCGGTATTAGCGGGAACTGCATCGGCCTTTTTTCTGTTCGCGCTGGAGTGGGCAACGAATACCCGGCAGACGCATCGCTGGTTGATCGGCTTATTACCCATAGCTGGTTTTATTATCGGATGGCTGTATCTTAAATTCGGTCAGCAGGTAGAGGCTGGTAATAATCTCTTGATCGATGAAATTCACGATCCTAAAAAATTGATTCCATTGCGCATGGCACCGTTGGTACTAGCTGGCACAGTAGTGTCGCATTTGTTTGGCGCCTCTGTCGGACGCGAGGGTACGGCGGTACAAATGGGCGGTGCTCTGGCGGATCAATTAACACAGCTATTCAAACTTAAACACGAAGACCGCCGGATTATTTTAATGGCAGGCATCAGCGCAGGTTTCGCTTCGGTATTTGGGACGCCTTTAGCAGGTGCGATTTTTGGATTAGAAGTGTTGGCGATTGGTCGCTTACGTTACGACGCGCTTTTGCCTTGTCTGGTGGCGGCTATCGTGGCTGACCAGGTAGGGTTGCTTTGGGGGCCAATTTTGGACATACACCATACGCATTATGCGATTCCTTTTATCCCCGCCATATCCGCCTGGGGATTGGTCGCAATGCTAATCGCGGGAATACTGTTTGGATTGGCCGGGAAAATATTTGCAGATGCAACCCATAGTCTAAGTGCCTTGATGAAGCAGCTGATTCACTACGCGCCGCTGCGACCTTTTATTGGCGGTGTAGTGGTCGCTGCTGCATTTTGGTTGCTTGGTAGCGATAGCCGGGTAGATCGTTACATAGGCTTGGGTATTCCGACTATCGTAGAGGCTTTTCAGCATCCTTTAGCGTTTTATGATTTTGCTGCCAAGATGCTATTTACCGTTGTGTCGCTGGGAACCGGCTTTAAGGGTGGAGAGGTTACACCACTGTTTTATATCGGCGCGACGTTGGGAAATGCGCTTGCACCGCTGCTAAATATGCCTTTCCCTTTATTGGCAGGCGTTGGTTTTGTCGCGATATTTGCCGGTGCGGCGAATACACCGATTGCTTCTACTTTAATGGCGATGGAGCTGTTTGGTGCCGAGGTTGGCGTGTATGCGGGGATTGCTTGTGTGGTCAGTTATTTATTCTCTGGACATACCGGCATTTATCGCTCGCAACGGGTGGGACAAGCAAAACATTTGCATGCTAACCTGGATGCAGCTGCGGGAGCGAAGGCGGTCAAACTTAGTGAGTTTCATAATCAGGCTAAGGATTTCGCCACAACATCAAAAAAGAATAAGCCCTGATAAGCTATCTTGCGTTTGTGTTCTAAATTGAATTCAATATGTGTCTGTGCGAAAAACGGCAAGCTTTTTCGTTTTAGCTCCGGATTATTCTGGTTAGTCAGAATAATCCGGGTAACTAGCCCGGCCAAGATGATAAAAATCAACGACTTGCAAAATAATCGAAGCTGGCACAAAGTCTGCTATACCCGTTTTACAAATCAATAATAGTCAGGAGACCAATCATGTTTAAAAAAGCGATCGTCACGTCCCTCGTTTTATCCATTTCTGCTGCATTCGCCAGCGTCGCTCAGGCAGAAGATGTTGTGCGATTGGGTAATCTCAAATTTGCTCATTACGGTGCAGTGTCTTATATCAAAGAGATCGCACCAAAATGCGGTATTAAAGTCGATGAAAAAGTATTCCCTAAAGGCCTCGATGCGATGCAAGCAGTGATCGCTGGCGAACTGGATGTGGCCGCTGTGTCGTCTGAAGCCGTGATCTCTGCCAGAGCCAGCGGTGCACCGATCTATATCGTTGCCGGCTTTGCCAAAGGTGGTGCACGTCTGGTAACACGTCCTGATTTAGGGATAAAAACTGTCAAAGAATTAAAGGGTAAAAAAGTCGGCGTTACCCGTGGTGGTATCCAAGATATTTTACTCGCGGCAGAGCTGTCGCAAAACGGTTTAAGCTATTCTGATCAACCGGGCAAAGATGTGCAGATTATCTATCTTGGCTTCCCTGATTTGAATCAAGCTTTGCTTGGTAAAAATGTCGATGCCATCATGCAATCTGAACCATATTCGGCGCAAGCAATTAACAAAGGTTTTGGTGCGGAACTGATTAAGCCTTACGACACACCAATCGGTGAGCCAGTGCGTACGATGGTCATGACAGAAAAATTCTATAAAGAGAACCGCCCACTCGCAGAAAAATTTATGCGTTGTTTTGTTGAGGCGACTAAAACCTTTATCGATAACAAAGACCTGGCTGAAAAATATGTCCGCGAAACGATCTTCAAAGGACAAATCACCAAAGAAGATTTTGTCAACGCGATTGGCAATTCCCCTTACTCCTACGACGTCACAGCAGAGCATATCCAGATCACTACCGATCTGATGCAAAAATATGGCGTCGGCAAAATGGCCAAGCCACCCGTTGCCAAAGATTGGGTCAAGACCGATTTGCTCGACGCTGCAAAAAAATCGCTTAATATCAAATAGGCTGACATAGTTACGGCTAAGGTAACCGGAGTAATGCTCGTATCTCTTAGCCGTCAATGATCGTCTCCGATGGATGCTTGCCATTCATCGACAGCATTTTCTCTATAAGGAAGCAATATGAAGAAATGGCGTGAAATCGGCGCGGGCTTAGTGGTGCCTGCGGTCTTAATTTTGTTCTGGCATGTGGTCACGACGATGGGTTGGGTTAATCCACAAGTCCTGCCATCACCTTGGGCTGTGGTAAAAAAGTGGTGTGAGTATGCCTCACCTATGGAAGCCTTTGATCCGGCGACGATGTCCCGTCTGGGTTGGCTGGTATCGGGTGAATTGATACGCGACACGATTGGCAGTATGTACCGTGTGGTAGTCGGTTTTGTGGTCGGCGCTGGATTAGCCTTGCCTCTAGGTTTGGCGATGGGTGCTAGTCAGCGCGCCTATGCCTGGATGAATCCCTTAATGCAAGTACTGCGACCTATCCCTCCGATTGCGTATATTCCTTTATCGATTTTATGGTTTGGTTTGGGCAATCCGCCGGCGATATTCTTGATTGCGATCGGAGCTTTTTTCCCCGTTTTGATGAATACGATTGCTGGTGTGCGCCATGTTGACGGCATTTATATCCGTGCAGCACGCAATCTGGGGGCGAGCCAAACAACCTTGTTCTTGCGAGTCATGTTGCCTGCCGCCGTGCCGTATATTTTGTCGGGTGTGCGTATCGGCATCGGTACCGCTTTTATCGTTGTGATCGTATCAGAAATGATCGCGGTTAATAATGGTCTGGGCTTCAGGATTTTAGAGGCGCGTGAGTATTTTTGGTCGGACAAAATTATTGCCGGCATGATTAGCATCGGTATGCTGGGACTGGCAATTGATCTGGCAATGAACAAACTAAATAACCATTTGCTGCGCTGGCACCGTGGTCTGGAGAATTGATATGACAAGCCCAAATCCTGTACAGATCAAAGTCAATGCGGTGAATAAAATATTTACCACCAGCGACCGTGAAGTGGTCGCTCTCAAGGACATTCAATTAGAGATTCCAGAAGGCCAATTTGTGTGTTTGCTGGGGCCATCGGGTTGCGGCAAATCTACTTTATTGAATGCGGTAGCGGGCTTCTCTTTGCCGACCAGCGGGACGATTACCGCGGAAGGGAAATTAGTCACTGCACCGGGGCCAGATCGTGGCATGGTATTCCAGGAGTACGCGCTTTTTCCTTGGATGACGGTAGAGAAAAATATCGCATTTGGATTAGAAATAAAAGGCGTCAGTAAGTCAGAAATCCAGAAAAAAGTCGCAGATTTATTAGCGATGCTGGGCTTAAGTGATTTTAAAAGCCGTTTTCCTAAAGACCTGTCTGGCGGTATGCGTCAGCGGGTAGCGATTGCCCGCGTGCTGGCATTAGATTCGCCCATCATGTTGATGGATGAACCATTCGGAGCGCTGGATGCCTTGACTCGTCGTAATTTACAAGATGAGTTGTTACGCATCTGGTCTGAGCTGAAAAAGACGATTATTTTTGTCACGCACAGTATAGAAGAAGCGATTTATCTGGCGGATCGGATTGTCGTCATGACTTATCGTCCCGGTACGGTCAAACGCGACCTGATGGTGGAGTTGCCGCGTTTGCGTGATCCGTCTTCTTCTGAATTCAATCTGCTGAAACGTGAGTTAGGCCAACTGGTAATGGAAGAACAGCAACGCCATCACACGGATGAGCTGAAAATGGCGGCAGTCGATTAAACTTTTAAAGTTAATCTCTTAAAACTATATCGTCACATTTCGTCAGGCTAACTCATCCCAATGCGACGTACATCTGACTCGCATCAACCAGCTACGCTGCTATCTGGCAGTGTAGTTATTGCCTTTGCCTTATTAATATGTGCCGCGCTGTTTATTCTTGGTGCATATTGGTGGGCATCTGGCAAAGCGCGGGAAGAAATCCGCTCCGCCGGAGACCGTCATTTGCAGATCATCTCCCTCGATCTGGAATCGGTGCTTGAGCGTTACGAAACCTTACCGTACGCATTAGCCTATCTACCTTTGGCCGCACAAATTCTGGCGACGCCCGGCGATGCGCAGAAGCTGGCACAATTTCATGCTGCGCTAAAAGACATTCAACAGCAATCCAAGCTTGCAGCGATTTATCTGATGGATAAAAACGGTAACACCATTGCTGCTAGCAATTGGGATACGCCGCAAAGTTTTATGGGGCAGAATTTTAGTTTTCGTCCGTATTTTAAAGAGGCAATACAGGGCGGTACCGGACATTTTTATGCGATTGGTAATACCACCAGCGTACCCGGATATTTTATCTCGCAGCCGGTATTTGGAGATGGTAATGGGGATGACAATGTGGGTGAAAGCACGGATAAAAACGCGGATGAAAATGTCAATCAACTAGCCAGCAAAAAGCTGAATCGTATCCGCTCTACTCACAATCCTACCCGCATTCCCATTGGTGTCATCGCCGTCAAGATTAGTCTTACCGAATTTGAAAAAGCCTGGCGTAGCAGTGAAGAACCGATTGCCTTGAGCGACCAGCATGGCGTGATTTTTTTAAGCAATCGCCCAGCCTGGCAGTATCATAGTTTGCATACGCTGAATGACGGTGTGCAGAGATTGATTGCGCAGACCTTGCAATATGGCGGTAAGCCAATTGCCTCACTTGCCAGTTTGCCCAAATCCGAGCGGGCTGATATTAGTCAGCTTGGAGAGTTTTCTCGTGATGTAGCGAGTAATCAGCAAAGTAACATGCAAAGCAACTATGTCACTCGCCCGATAGGTCGTTTGTCCTGGCAATTGATGCTGTTTCCGTCGGAGTCTACCCTCCGCCGTGCCGGTATTCAGGCAGCGCTGGTGGCTTTTCTCTTATTGATTTTGCTCGCAACGGCAGCAGCGGTGTTTCATCAGCGGCGACGACGTCTGGATGAAAGACATTTAGCGCGGCAAGAGTTGCAGAGCGCTTTACAGCAAGCCGCTGATGATCTGGAGCAGCGAATCGCTCTACGAACGCAAGAGCTGACCCATGCCAATGCGCAGCTGGCGACCAAGTACAGCAAGTTGCAAGATGCCGAAAATCTGCTGCGGTCTACCCAGGACGAGATGGTACAAACCGGTAAGCTGGCGATGCTAGGGCAGATGGCCGCCGGTATGACGCATGAGCTGAATCAACCGCTGACGGCTATCCGCGCCTTTGCTGATAATGCAATGACCTTTCTGGCGCGTGGCAAAGTACCGCAGGCCAACGAGAATCTTCAGCATATCAGCGATGCCAGTGCCAGAATGGGCGCGATTATCAGCCAGCTAAAAGGTTTCGCCAGAAAAAGTCCCGAGGCCGTTGCCGAGGTTGATCTCGCTCTGTCATTAAAAGCAGCGGCGCTATTAATGCAAAGTGAGTTTGAGCGACAAAACGTCGCTTTACTCTTATCGTCGCAAACCGGTTTGCTGGTACTGGGTGATGCAGTCAGAATCGAGCAAGTACTGATGAACCTGATGCGCAATGCCTTGGATTCTGTCGTGCAAAAAATGCAGCGGCAGCAGGAGATTGAATATAGTCAGCATGGACCAACACAAGTCAGTGTCTTGCTGGAGGCTGATGAGCAGGACGCGATTATCCGTATTATTGATACCGGGACGGGTTTGCCGGAGCAGGTGATACAGCATTTGTTTGAGCCGTTTTTTACTACCAAAGCATCAGAGCAAGGCTTGGGTTTAGGGCTGGCGATTTCGTCCTCGATAGTGCAGGCGATGAACGGGAGTCTTTGTGCTGAAAATCGCTTGCAAGGCGGAGCAGAATTTACGGTCAAAATCCCGCGTTGGATGGGGCGGGTGTAGACCTTCCCCAGAGTGTAGATGTAGATATATTAATAAAGGTGTAAATTAATACTCCCACTATGTATATTTAAGGTGTCCAATAATAATATGGACAATCAGCATTATTTGGGAAAAAAATAGGGGAGTATATGGTTTTCCTCAAAGTTTTTAGTTTGGGAGTCAGGTGTGACAAACGTCGATAGCATGTTAAAAGCCATCTTGATTGAAGACGAGCAAGCGGTGCGTCTGGCAACTGCACAGACCTTGGAGTTGGGCGGGTTTCAAGTGTATGCATGTGCTAGTGCCGAGGCGGCACAGATTTATTTGCAGCCAGAATTTAACGGGATTGTTGTGACAGATGTGCGCTTGCCTGGTCAATCAGGTTTGGACGTGTTGGCACAAGTGGCGGCACTGGATGCTGATTTGCCTGTGATTCTTATCACGGGTCACGGCGATGTCAGTATGGCGGTGGCGGCAATGCGCAATGGTGCGTATGACTTTATCGAAAAACCGTTTGCGGCTGATCGCTTATTAAACACCTGTTTGCGCGCGCAAGAGAAGCGCCGTCTGGTCATGGACAATCGCAAGCTCAAGCAACAAGTTGTTAGTCAGTCTGCGGTACCAGAGTTGATCGGGCAAACCGCCGCGATTGAGCAGGTGCGCAAATTTATCCGAACGATAGGCCCGACTCAGGCAGATGTATTGATCAACGGCGCTACGGGTACCGGTAAAGAAGTCGTCGCCCGGCAATGTCATCTTGCCAGCGGACGTACGGGCGAATTTGTCGCCATCAATTGCGGTGCCTTGCCCGAGTCGATGTTTGAGAGCGAAATGTTCGGTCATGAGGCGGGTGCTTTCACCAGCGCCCAAAAGCGTCGCATCGGTAAGTTGGAGTACGCTAACGGCGGCACTATTTTTCTGGATGAAATCGAAAGTATGCCGCTGGCTTTGCAGGTCAAACTCTTGCGTGTGCTACAAGAGCGCAAGCTGGAGCGACTGGGTGGTAATGCACAAATTACACTGGATTGCCGCATCATCGCCGCCAGCAAATTAGATTTGTTGCAATTGAGCGCAGAAGCTAAGTTCCGCGAAGATTTGTATTACCGCATCAGTGTCGTCAGTCTGGAGCTGCCACGTCTGAATGAACGCCGCGACGATATTCCGTTACTGCTGGCACATTTCCTAAAGCTGGCGGCGATCCGGTACCAGCAAGCTGCACCGCTGATTCCTACTGCGCAGATGCTGCAATGGCAGCAGCGCGACTGGCCCGGCAATGTACGTGAGCTTCGCAACTTTGCGGATAAATTAGTGCTGGGAGTCGCTGATATAAACCTGATGCACGTCAATCAGGACAATCTGAACGCGATTGATGTGCCATTGGCTGAAATTTCTACTGCAAATTCGAACGCGAATTTGAACATAAGTGATGCGCTGCCAAAACGCATAGAGGAGTTTGAGGCGACGCTGATTCAGCAAGCCTTGCAACAGCAAGACGGCAATGTCGCTTCGGCGGCGGAGCAGTTAGGGATTCCGAAAAAAACGCTGTATGACAAACTGAAAAAATATCAGTTGTCGTTTAAGCCTGCTGCTGATTGATATAGTTGTAATGCCCATCCATAGCGGTAAAAAATTACCTCATTTTAAATAAATATCCTACAATCCGCGCTCGCTAAGGTTCGACCCTTTTTATACTTTGCCCACCAGAGGATTCAGATGTATTCAGCGACATTTATCTTTAATAAAAAGCATTACGACGCAGAGTTTTATGCGCTGGATCAAGCGATTGCCGAAGTCGCCAAACAAACTACAGGTTATATCGGGGAAGAAGCTTGGGAGAATGTAGCGACCGGACAAATTTCTAATGTCTATTATTGGGAGACCATGGACGGTTTACATGCATTGATGCAGCATCCCAAACATCTGGAGGCAAAAGCCGCGCAAGCCAACTGGCTGGACGGTTATCAAGTGGTTATCGCTCAGGTATTGCGTGCTTATGGCGACGGATTAATTCCACATCCAACGGCTGGATTTGTGAATCATTAAGGTGCTGCTAAAACAGTGCTTCACTCATGACTGACCCAAAATGAAATAAGGCTAGGCTCCCTCCATACCATTCCCGCCTGCGCAGAAGCGACGAAAAAAATAGTTTTGCAGCCTGCGCTCCGCCGTACTTCAAGGGTTTTTAGAGGATCTTATTGGACGGCTTGCAACAAGCTTACGGTCTAAACTCAATTCAGGTCTTGATCTGACTAACAATTCTCATACTAAATCCCAAGCTAAATCTGAGCCTACATGGTGTAAACTTAAACCATGCAAACTTATCTCCCTTTTCTTGCCGCTGCACTATATATCGCTTGCAGCTTTATCCCCGGCCAGCGCCGCTTGCTGGATTCTATGACGACGATTGCTGGCTGGCTGGTGCATGCGGCGGCTTTGTATCTGACTATTTTTATGCCGAACGAGTTGCGGGTGGGGTTTGCCGTGATGTTGTCAGCGGCGTTGTGGGTATCTGTATTCGTTTATTGGTTAGAGAGTCGTAATTTATCCTTAGATGGTTTGAAAGTGTTGCTGCTGCCTAATGCGGCAATCATGGCGATCTTGCCTGTGTTCTTCCCAGGTAGTTTGGTTGCAATGGCGGGTAAGCCCGCGATGTTTCCCTGGCATATTGCGATTGCCTTGCTGTCTTACAGTACATTAACGATCGCTGCTTTCCATGCCGTTGTAATGACTTTGCAAGATGCGCATCTGCACAAGCAAGCTAGCAAAGCGACACCGCCCTGGCTTAGTAAGGCGATAGAGCGCTTGCCTGCTTTGCTGATGATGGAAAAAATTCTGTTCCGACTGGTGGCGATGGGATTTGTTTTATTGACCCTGACTGTTTTGTCCGGGATCGTATTTTCAGAGCAAGTCTTAGGCGTAGCGTTTAAATGGGATCATAAAACCATTTTGTCACTGTTCTCCTGGATGTTATTTGGTATTTTGCTGATCGGTCGCCGCTGGCGCGGTTGGCGTGGGAAAACGGTATTGAGTTTTACCCTAAGCGGTTTTTTAACCTTGTTACTTGCCTACGTCGGTAGCCGGTTTGTCTTAGAAGTGATATTGCACAGGAGCCTGTCATGAAGTTCTTAATGTGGCTGGTGCTTGCCGTGTTGGTAGTGTTGGCTTTGCGTAAAAAAAGTTCAACGATCTCATCGGCTCAGCAACAAGCACCTTTGGATGGCGGGTCAACTGGCTCAAGTCCTAATCCCAATCCTAATCCGGCAAATCAACATGCCGAGACTATGGTTTGTTGTGAGCATTGCCAGGTGTATGTGCCCTCGTCCGAGGCAGTGTACCGGCAGCAGCAAGTGTTTTGTAGCGTCGCCCATGCAGACTTGCATTAGACCGCTGCATTAAATGTCCAGCTCCGTTAGCTCCTCCTCTTTACCTAGCGCCACTTTCTGGCGTTCCCTTCAGACCCTGAATGTGTCACGGGTGGTCGTTGCCATCGTGTTGTTTGGTTATATGAGCCTGAAGGGTGGTAAAGAAATATGGTTGACGGAGTACACCGTATTCACTCAGGCTTGTACCGCCTACCTGATCATTGCCATTTTCTTTGTCCTGATTAAAATTAATTATCAGCGACGGTTTATGCTGCAATTAGCGAGCCAGATTGCACTCGATGTCATTATTATTTCTGTTATTTATCTGGCCTCTGGCGGTAATAAAAGTGGCTTAGCAATTCTGTATATTTTCCCCTTAGCGGGTGTTGGTATTCTGGCTCCTTTATTGTGGGGTTTATTTTTCGCAGCCTTTGTTACTTTATTTTTATTAGTAGAGAGTATTTATCGGGTTTTGCAGCAAGAAGACTCCAGCCTGACATCACAAGCCGGTTTGTACGGCGCAGCTTATTTTGCGGTGGTATTTGTACTCAACCGCTTAGCAAAAAATCTGATTCAGCAAGAAGCTTTGGCCGCACAGCGTGGCAAAGCGCTGGCGATACAACAGGCGATTAATCGCCTGGTAATTGCCGATATGGGCGATGGTATTTTAGTGATCGACCAGACTGAACATTTAGTTGAAATGAATCCAGCAGCAGAGCGCATGTTGGGCGCACGCCTGATCCAGCAAGCCAGCCGCGCCCGTTTGCGCGATATTCCTGCTTTGCGGCCAATAGCCGAGGTTTTGTCTAGCAGAAATGACTCTACGCTCAATACCAAGACTATTCATACTGGCATCATGCCGTGGACGGTGGGTGAAGATATCTCGTTCATCTCTATCCGGCAATTAAACGATGCCACGATTGATGCCAGTTCACCAGAAAACCTGAATCGCTCTGATTTAGTGACGCATTTGAAATTGCGCTTTGTGGATGTCGATAGTGCGGATATTGCAGGGTTTAGCCATGAGCAGGGCACGTACACAATTATCTTTATGCAGGATGTATCGGATATCGAGAATCAGGCACAGCAATTAAAGCTAGCGTCTATGGGACGCCTGACGGCGAGTATTGCGCATGAAGTCAGAAATCCTTTGTCGTCGATTTCTTATGCCGCCTCGTTGTTGGGTGAGGATATGTCTAACCCGGTACAAGCGCGGCGCCTGCTAAAAATTGTGGATGATAATGTCGGACGCTTGAACCAGTTGATCGAGGATATTCTTAAGTTATCGCGCAAGGCGCAGGCAGACACGAAGCCGTTTTCTTTGTTACCTTTTATCACTGAGATTGTGCAAGACTTTGTAGAGACACGTGGCTTGGATCCACATTTGATTTATACGGATAGATCAGTTACTTTTCATATTGTGTTTGATCCCGGCCATTTGCGAGAAATTGTGGTTAACCTGCTGTCGAATGCTGTGCGTTATGCCAGTGGCAAGCCAGGCAGCATACGGATTTATGCGCAAATGAGTGCGATCAACCGGCAAGAGTTGCATATTCAGGATGATGGCCCTGGCATCGGTGCAGAAGTGCGCTCACATTTGTTTGAGCCTTTTTACACGACCTCAAGTAAAGGTACCGGTTTAGGTTTGTATATGGCACGTGAACTATGTTTGAATAATCATGCTTTGCTGGATTATGAATACCATACGGATGATCCTTACTCATTATTTGGTGAATCAAAAGGCCGTTTTGTGGTTAACTTCACTTTAATCGACTCTTCTCCTTCTTAAGTTGCGATAACTACGTAGGGTGAACTAAGTTGCAAGAACTAAGTTGCATGTACTAAGGCGCATAAAAGACACGAGTAAATATGAACAATAAAGAGTTGAACTCTAAAGATTTGCCAGGTAGCCCACGCATTCTTGTTGTGGATGATGAGGCGCATCTGCGCGAGTTGCTGGAAATTACTCTGATCAAGATGGGATTGGACGTAGATAGCGCCGAGACACTCGCGGTAGCACGTAATTATTTATCCAAAACCAGTTATGCCTTAATCTTGACGGATATGCGCTTACCGGATGGTTCTGGCATGGAGTTAGTCCAGGACGTTAACAGCCATTATAAAAATACGCCGATTGCTGTGATTACCGCTTTTGGCAGCGCTGACAACGCAGTGGTTGCCCTTAAGGCAGGCGCCTTTGATTATGTGTCTAAGCCGGTTGCACTGGATCAGTTGCGTAAGCTGGTCAGATCAGCTTTGCAGTTGGGCGAAATCCGTACAGCACATGATATTCAAGATGGTAATGATAGCAAGCAAGCAGAGCGCATCCTACCTTCTGGTTTGATCGGACGATCTGAGGCGCTACAGCATGTTCGCTCCCAAATCACCAGACTGGCGCGCAGCATGGCACCAGTCATCATCACTGGAGAATCAGGCAGCGGTAAAGAGTTGGCAGCGCGTGAGATACATAATAATAGTGCGCGTGCGGACAAAGCATTTATTGCCGTTAATTGTGGTGCCATCCCAGAGGCCTTGATGGAGGCGGAATTTTTTGGTTATCGCAAAGGCGCGTTCACTGGTGCTAGTGATGACCGTGATGGGTTTTTTCAGGCGGCGAGCGGCGGTACGCTGATGTTGGATGAGGTTGCTGATTTGCCGCTGGCGATGCAGGTCAAGCTGTTGCGTGCGATACAAGAGAGGCGAGTCCGCAAGGTCGGCGCTACTAACGAAGAGCCTGTCGATGTCCGTATTATTAGCGCGACTCACCAAAACCTGGCGAATTGCGTGACGGCGGGTAAATTTCGCCAAGATTTATATTACCGCCTGAATGTCATTGAGTTGCATTTGCCTCCGCTACGCGAGCGATTAGGGGATGTGGCAGAATTGGCGCAAGGTATTTTGCGACGTCTTTCTACCCCAGAGCTTTCTAATTCTGGCGCTGCCACCTTACTATCTGATGAGGCGCTGCAAGCGTTGGCGTCCTATGATTTTCCGGGTAATGTACGCGAACTGGAGAATATTCTGGAGCGTGCGCTAGCATTTGCGAATGATGGTTGTATTGAAGTCAGTGACCTGGCTTTGCGTCCTGCTGCAAAAGCTTTGCCGGTACTTTCACCCGCAGTCACGAGGCTGCCTGACACATCACTCGCTACCGAGGCACCAAACCCAAGCCATGCGATTGAAACTAACTCTGCCGCTTTGTCCCCGGACCAGAATACGCATCATGTAGAGCCTGTCGTTAGCGTCACGGATAACGGGAAAAATATTTTCATCGAGCCTGATTTACCATGCTCTCTGCCAGATTATCTGGAGCGGATAGAGAAGGAGGTCATTCGCCGCGCACTGGTTAAGACGCGCAATAACCGCACACAAGCGGCAGAATTACTGGGAGTGAGTTTTCGGCAATTGCGTTACCAGATACAAAAACTGAAAATTCATGACCCGGAATAAATCGGGTCATTTGGCTATGTCAACTCCATTAAATCCATCAAACTCGGTAAGGCAGACGAACTCGGCATCTTCGAGCACAACTGTCGGGTTGGATGCGGATGGTTGGTATTCATTAGCTACGCGGCTGCCGTCTTCTAATTTTGATGCTCGCTCCGAGCATGCCGAAGTTTCACTGCTGGTAATTCACAACATCAGCTTGCCTGCTGGCCAATTTGGCGGCTCTGCAATTCCCAATTTATTCTTAAATCAGCTCGATTATTCAATGCACCCCAGTTTTGAGTCCCTGCGCGGCATACGCGTGTCTAGCCATTTTTTGATACGCCGGGATGGAAGCTTATTGCAGTTCGTCTCAACCGCGGCACGGGCCTGGCATGCGGGTGTTTCGCAGTTTAATGGAGAATCTGGCTGTAACGATTTTTCTGTAGGCATAGAGCTTGAGGGGACTGATACTCAGGAGTTTGAAGTCGGGCAATATCAGACCTTGGCATCGCTCAGTTACGCCCTATGCCAAAAACTACCTATCCGTCACATCGTTGGACATCAAGATATTGCTCCTGGAAGGAAGACTGACCCCGGTCCCTATTTTGACTGGAAACAATATAAAAAATTATTAGAGCAAGAAGTTAGGTTAGTGCTTACTCATGCTGTACCAAGCTTTCCATTCATGCTTTGAGATTGTCAATCAACAAACCCAGCTGTCGCAAAAAAATAATTCTCTTTTTAACAAAAAAAGCGATTGCACATCTCCCTCTCTGGCACTAGAATTAGTGCAAATCAAATCTTCTGCACTACATTTAGTGGTTTGGTTTAAATAATTCTGCTGTTAATCCTGTTTTATTTGATCTTGTTTATGCCTCGGTTTTATTGTCATAAATGATTTATAAAACAGAGACTTGGATCAGATTTTGAATCCACGCTGAATTTATGTTGAATTTATTTTGCTTGACTCAAATAGAGTAAAAACCTAATTCAAGACAGTAGATAATTCCAGTAAATACAAACCAAACGTAGTAAATCAAACGTAGTTGAGCAACTTAGTTAGGTAACTTAGTTAGGTAACTTGGTTCGAACTTAGTTGAAAAAATAAGCATTGCGATCGATATCATCGGTCTCAAAACATGAAGTACGACGTAAATACAATTCACGCTGACCCCGGAGGCCAAATGCACTCTTCAATAGAAACATCAACACCAATCACATCGGATCTGTCGGCTTTGCAGTCGCATGCAGTTAACCATGCGCCAGTTTCGCAAGCTACCAGTTACAGTGACTATCGCATCATTCGCCGGAATGGTGCTGTGGTTGGTTTTGAGCCTTCCAAAATCGCAATCGCTGTGACTAAAGCCTTTTTGGCAGTTAACGGCGGACAAGGTGCGGCGTCTGCGCGTATCCGTGAATTGGTAGAGCAATTAACTGCTAGCGTCGTGTCTGCTTTGGTACGCAGACAGCCAACTGGCGGTACGTTTCATATTGAAGATATTCAGGATCAAGTTGAATTAGCGTTGATGCGTTCTGGCGAACATGATGTGGCACGTGCCTATGTTTTGTATCGTGCCAAGCGTCAAGATGAGCGCCGCCAGCAATTAGAATCGCAACAGGCATCCAAGACCGATATCGCAGTACCGCAAATTCATGTGATCGTCGATGGTCAACCTACGGTACTGGATATCGCACAAGTTCGTAACTTGATTACAGCTGCTTGCGTTGGTTTGGACAAGTTGGCCGATCCAGAGGCAATTCTGGCAGAAACCTTAAAGAATTTGTACGATGGTGTACCAGTTGAAGAACTGCATAAATCGGCTATTTTGGCTGCCCGCGCTTTGATGGAAAAAGAGCCTGCCTATAGTCAGGTTACAGCACGTTTGTTGTTGCATACAGTTCGTAAAGAGGTATTTGGTAAGGAAGTTGCGCAACAAGCAGCGGCAGCAGAATACGTTGACTACTTCCCTAAATTTATCAAAAAGGGTATTGAAGCAGAGTTGTTGGATGCAAAATTAGGTCAGTTCGATTTGAAAAAGCTTGCCAACGCGCTGGTTGCTGATCGTGATTTGCAATTTGGTTACATCGGTCTGCAAACTTTGTACGATCGTTACTTCTTGCATGTACGTGGAACACGTATTGAGATGCCACAAGCTTTTTACATGCGTGTTGCGATGGGTCTTGCTATTAGCGAGATTGATCGTGAAGCTCGTGCAATTGAGTTTTATAACTTATTGTCTAGCTTTGATTTTATGAGTTCGACTCCGACGTTGTTCAACTCAGGTACACAGCGTTCACAACTGTCCTCTTGCTACTTGACTACGGTCGCGGATGATCTGGATGGTATTTACGAAGCGATCAAAGAAAACGCTCTGCTGGCGAAATATGCAGGTGGTCTGGGCAATGACTGGACGCCAGTCCGCTCACTCGGCGCACATATTAAAGGAACTAACGGTAAATCCCAAGGCGTCGTGCCTTTCCTGAAAGTCGTCAACGACACAGCCGTTGCGGTCAACCAAGGTGGTAAGCGTAAAGGTGCAGTCTGCGCTTACCTGGAAACCTGGCACATGGATATTGAGGAATTTCTTGATCTGCGTAAAAACACGGGTGATGATCGTCGTCGTACGCATGACATGAATACCGCTAACTGGATTCCTGACTTGTTCATGAAGCGTGTCATGGAAAAAGGCGACTGGACTTTATTCTCGCCGTCCGATGTACCTGACTTGCATGAGAAGTTTGGCAAAGCTTTCGAACAGGCTTACGTTGCTTATGAAGCTAAAGCGGCTAGCGGTGAGCTGGAACTATCCAAAAAAATCCCTGCGCTAGACTTGTGGCGCAAGATGTTATCCATGCTGTTTGAAACTGGTCATCCATGGATTACATTTAAAGACCCATGCAATATTCGCTCGCCACAACAACATGTAGGCGTAGTTCACTCATCTAATTTGTGCACTGAAATCACACTCAACACAAACGACAGCGAGATCGCAGTATGTAATTTAGGTTCAGTCAATATGCCAGCGCACATGAAGGACGGCAAACTCGATCACATCAAGTTACAAAAAACTATCCGCACAGCGATGCGCATGCTGGATAACGTGATCGACATCAACTATTATGCAGTCAAGAAAGCGCGTGACTCCAACTTACGTCATCGTCCGGTTGGTCTCGGCATTATGGGTTTTCAGGATTGCTTGCACATGATGCGCATACCTTATGCCTCAATGGACGCAGTGCAATTTGCTGATAACTCGATGGAAGCCGTGTGCTATTACGCTTATCTGGCATCGTCTGAGTTGGCAGAAGAGCGCGGCGCTTACAGCTCGTATCGTGGTTCTTTGTGGGATCGTGGCATTCTCCCGCAAGATTCTCTGAAGCTGTTAGCAGAAGAACGCGGTGGTTATCTGGAGGTCGATTATTCTGAAACGATGGATTGGTCTGTTATCCGTAATCGTATTAAACAGTTCGGTATGCGTAACTCCAACTGTGTGGCGATTGCGCCTACAGCGACGATTTCTAACATTATTGGTGTATCGGCTTGTATCGAACCGACTTATCAAAACTTGTATGTAAAATCGAATTTGTCTGGCGAGTTTACTGAGATTAATGAATCCTTGGTGCGTGATCTGAAAGCACGTGGTTTATGGGACGAAGTCATGATCGCTGATCTGAAATACTTCGACGGTAGCCTGGCAAAGATTGATCGTATCCCGCAAGACCTGCGAGAATTATATGCAACTGCATTTGAAGTTAGTCCATCCTGGTTGGTAGAAGCTGCATCACGTCGCCAGAAATGGATAGATCAAGCGCAGTCATTGAATATTTACATGTCAGGTGCTTCAGGTAAAAAACTGGACGAGACTTATAAGTTAGCTTGGTTGCGTGGTCTGAAAACCACTTACTACCTGCGTACGATGGGTGCGACTCATACTGAAAAGTCCACAAGTAAAACTGGTGCACTGAATGCAGTTGCCGTTGATGGCAGTGGCGGATATTCTGCTAGCGCAGAAGTGCCTGTAGCTACTGCATCAGAAGCCGATGGTACTGCTTGCTACTTGCGTCCTGGCGATGCCGGTTTCGAAGAGTGCGAAGCTTGTCAGTAATTGCAGGAAGTGAGTTAGCCGCTCATCAATAAATAAGCGGTTAACTAACAAAACTGCTGCAACTGCAGCAAGTGATCAAGGGTGAGAGGCAGAGCGATAGTGCTCGCTCCCTCTGAAAATCTGAAAACGATAGAATTATTTAGTAAGTGAATTTAAGGAATAGACCAATGCTTTCTTGGGATGAAGAAGTCGCTCCAGCAGCGCCGATGGCTCCAGCGACACCAGCGATGCCAGCGATCAATACCCGTATGCCATTACCAGAGCTTGCTGCAATAGTTGCACCGATAAAATCTGTTGAGGCTGCACCTGCAGAGGTTGCACGTCGCGTTAATGCTGCCGATAAGCGGATTATTAATGGACAAACTGATGTCAATCAGCTCGTACCATTTAAATATAAATGGGCATGGGATAAATATCTGGCGGGTTGCGCTAACCACTGGATGCCACAAGAAATCAATATGCAGCGTGATATTGAACTTTGGAAAAGTCCAAATGGTTTGACAGAAGACGAACGTCGTTTAGTCAAACGTAATCTGGGTTTCTTTGTGACCGCTGATTCCCTGGCCGCGAATAATATTGTGCTGGGTACTTACCGCCACATCACCGCACCAGAGTGCCGTCAGTATTTGTTACGTCAAGCCTTTGAAGAGGCGATTCATACTCATGCTTATCAATATATCGTTGAGTCATTGGGTTTGGACGAGGCAGAAATCTTCAATGCTTACAATGAAGTTGAGTCGATTCGTGATAAAGATCAGTTCCTGATCCCGTTCATCAACGCATTGACCGATCCGGAATTTAAGACCGGTACGATGGAGACAGACCAGACTTTGTTAAAGTCCTTAATCGTCTTTGCATGTTTGATGGAAGGTCTGTTTTTTTACGTCGGCTTCACACAAATTTTGGCGCTCGGTCGTCAAAACAAAATGATGGGCGCAGCAGAACAATATCAATATATTTTGCGTGATGAATCGATGCACTGCAATTTCGGAATTGATTTGATCAACACGATCAAGATGGAAAATCCGCATTTGTGGACAGCGACATTTCGTGACGAAATTAAATCGTTGTTTTTGCGTGCGGTGGAGTTGGAATATCGCTACGCAGAGGATACAATGCCGCGTGGAGTGCTTGGTTTGAATGCGCCGATGTTCAAAGGATATTTACGATTCATCGCTAACCGCCGCGCACAACAAATTGGACTTGATACTTTGTTCCCGCAGGAAGAAAATCCGTTTCCGTGGATGAGCGAAATGATAGACCTGAAAAAAGAACGCAACTTTTTTGAAACACGTGTGATTGAGTACCAAACTGGCGGAGCGCTCAACTGGGAATAACAGTTGAAAAACAGTGAAAATAATTTCCGCCAAAATTCAGATTAGTCTGGATGCCTTACTCAAATTCGCATGACGTGTAAAACGCGAGAGGCCTCACCAAACTGAATGGACAGTCATAGACCGAATCGATCTACTCTGTTTGTGCCGCGACACCACGCAAGTGTCGCGGCTTTTGGTTTTGGAAAAACTCCTGCAATACAAAATACCGACGCCGGCATTGATTAATGCGGGCGTTTTTTTTGGCTGTTTGTTTTGCTTGATTCTGATATTGGTATCTGCAACTGTGCTGGCAAGCGCTGGATTGTGATACCGGGGATACGGAATCGCCTTCAAAAGCCATATGGCTAAAGTGCTGCATCAATAGAGGAGATGCAGCAGTTCAGCCGGTGCCGCATTCATTAGCGCAAACAACAGTTTGTTTGTGCCCATGAATAATCCGCTCGCCTTATTGTTTTAATGAGCGGATTTAATTGATCAATTTTTTCCATCTCATGAAGGGGAAACAAAATGGCAACAGGACCAAAACCACCAGAGGCAAAGAAAGCCCCTGCAAAAAAAGCAGCAGCTAAGCCAGCGGTAAAAGCCGCAACGAAACCTGCAGCAAAAGCAGCAGCTAAGCCAGCAGCTAAAAAAGTTGTAGCAAAGCCAGCAGCAAAAGCAGCAGCGAAGCCAGTCGCTAAAAAAGCGGTAGCAAAGCCAGCAGCAAAAGCAGCAGCGAAGCCAGTCGCTAAAAAAGCGGTAGCAAAGCCAGCAGCGAAAGCAGCAGCGAAGCCAGCGGCAAAAGTTGCGGCTAAGCCAGCAGCGAAAGTTGTAGCTAAGCCTGCAGTAAAAAAAGCAGCGGCTAAGCCAGCAGCAAAAGCAGCAGCTAAGCCAGCAGCAAAAGCAGCAGCTAAGCCAGCAACGCCAGACGCTAAAACGGTCGTAAGCCCGACAGCAGCATGGCCATTCCCTACAGGCACACGTCCAGCATAATTGGATCGCTTGTACGCCTGAATTTCGGGCACAATACCCACTGCGTGATATTCACCCAGTGGGTTTTTTTTAGGGGTTAGAACAGTGTTGTACGGAATAATAAGTTTTGTCGTTGATACGATTGCAGGTTTGTTCGCAGGTTTTCTATTACTGCGGTTCTGGATGCAGTTGCAGCGAGTCAGGCCGCCGATGGGGTTGGCACAATCCATTTTTCAATTGACAGATTGGCTGGTGCATCCGATTCGCCGCGTGATACCCGGGTTTGCGGGTTACGACTGGGCTAGCGTGATTGCGACATTTTTAGTGGCGTTGGTATCTGTGTTGATTGATGTACTGCCAGCGTTTCAATTGTCTTTACCCGCGCTGGGTTTGCTTGCCTTGTTCAGAATGTTGCAATGGATATTGTATGGTTTGATGGCCTTATTAGTGTTGGAAGCCGTCTTTAGTTGGGTCAATCCCAATGCGCCGTTCGCGCCGTTTATCAGAGCGCTGAATACGCCAGTATTATCGCCCATACGAAAATTACTGCCCCCCTTGGGAGGCATCGATTTTTCACCCATGGTTGCGCTGATCTTGTTGCAGGTGCTGAATCGATTATTGAGCGAATTATTGCCAAGAATCTTATTGCTTTAACCCAAAGATATTTGCAACTCAAGCCGGCGCTGGTCCGGTTGACTGGCGCATGATCAGTTCTGTTTGTAGCATTTCTCTTCGGAATGGTAACTCTGCATTCAGAATCCGGTTGACTAACACCCGCGCTGTCAAAACACCGATTTCATATTTGGGCTGTGCGATGGTGGTCAATGGCGGTGTGCTAAACGAGGCCAGCGCAATATCATCATAACCAACCACAGATAATTCATCGGGAATACGCATTCCAGCTTGCTGCGCCGCACATAAGCCGCCAATCGCCATTAAATCATTACTGGCAAAAATCGCGGTGGGACGATTAGGCAGTGCCAGCAATTGCTGAAATGCGCTAAAGCCGCCTTGGCTGGTGAAGTCACTATGCGCAAGGTAATCGCTGTTGTAATCAACTCCCGCCTCTTTCAAGGCGCGCAGATAGCCCGAAACCCGATCGCCACTTGGGAGCAAGGTCTTAGGACCAGATACGCAGGCAATGCGGCGATGGCCCAGATCAAGCAAATATTTCGTTGCCAGATAACCGCCTTGCTCATGGTCGGCTTCAATAAAGTCTGCGGCAACACCGGGTACTTCTCGATCGACTAATACTTTGGGGATGGCTTCATCTGCGAGTAATTGCGTCAGTTCCAGGTCAATGCCTGAAGAGACCAGAATCAATCCGTCTATTCGTTTTTCCATCAGCACGCGGGTGTAGGCGGCTTGCTTTTTCGGATCATCGTAAGAGTTGCACAGGATGATGTTGTAGCCTAAGCGAAAAGACTCGTCCTCTATGCCTTGGATGACCTCGGCGAAGTAGGGATTGGAATTGTTGGGGATCATCATTCCCAGGGTTTGCGTCTTATCATTCTTAAGACTGCGTGCCACAGCACTGGGAATATAACGTAGCTCCTGGATCACTGACAGCACGCGTTCGCGCGCATCTTCGCTCACGACCCGGGTGTTGTTGATGACGTGAGAAACCGTAGTGGTGGAGACTCTTGCCTTCTCTGCGACCTGCTTCATTGTTGCCATAAAATTAGATCCTTTCTCTAGGTGAATTATGACGCATGAATTACAGAAAAGGGTACTTTTAAAAAAATGGCAATTTTATGTTGATTTGCGTTTATACAAAAACTCGAACCGTCTTCAGTAGAGGCACAGAGGAATAACAAAATCAGAGAACAGTGCTGCTTCAGACCATGCCCAGAGTGTTCATACCAAAACGCATTCTGGATTTCAATGTGAATAGACCTTAAGACGTTTAGCTTTTTCTTCCATCCCGTAAGTTCAATGCGAATGGAGGTGAACTGCTTTTTATTTGGCAATGGCGGGTTCAATTTGTACCAGTCTCATTCCTGTGATTTAAATATACTCCCCATAAAAATATAAGAAAATGCCATATTGTCCAATCATTATATGGACAATAAATATATACTAATTAGGAGTATATATTTATGATAGGTAAATGTACCTCTCACTCGTTGATCTCAACGAAGAATTACCACACAAAATCTGACAGCAAACATCCAGCTATGTCATGAGCGTCGACCATACTTCCATCAATTTTTTCGACTCATTTTGTGGCGGGAGCGATCGCCAGACCGGCCAGCACCATATCAACGATCAGTTTTTCTGCATCATCAAAATCCTTGCGACTGAGCTGCTTGCGATTCATTACCAGGTTCATTTGGGTGGCGAAGTCTGCGTACGATTGCGTCATCGCCCAGATGGCGAAGAGTAAATGGGTGGGATTGACTGCGGCGATTTTTCCTTGCGTTATCCACCTCTCAAAAATCTCTATGTCCTTACGTAGCAGTGGCACGACTTTTTTACGAATATCTGCGCCGTAAATTTTTGCTCCGCCAATTACTTCCATGGCGTACACGCGCGAACCCCAGGGCTGCTCGCGTGAAAATTGTAGCTTGGCGACGATGTAACTACGCAGCAATTCTTCTGGTTCGCGGCTATCATCGGCCAGGCTATTCATGCGCTCTAACCATACATTCAAAACATCATCCAGCACCCGCTGATACAACACAGGCTTGCTTGGAAAGTAGTACAGCAGATTTTGTTTAGATAGGCCAACTTGTTCGGCAATAGTCGCAATTGAGGTACCTTCGTAGCCGCACTCAGCAAATAGCCGTACGGCCTGTTCCAGGAT
>JANXTO010000202.1 GCA_025352365.1 Undibacterium sp. | reverse complement strand
TGAGCGCGATAGACAGGGACTTTTTGTCCGTTGACTTCGACCATCACAACCCCGGCAGTTAAACCGGCCGTATCGGTTTTGATCATAGTTTGTGCCATCACAGGCATCGCTGCAGCGGCAAAACCGACGCCTACCGCAGTTTGAATAAAGGTGCGACGGTCAACCCCATCGCTTAATTTTGACTTGCCTACCAGACTATCGAAATCCTGTTGATTCTGCATGAGTATCTCCTGAGGGAATGATTGTGGTTGTAGAAAAAACAGCAATTAGCATACCGCAAAATCAGATATCGTATTGAGAGTGCGCATGTCATTCAATGAGACTGGAATGGTTTTGCGCAAGTTGGATTATTTATCTGAGGGAAGTAGCCGCTCGTACTCTTTTTTGACGACGGAATAACATTCGCAGACACGCTGCTCTAATTTTTTTCTATTGGTGACGGTGATGCGACCGCGGGCACGTTCGACCATGCCATCTTTCTGTAATTGTCCAACTGCTTCAGTAACGCTTTCACGCCGTACACCTAACAAACTGGCTACCATTTCTTGAGTGATGATGATTTCATTATCATGCAGCCGGTCGATGGTCATTAATATCCAGCGGCAGAGTTGTTGATCTAGTGAGTGATGTTGATTGCACACAGCAGTTTGTGAGGTTTGGCTAATCAGCGCCTGGGTATATAAGAGGGAAAGTCGCTGTAGTTCACCAGCCGATTCAAACTCTTGCTTCATGATTTTGCGACTCAATTTAAACGCAGCGCCAGCACTTTGTACTTCGGTACTGGTGGGCATGCTTTCACCGCCCATAAAAATTGAGATGCCGACCATACCTTCGTCGCCGACCAGCGCGGTTTCGCTAGTAGAGCCATTTTCTAAGGCATAAATCAAAGAGACGATGCCACCGATAGGGAAATGTACAAAATCCACATGATCGCCTGATTCAGACACGGTCCAGCCTAGCGGCATTTCTACATATTTAAGATCCGGCAATAGTCTTTCGTACTCAGATTTGGGAAGAGCAGCCAGTATGCGGTTTTTCCGTGGATCGGGTTCTGGCGTGGTCTCTGATTTTGACATGGTGTGGAATCGATTAATTTTGTAATGAAGGGCGATGTAAAACTACTTTAGCAAGTTGTCGCGACGATATTGCGAATGCTACGAACAGTGCGTTTAGGAGCCAATTTATGTAACGGTGTTCTAAGTGTAAGAGATTTGCACTTAGATAGCAGCACCAATTAACACCAGCATATTCCACCATTTAGCGGGCGTGAAGTAAATTTTGTAGACCTAACTAGTTACCAGATAGCTCGGAGGGCGAAACCTGATGTGATTGGCAGCGCTAGCGAGAGCGTGCGAGGCGAATGGCGGGGGAAGCCGATCGGTGCCCAGAATAGCAGGTGAATTGTTGTAAATATAAATAATCGGGGACGAGCATTCGCCTTGCCCCGTTGTCATTGATGCTTCACGCATCAACAGCGCATGAGCCAGGTTTAATCAGCTTGTGGCACCAGATAAAACGCATCTGGCAATTGCTCGCCAGCGGTAGTCTTTTTGATGTCGCCTTTTAAATTGGTCAGCACAACAGCTAGTTGAGGGCCGCCCAATTCGATCATGACCTGGCGGCAAGCACCGCAAGGGGCGATCGGAGCGTCGGTGTCGCCAGTGACGGCGATGGCGGCGAAATCACCCGGACGATATCCGGCAGCGAGTGCGCTGAACAAGGCGGTACGCTCTGCGCAATTGCACAGACCGTAGGAGGCGTTTTCAATATTGCAGCCACGGAAAATTTTACCGTCTTTGGTTTGTACCGCCGCACCGACTTTAAATTTGGAGTAGGGCGCATAAGCCAACTCGCGTGCTTTGTGCGCTTCTGCAATCAGATTAGGGATGATGTCTTGGGTCGTCATGGGAAATTCTCAACGTATTTGTAATTGGGTTGTAGGTTGTTAGGGCGTGTTGACATTTATTTTAACCAAAGTATCGAAGCTGCAATTGCCACAAATGAAGCAAATCGTTCAGCAAGTTTGTCGTATCGCGTGGCAACCCGCCTAAATTGTTTGATCTGAGCAAAGAATCTTTCTACTAAA
>JANXTO010000177.1 GCA_025352365.1 Undibacterium sp. | reverse complement strand
ACAATCATGAGCCAGTCACATAATCAACGTCGCGTCTTAATTGGCGCTATCGTTATCATCTTTGGTGTGTTGGCGTTGGTAGACAACTTACATTGGTTTAACGCTCGCGACTATATTCAATTCTGGCCCATGGTATTCATTGCTTTTGGTGTTTTAAAACTGTCGCAGACGCGTGCTACTTCGGGCTATATCATCGCTGGTGGATTAATTGCCGCCGGAGCGTTGATGACATTATCCAACCTTGGTTTTATTATTTTCCGGATGCGTGACTGGTGGCCGTTGTTTATTATTGTGGCGGGTCTCGCGGTCGTCTTAAAGGGTGTACGCAAAGACCGCTTTAGCGACAATAATAGTGACCAGCTTGGGGATAATGCCAATACGGGATTATCTAGTTTGAGTAGCATGGGCGATAGCAGTATCGACGCAATCGCTGTGATGAGTGGCAATAATATGAAGGTCGTGTCACAAAATTTTCGGGGTGGTGAAGCGACCGCGATTATGGGCTCAGTAGAGATCGATTTACGCCAGGCATTTATTCAGTCAGAAGCAGTCTTACAAGTCTTTGCCGTCTGGGGAGGCATCTCTTTAAAAGTACCTGCTGATTGGACCATTGTCAGCAATGGCATACCGATTATGGGCGGGATTGAAGATAAAACTATTCCTCCGATGACGGCGACCAAACGCTTGGTGATTGAAGGTTATATCGTAATGGGTGGCGTTGAGATCAAAAATTAATTTATATAGATGAGGACTTATGCAAAATTTCGCTAGCAAAGTGCTGCAATGCAGTTAGGGCAGTTTTGCGTAAGTTCTATAAACGTAATTGGCTCGATTTATTAGCTCTATTTATTATCTGTATTTATATCAAGCACACCGATTAGACCAATGATAAAACCAATAGTCTCTAGCATGCGTAAGTTGATGTGGTATCTGATGGCATGGCTATTGGCTGGCGTGGTGATTGCTGCCTTATTAGTGACAATGGCAAATATTAGTTGGGGAGCAGGTCTTGGGTTTGCCATCCCGGTTAGTTTGATTTATGGCTTTGTCGCTGCTTCTGCATTCTATGTTTGCCGCTCTTTGCCTTTTGAGAAGCGGCAATTTCTTTTGACGTTGGTGATTTTTGGCGGCGCGTCATTGTTGTCTGGATTGATGTGGCTATTGCTATGCTATGCATGGAATTATTTGGCGCAAGCAATGCGTCATTCATTTTTATATGGTGCAGATACAGATAGTAATTTGACTGCAAATTTGATCGTAATAACGCAGCCGATGTCAGTCATGTTGTTTGTAGCTGGTTGTGGTTTTTATTTGCTTTCTATCTTAGTGCATGACGTTCTGATTGCACTTGACAATATGCGCCTGGCAGATCGCCGTGCAGCAGACTCCCGGGTACAGGCACGTGATGCAGAGTTGCAGGTTTTACGGACACAAATCAATCCTCATTTTTTGTTTAATAGCCTGAATTCAATCAGCGCTTTAACTTCGATTAATCCAATTTCCGCTCGCGCGATGACTTTGGAGTTAGCGCAATTTTTTCGTCAGACTTTGGCTTTGTCGGAAAAAGAACAGATTCCCTTAGCAGACGAAATCACCTTATGCCAGCATTTTTTAGCGATAGAAAAAATTCGCTTTGGTAAAAAATTACAAAGCGATATTCAGGTTAGCGACACTGCGCAAGCGGCATTGATACCGCCTATGTTATTGCAGCCTTGTATTGAGAACGCGATCAAACATGGTATCCGTGATTTGACCGAGGGTGGGACTATTACACTACGTGCAATGACAAGAGGTGACTGGTTACATGTCACGATAGAAAATCCTATTGATATCAACCCAAGTACGACCGTAGGAAATGGCTTAGGCTTAAAAAATAGTCAGCAACGCTTACGTTCTTTGTATGGTGAAAAAGCGCGTATCAGTTGGACAAGAAATACAGAATTCTTTATCGTAGAAATAGCGATACCACTTAGTATCGTCAATCTTTAAAAATACCAAAAAATGATGAATCCTATAAATGTATTGATCGTTGATGATGAGGAATTAGCGCGATGCTTGATCCGGGAATATCTGCGCGCGCATCCAGATATTGTCATCGTAGGTGAGGCAGAGCACGGACTTGATGCGGTGAAGCAGATCAACGCGCTTAATCCTGATCTAATATTTTTAGATATCCAGATGCCTAAGCTGACTGGCTTGGAAGTGCTGGAGCTGACGGGCAGACAGGCTGGGGTGATCTTTACTACCGCTTATGATCAATACGCACTCAAGGCATTTGATCTGCATGCGATTGATTATTTACTCAAACCTTTTTCACAAACACGATTTGATGAGGCCCTTGCGCAGGCGCGTAAATCAATCGCGCAACTGGTCAATCCGCAAGCTGCCGCGATCCAGCAATTGCTGGCAGAGCCGGGCAAACTACTGGAGCGTATTTTGATCCGTGACCGAGGCCAAGTTCATGTTATTCCAGTGGATAAGATGGAATATGTAGAAGCGCAGGATGACTACATTAATATTGTCAGCGACACAAAAGCGTACCTGAAGACGCAATCTCTGTCGGAGCTGGAAGCGCAGCTCGATCCGAAAAAATTTGTGCGGGTGCATCGTTCATATTTAATCAATATTGAACAGCTGAAAAGTATAGAACGTAGCACCAAAGACAGTCATGTTGCGGTCATGCGCTCTGGCAAACACATTCCGATCAGCCGGACTGGTTATGAACGTATCAGGCAGATTATGTAAATAGACCATGTCAGCAGATCATGCAAATTAAATGACATAAAAATCACAATTACTTAGGGCTAATTGAAATAGATAATCACTAAGTTCTGGCGCAAGAAGGCCTTAGTATGTTGCGTAAAACTAACGGGCGATCTTGGATGGTAATCGATTATTGTGTCGCATTTATGCACTTTGCCAGCGCTAACAATCGACGAAAAACGATCTAAAAATTGACAGCCGCTACTTATAATTTTTGGTCGCCTCAGACGGAGTATTTTCTGAATAGTTCACTTTTTTCTCAAAAAAACATAAAAAACAATGTTTTTTACCTCCCGCAGCGATAAGTCTTTTGCTCGCATTTCATTATCGCTTTTTATTCGCTAGTTCCATCCTAAAAAACAAGTAAAGAACTTGTAAGCAATTGTATTGACTTCATTCCATGACGATCAGATACTGCAATGCTATGAAAAAGAGACCCTCTTTTTCAGTATATTTCAATAACGATCCCATAAAGATTCTGAGACTCCGATGAAAAAATCACTCGTATTATTTACTGCGCTGACAGCATTGAGCAGCGCTATCAGCGTTGCTTACGCCAACGAAGGCATGTGGATGCCGCAACAATTGCCAGCCATCGCCAAGCAATTAAAAGCGGCTGGCTTAAAGCTTGATCCTGCCAGCTTAACTAAATTGACTGAGTTCCCTATGGGTGCGATCGTTAGCTTGGGTGGTTGCTCCGCATCGTTTGTTTCGGATCAAGGTCTGGTGATTACTAATCACCACTGCGCTTACGACAGTATTGCCCGTAACTCCACACCAGAACGCAACTATCTGGCTAATGGGTTTTTGACAAAGACAATGGCGGATGAACTCCCGGCATCCCCAGGTAGCCGGGTTTTTGTGACCAAGGATGTCAAAGATGTCAGTTCTAAAATTATCAGTCCAGAGGTTGCTAAGTTAGTCGGTAAGGCGCGAGTAGATGCGATAGAAAAGAATGAAAAAGCATTAGTAGCAGAATGCGAAAAAGATGTCGGCCATCGCTGTAATGTTTATCCTTACTATGGTGGTTTAGAGTATTACCTGATCAAGCAATTAGAAATTAAAGATGTGCGCCTGGTGCATGCGCCAGCCGAAGGTGTGGGTAAATTTGGTGGTGATACCGATAACTGGATGTGGCCACGTCACACAGGTGACTACAGCTTCTTGCGTGCTTATGTCAGCAAAGACGGCAAGTCAGCAGAATTCAGCAAAGATAACGTCCCATACAAGCCTACGCACTATCTGCGTCTGGCTAAAGAGGGCGTCAAAGAAGGCGATTTCGTCATGGTAACTGGTTATCCGGGTCGTACCAATCGTCATCGTTTGCCGTCAGAAGTTGCTTATACATTCGACTGGAACTATCCAGCCTATGTCAAAGCCTCTGGCGAACAATTGGCTGTGATCGAACGTGAAACCAAAGACAGTCCGGACAAAAAATTGAAATACGCTGGTATGGTTGCAGGTGTTAACAATTACTACAAAAACCGCCAAGGTATGTTGGATAGCTACGCCGGTAGTGATTTATTAGCCCGCAAGCAAAAAGAACATGCGGACTTGAAGACATGGATCAATGCTGATGCTGGTCGTAAGCAAATGTATGCAGCAGATATCGACGCGATCGAAAAACTCATCTCTGAACGTGATGCAGAAAACCGCCGTGACTTTTTGCTAGCCTATTCTTCACCTCGTTTGTTAGGTTCTGCACGTAGCATGTATCGCCTGGCAAATGAGTCAACCAAGCCAGACGCAGAACGTAAATCTGGTTTCCAGACACGCGATCTGCCACGTTTTAAAGCGGGTGTCGCCGCGGTAGATCGTAGCTACGATGAGACCGTTGATAAAGCATTGGTACTGAACTTCATGACTAAGTACGCAGCGCAAGCGAGTGAAGACCGCAATGCGAATTTTGATGCTGCTGTTGGCATTAAAGACGGTATGAAAGAAGCCGACATTAAAGCTCTTTTGGATGCAATGTATGCGGGTAGCAAACTGGCGATCAAAGAAGAACGTGCGCCTTGGCTGGAACGCAAACCAGATGATTTCAAAGCTAGTAATGATAGTTTCATCAAAGCTGCTGTTGCGATGTATGACGAAAGTCTGAAGCGTGAAGCACGTGACGAGGAGATGGCTGGCAAAATTCAGCAAGCCTATGCAAACTACATGAAGGCAAAAATCGCTTTCATGAATAGCAAAGGCCAAGCAGTTTATCCTGACGCTAACAGCACTTTACGCGTCACTT
The DNA here is from genome assembly GCA_025352365.1 of Undibacterium sp. Classification (GTDB taxonomy): domain Bacteria; phylum Pseudomonadota; class Gammaproteobacteria; order Burkholderiales; family Burkholderiaceae_D; genus Undibacterium. The sequence continues at coordinate 865 of JANXTO010000177.1, read as the reverse complement.
TTGGTAAAGTGGCTGGTCGTCCATACGGTGTTGATGGCACAAGCTGGACCGCCTTTACCAGCCTGCATGGTATCGAGAAAAAAGCGACCGGTACTGGTGAGTTTAATGCTCCACAAAACCAATTGGATGCGATCAAATCCAGCAAATACGGTGCCGACAGCAAATACTATGATGCCAAGTTGAAATCAGTGCCGGTCAATTTTATGGCGACATTGGATATTACAGGCGGTAACTCTGGCTCTGCAGCATTGAATGCCAAAGGTGAATTAGTTGGTTTGGCATTTGACGGCACTTTAGATTCCATCATCTCTGACTGGGATTTCAACGATGCAAATACACGCGATATCCAAGTAGATTTGCGCTATGTATTGTGGGAAATGAAAAACGTTGATAAAGCCGACAACCTGCTGAAAGAATTACGCGTAGAGTAATCAGCTAAAGTAATAAAGAAAAAAGACGCCGTTCTTTGAACGGCGTCTTTTTTTATTTCTGTTCAGACTAAAACAGCAACTGGTAGCAAGCCTAGTGTCAATAAATCGCCAAACCCGACGACCAAAACTTATGACAGTAATGCGTTTAGCCGTCCGGCTTCTGCCATTTCTCTTATGACGCGTATCGTATCAATATCTGCTTCCTGATAAGCAGAGCGGCGATATTCGTTGTACATCTCATTCGCAATATCTTCTTCTGCGCTATGACCATCGTCATATAAAAAACGCACGAACAAAGCATCCGGCGAGGGTTCTTCAATCTTCATTAATAGCGACGACTGAGGAATATCTTTCTGCGCTGCTACGTCATACAACACCGAATCAAGTTCGACAAAACGAACCTCATCGCTAATCACCAGATCGCCATAACGCAG
>JANXTO010000171.1 GCA_025352365.1 Undibacterium sp. | reverse complement strand
TCATCAGTGTGACTTTACAAATGCCTTTGTTATACGCACAAAGTGCCACTTTTAAAATCAATACCAGCTTGGAGAAAAAATCGATCAGTCCGCTGATCTATGGCTATAACGCTTATGCTGATGGTACCAATCGAACAGGCTGGAATAATCAAGGCGGGCAGGCAGCATTACAAAGTTTGAATTTAGCATCGCGTCGCTTAGGCGGTAATTCGATGACTAGCTTTAACTGGGAAAACGGCGTCACTAATTCTGGCGACGACTGGTGCAACTCATCTAATGCAGCCGTAAGTGCAGCGACCGGAGCAGGTGATCCTTCGCAAACATCAGGCTTAGCCTATTACACCCCGGGTGCAGGGCTGATTAACTTCCATGATCAATCGCTGACCTTAAATACCTATTCACTTTTACAGTTACCTGCCGCTGGCAAACTGCCGAAAGACATCATCAATTTATATCCACCTGCGACGTGCAAGGGATCTGATCTGTGGCAAAGCGCAGCAGGGCCTTCAAATATCGATACCGCGCGCTGGTTGGATATCGTCAACGACAAACCGACAACGGTCGGCGCTTTATCTACATCGCCCAGTCTTGCAGATAACGTGGTGTATATCGACGAAGAATTGAATTTTTTAATCCAGCAATACGGCAATGCAGCGAATAGTCGCGGCATCAAAGGCTATGAGTTAGATAATGAGCCAGACCTCTGGCACCACTGGGCCGATGTCAATAATGGTAGCGGTACGCACTACAATCTGTATCCTAATTTGACGACGGTAGGCGATGTTTTTCAACGAAACATTGCACTGGCCATGACGGTTAAACGCATGGATGCAACAGCACAAACCTATGGCCCGGCGCTTAGTGGTTATTTAGGATTATTCAGCCTATGGGCAGTGTGGGACGGGGTGCAATCACATCAGCCAGCCGATTGGGCCAACTACAACGTAGAGCCATTTGCAACCAACAATACGGGCGATCGTTACCGTTATAACGGCATGACTTTAGCCAATGCCTACCTGTCCAGCATGAAGCAGGCATCGCAGACAGCTAATCAACGCTTGCTGGATGTCTTCTCTTTTCACTATTATCCACAAGCATCCTACACCCCGATAGACCGGGTACAAGCAGCGCGCAGTTTGTGGGATGCTAATTATGTAGAGCCAACCTGGATCACCCAAACCGGTAATGGTTTTACCGACGGACGCGGTTTGCAAATCGTACCCAAACTTAAACAAGCAATTGCTGATTTTTATCCTGATACTAAATTAGCGATTACAGAATATGATTTTGGTGGCCGGGACGATATCAGCGGCGCGATTGCACAAGCAGATGCACTTGGGATATTTGGTAAACAAGGCTTATATCTGGCGACTTATTTTGGTGATGCGGAAGGATTTATTGCATCGGGATTTAAAATTTTCCGTAATTACGATGGCAATAAATCAGTTTTTCCAGAAATCTCAGTACAGGCGATTTCTAGCAATAACGCCAATGGCGCAGTATATGCAGCGGTCAGCGCAGCAGATCCAAATACCTTGCATATTATCGCCATCAATCGTTTGGCGACGAGCTTGAGTAGCAGTTTTCAGATTACTAATCCGACGAGTTTCAAGATAGCACAAGTGTGGGGCGTGAGTGGCACCAGCACCGCAATCACCGCCCGGACTGGCGTGAGCAACATCGCTTCAAATAAATTCAGCTATCGTTTGCCAGCCAGCTCGGTGATGCATTTTGTATTGACACCTTGAGTGCGGATCGGATAATTTGGTCGGGCACAACTTGCGTATTTTGGCCACCCGACTATGCGGTTTTGCTTATTTTTTACCGATATTCTGATCCAGGAATTTTTCTACTCTAGTCCAGAAATCGACTTTGTTTTTGAGTAAATAAAAACCGTGACCTTCTTCTGAATATTCTACCCACTCCACATTCGGGTTAGTTTTTTTGACGGCGTTATAAAACTTGGTACCATGTGCAATTGGCACACGACGATCAGCGCCGCCGTAAGCCAGCAACAATGGCTGCTTGATGCTGGCTGCATTTTCTAAAGGTGAGGTTGCTTTTAGCTGTTCAGCATCTTTTATTTGATCGCCAACCAAAACCGGCATGCCATAAAATTTCCATTCATCAGATGCATCGCTCCAATGGCTGTCATACAACAGGTTGATATCGGTCACCCCAACCCAGTCCACACCACAACGAAATAAATCGGGATCTTTGATCAATCCCATCAATGTTGCATAGCCGCCGTAGCTGGCACCTGCAATACAAATTCTTTGAGGATCCGCATAACCCTGTGCAATTGCCCATTTAGCGCCATCGGCAATATCATCCTGCATTGCTAAGCCCCATTGCTTCATCCCGGCATTGAAGTGCTTATATCCATAACCAGTACTGCCGCGATAATCCGGTTCTAAAACAGCATAGCCACGCGAGGCTAAAAACTGCGCATCAGCACTCCAATCCCAATGGTTGCCACGCACATAGGGACCACCATGCACCAGCATAATCAAGGGCAAATTTTTGCCTGATCCTTTTGCCGGCAATGTTAGCGATGCCGGAATATCCATGCCATCCCTGGCCTTGTAATGCACCATCTCTTTAGGTGACATTTGATCTGGATTGATGCCTGGCTGGGCGTAACCAAGACGGGTAAATTTATCCGTATCAAAATCATATAATTGCCAGATGCCGGGATTGATGTCTGAAAATGAGTGAACCAAAACGGTATTCGATGTGCCATCCGTAGCAACTGACATTTGATTGATGGTGTATGGCAGTAAATCATCTATTTTCTTTTGATGTTGAACCATTACATCATCAAACCAGACGCTACCTGCCATGCTCATCTCGTAGTGCATTCCCAGGATTTTCTTTTGGTTTGCGCTGTACACAAAGCTACCGTTAAAATCATAGCCCTTAAGTGAAATAACCGGCTCTGGGTCGACTTGATTTTTCTGTAAATCAAAACGATATACCGACGCCGTGTCTTTGCCCAGATTCGCTTTTACATACAGATCGCCATCAGGGCTAAAAAATAGTGGCGATACGCCTGCTGAAGTCGCCCATGAATAGGACAGTAATTTACGCCATTCTTCTGTTTTTGCATCTTTGTAAAACAGGTGGGCGGTTGGCCCATCAATCATTTTGGCAATCCGTGGCACACCTGTTTTATCGATCAGCCATTGACTTACTTTTCCGGTTTTTTCTGGACGTGGAATTAAAACAGTATTGCCTGTCACTGTATTTAAACGGTACAAGTCATAACTGTCATTTTTACTAGAGTAGATATCATTACCTTGGATCACAAAGATATCGGCGGAGTTACCACTGTGAGCCGTATCGAGGAAAAAAGTATTCCATGGCAGCAGTTCATCTGCCTTTTTAACTCGTATAGTTGACTCGGTATGGCTGACCAGATGCAAGCGCTTAGTCCCGTCTTTATTGACTGCGTATAAGCCCGGTCCATAAAACTTTTCACCCTGAGCTGATTTGGTATTCTTTAAGCTATACACCAGACGATCACTATTCACCCAGTGAAAATTAGCGATATCTCTGATGTCATAAGCGGCAATGATTCTAGGTTGTAGCTGACCAATTTCTAATACGCCTAAGGTGATCCGGTCTTCCTTATTGGCCATCAGCATGGCAATCGATTTGCCATCTGGGGCAAGCTGAGCATAGCTAAACTGAGAATTTTTAAAGAAATTCTCGATTGGAATCGTCTTGGTTTCTGCTGGCGCCGCGGTGCTCGTCATGCCGCAGGTCAGGGCGATGACAGCAAACAGGATTTTCCAAAAATGCAGCTTAATGACTTCTTGCATAATGACTTTCGATTAACTAAAAAAAACTATTATACGTAGTCAAGATTGCCAGTTCGTTACATTCTTTGGAAATAATTAGAGGAATTTACTTAAATTAGATTTACAAAAACATAGACCTATAAGCTGCAAAAAACTCCATCAAAGCGTAAAGAATCCAAGGAGAATTTTTCTAGCGAGAGAAAAAATCAGTCCTGATTCCAATACCCTAAACGCTGCATCCAGGCAGCGATATCTTGTTGATTATCGTCGCCGGTTTGATATACGGATTGCTTCGCATCTTTGATGTCGTCTTTGATTCTGTGTTGACCGAGTTTGAATTTTCCTTCCAGCTTTTCTACCTTGATACGGAATGCGATGATGCCTTTTAACAAGCCGTCTCTTGCGGCCGCAGGCATGTCATCAAAGCGAGTTTGGAAGTCTGGTTCGTGATGCTGAATCAATTTACCGAGTACCGCTAATTTGCTGTCAGCATCGTGCAGCGTCTGCGCGGTGCCCGTGGCATGTACCGCGATGTAATCCCAAGTCGGTACCCGATTGCCGGGTTGGTATAAAGAGGGCGACACGTAGGTATGCGGACCATGAAAAATCGCTAGCATGGTCGCACCAGCTTCTATGGCTGTCCATTGTGGATTGGGTAGCGCAAGATGGCCGTCGATGATGATCTGTCCCTCGTGTTCTTCCGCGAGCACCGGCACATGGCTGGCAAAAGGTACGCCATCTACATTGCAGACCAGACTGACAAAGTTATAGCGGCGCATGACTTCTAGTAACAAAGCCGGATCGTTTTGCTGGAAGTGGGTTGGCAGATACATGGACTGCTTTCTGGGTTGATTCTGACTTAGAGACTATAGATTAAAAGTATCTCAGTTGATTGTTACTATTGCGCCTGATTGATCTGGGAATCAATATACTCCCCAATTTATTTTCTATAAATGCTTCATTGTCCAGAGGATATATGGACGATTAAAATATACTCATGGAGAGTATATTTTAATCCTTAGCTGAGAAATATAAAAAACCTTGAGGGAATGATCGCTAAAATCTAATCCAATTTAGTTCAACGGATTTCAATCGATTTCAATGTATCCGATCAAGGTTTTTGATCAAGCCCTGGCCAGTTTCTTTGCTGATCGCTACTGATTCTTTCTTACTGCTTATTTTTTCAACTGAACCAGCACTTCGGTCAGCATAGCGATCATCTGATCCAACTCTGCAATGCTGACATTCAGCGCTGGCATAAAACGCAGTAAATCCGGGCGTGGCGAGTTTAGCAGTAAGCCGACGGGCTCCATATTGCGTGCGATTTCAACGATTTTTGGTCCGATATCAGAACCCAATTTTAGCGCGCGTAACAAGCCTTCACCACGTTCGCCTTGCATACCAAACTGTTCTGATAATTTGAGTAGTGCTTCACTCAGGTAATCGGCTTTTGCATTGACCGATTCCATAAAGCCCGGCGCTAACAATTCTTTGATAACGGCAACGCCAACAGCGGTCATCAGTGGATTGCCGTTGTAGGTGCCGCCTTGATCACCTGGTACAAAACAAGCGACTTCTTCGCGGCACAATAAGGCGGCTAATGGCACACCGCCGCCG
>JANXTO010000140.1 GCA_025352365.1 Undibacterium sp. | reverse complement strand
ATCCTTGATCATCGCCACCGCCCAACCCTCGTCATCCTCATTCTTGATTACGCGCGCCGTCCAGCCCTTATCACGCCACAGCCGTGGCTCTTGAGTTTTGGTGTCGCTATCTTGGTTTATTTCATCTGGCATAGTAGGTATCGGTCGCAGCTGGGGGTGAGTGGTAATTAATTCATTCAACTTGCTAATGAATTAATACATAAGAGGTGGAAATCTATGCTAGCTGAATTCGGATTGTTGCGTTTGAATTAAATTGGGCCGAGAAAGTCTCCGCCCAATTGATCCTAGTATCCAAATAAAACTTACGCAAAATTGTACCGCCAAGGCGCAGCATTGAGGCTTGTGTGGTTTGCGTAAGTCCTGCCAGACTAGTTATTTTGCCGTATTGTCTATCAGCTTAAAATGCGTAGCCCGCTTTAATTACCGCGAAGTTGACGCCGGGGTTTGGATGTTTTACGCCACCGTTTGAATAATGTTGAATTTTAAAGGCAATGTCCCAGCCATTGGCAAGCACGTAACCCACGCCAATGTGGTCGCCAAATTGGAAATTCGTCGAAAATGTCCGGCCATTATTGTCATAGATCTCCGACAACATATGTAAGCCAATGCCAGCTTCTCCATAAAGCCCCTTTTTGCTATCGTTTTGTAGACGGAAAACAGGTGTTATGCCAGCATCAATCAGATTTTGTTTTAGGCCATGTCCCTGATAATTATTTTCTTGCCAGTCAGCTAGGGTCGCATCCCAGTAACCACTGAGATGAGTGCCGTTAGATGTAAACCATTGCTGATCCCAATTCCATTGGGCACCGCCGCGTACCATTTTTGTTTTATTTCCTGTCGCAAATTCTAGTGAGGCCGAATCTACGGCATGTGCCAGCATTTGGGTTGATAACATGACCAAGGCGCATAACAGCGAATTTTTTGCAGATAATTTCATAAAACCATACCTTATTAAATAATAAAAAAAGAGAATTTTTGCTATTGTACCAATTAGGGTCTGTTGTTACTCATTCGCACTCTCGGTTTGAGTAATAACAGACCCAAGCAAGCTTATCCAATATTGCAGTATAAAGAGATTCGATGTTTAGGCTCATTCGCATTCTCAAATCATAGGTCAACAAACAATTCATATGACAAAACCTCGTATTGCATTCTTAGGGATCGGTTTAATGGGTAAGCCGATGGCTACACGTCTTGTACAAGCAGGATATCCATTGACTGCCTGGAATCGCACCGGTAGCAAATGTCGCTCCTTAGGTGAACTAGGGGCCGATATCGCTGAGACGCCAGTGGCCGCCATCAATGGCTACCATAAAGCCAATATTGTTATCAGCATGCTGGAAAGAGGGAATATCGTCGCCGATATGATCCAGCAGACTTTGCCTGCATTATGTGGTGATGAAATTTGGATAGACATGAGTTCTACGCAACAAGCAGAGGCACAGCAATTCGATCAAGTACTACGTGATAAAAAGTTAGGCTTTATAGATGCACCAGTCTCCGGTGGGGTGATCGGTGCAGAAGCGGGTTCTTTAGCAATTATGGCCGGTGCGAATGAGGCTGATTACGCTCGTGTTCTGGCTATTCTTAGCGTGATGGGCAAGCCTACTCTCGTTGGCCCGCCTGGTACCGGGCAATTAGCGAAACTTTGTAATCAGTTAATTGTTGGCGGCACCATTAGCATCGTTGCAGAGGCATTATTGCTGGCACAAGCTGGCGGAGCCGATCCTGCTGCGGTACGTAATGCATTGCGTGGCGGTTTCGCCGAGAGCCGGATTTTAGAGGTACATGGACAACGTATGTTGGAGCGTAATTTTCTACCCGGAGGGCAAGTAAAAAGTCAGGCAAAAGATATGGAAAATATTCTAAAAGCAGCACAACTTGCTAAGCTTGAATTGCCCGTGACAGAATTGATTGCTGAAATATATCGCAGCATTGTAGGTGGTTTGCCAGGGGCAGATCATTCCGCCGCATTGCTCGCCTTAGAGCAAAAAAATCTTGGTATACGTTTGGGTACTAAGGCAAATATTTTCCCTGCATAAAATACAATTTAGACAGGACTTACAAAAAATCCCGAGCTGTATTGCAGCGATGGATATTGGTAACTTAGGTACAAAAACGGTCCTCGTCGCTGCGTCTTGCCGGGACAATTTTGCATAAGTCCCGCTAGGCATATTGATAATGCCTGAACTAGATTCAGATTGAGTGATTGCGCATTACCAAGTAATCTTTGGTCAGCAAGACTACAGTAGTAAGAATAGGTGGACTTACGCAAAACCGCCCTAGCTGCGTTGTGGCGACGGGCTTTGGTAATTGAGGTACTAAAGTACTGTCTTCCTCGTTACGTCTTACAGAGATAATATTGCGTAAGTCCTAAATAGATAAAAATCTGACACACATACCAAAGCCCAAATCGTAACGTTGCAGAGAAAATTTTATGACAACCACCTTAACAGCCTCTTCTAATTTGCTCGATGTATTAGGGCAGCTGGTCTCATTCAAAACAATGTCGAAAGATTCTAATCTTGATCTCATTTTCTGGGTCAAGGACTATCTTGCAAAATACGGTGTGGAGTCTCGTTTAACTTACGACAGTACTGGGAAAAAAGCCAATTTGTTCGCAACGATTGGTGAAGGAAAAAAGCCCGGCGTTATCTTGTCTGGCCATACCGATGTAGTGCCGATAGAAGGGCAAGACTGGCATAGTGATCCCTTTGTCACAACGATTAGAGATGGTCGGGTTTACGCGCGGGGCTCAGCGGATATGAAAGGCTATATCGCAGCGGCGCTATTAGCAGTGCCGTACTACCTTGCAGCTGATAAAGATACTGCCTTGCATCTTGCCTTGTCTTATGATGAAGAAGTCGGATGTCTGGGTGTCCGCAGCCTGATCCGTGATCTGGAAGAGATCGGTCTTAAGCCAGCCTCATGCATCGTCGGTGAACCCACTTTAATGCAGCCCATCATCGCTCACAAAGGTACTCATCGGTTTCGTTGTTGCGTACGTGGGCGCGAAGCACATTCCAGCTACACCACGCAAGGTGTTAATGCGATTGAATATGCAGCAAAAATTGTCGTCTACATCCGTGATATCGCAGATCGTCTCGCACAGCAAGAGCAACGTAATAATGCCTATACAGTCCCCTATAGCACCTTACAAACCGGATTGATGTGCGGTGGCCTTGCAACTAATATCGTGCCGCGCGATTGCGAATTTCAATTCGAAGCACGCACCTTGCCAGAGATGAAAGCAGAAAGCTTGTACCAGGAAATTCAAGACTATGCAGCAGGCCTGTTGCCGCAAATGTTGGCGGTAGAACCGCTAGCCCAGATCGATTTTGAATGGCTGGCATCGGCACCTGGTTTGCAAATGCAAGAGTCTGATGCGATTGTACAGCTAGCAGCACGCTTGGCAGGTAATGCGCCAAACGGTGCTGTGTCGTATGGAACAGAGGCCGGCCTATTTCAACAAGCGGGTATACCCACGGTCATTTGTGGTCCGGGAAGTATTGAGCAGGCTCACACGCCAAATGAGTATGTAGAACTGGACCAATTAGCGCAATGCGAACAATTTATGCAGCGTTTAATTGCATCCATTGAATAAAAATTATTGGCGTGCCAGCATCTTTAGACCATTTAGAACATCTGGGTTACACCAAGCGCTGCCAAATCGCTGTCGTCGCAGCCGCTTGATTGAGCGAATAAAAATGCAAGCCAGGTGCACCGCCTGCCAGCAAGCGTTCGCACAAGTGCGTTACCACATCTAGACCAAAGGCTTTAATTGAGGCCGTGTCATCGCCGAAGCTGGCTAATTTTAGACGTACCCAGCGTGGGATTTCAGCGCCGCACATTTCTGAGAATCGCATTAACTGGCTGCTGTTCGTGATCGGCATAATGCCAGCCACGATCGGTGCGGTAACGCCCGCTTTTTGTGCCAGTTCTACAAACTGAAAATACGCATCAGCGTTATAAAAGTACTGGGTGATCGCTGCGTTCGCACCGGCGTTCATCTTGCGCACGAAACTTTGCAAATCGTCTTGTGGCGAGCGTGCTTGAGGGTGCATTTCTGGATAAGCGGCAACTTCGATATGAAACCAGTCACCGGTTTCTGCACGAATAAATTCTACCAACTCATTGGCATAACGGAACTCACCTGCTGCACCATAACCGCTGGGTAAATCGCCACGTAAGGCGACCAGACGATGGATGTCATTGGCTTGATATTGTTTGAGGATATCGCGGATAGAATCGCGGGTGCCTCCGACGCAAGACAGATGTGGTGCTGCGGCATAACCTTCTTTACGGATATCGATTACGGTATCCAGCGTTCCTTGTTGCGTAGTGCCGCCTGCGCCAAAGGTGACTGAAAAATATTTAGGGTGCAGTTCGGCCAATTTGACGCGAGTGACGCGCAATTTCTCTGCGCCTTCCGCTGTTTTGGGCGGGAAAAATTCGATGCTGAAGTTGTGCTCGGACATTATTTTTTAAACAGTAAGGTGGAGAGCGTCCAAGAGATCACGCTATATAACAATGCGCCGCCCACAGCTGACCAGAAACCAGCGACATGGAAACCATCAACTAAATTGGCGACACCCCAGAACATCAGACCATTGATGATGAAGATGAATAGGCCAAGCGTCAGCACAGTGACTGGTAGTGTCAAAATCAGCAGAATAGGGCGGATGATGGCGTTCACAAAACCCAATACCAAGGCAACAATCAGTGCGGTAACAAAGCTGTCAATCGACACCGAGTGCATAAGGTAGGGCAGGGCAAGTAAGGCGAGGCCGTTGATGATCCAGGTGGCTAGCAGGCGCATAGGTTCTCCAGTGTGATGGCGAATTGAAAAACAGAAGTAGTATTAAAAATAGCCCCTCCCCAGAAAACTGGTGACGGGCTATTGCATTCTACTAAATCTTCTTATTAATAACGATATTGCTCTGGCTTGTAAGGGCCATTTTTGCTGACCCCAATGTATGCCGCTTGCTCATCTGTCAGCTCGCTTAATTGGGCATTGAGTTTTTTCAATTGCAGACGAGCGACTTTTTCATCCAGATGTTTTGGCAGTGTGTAGACGCCAACCGGATACTTGTCATTGTTTAAGAACAGTTCGATTTGTGCGATGGTCTGATTCGCAAAAGAAGAACTCATCACATACGATGGATGACCGGTGCCGCAACCCAGATTGACCAGACGACCTTCGGCCAGCAAGATAATGCGACGACCGCTAGGGAAGATCACGTGATCCACTTGTGGCTTGATGTTTTCCCAGGTGTATTGCTTTAATGCGGCGACGTCGATTTCATTGTCGAAGTGGCCGATGTTGCAAACAATTGCCTGATCTTTCATCTTCAGCATGTGAGCATGGCTAATGACGTGGTAATTACCGGTCGTCGTCACGAAAATATCACCGTGTTCCGCCGCATATTCCATTGTCACAACGCGATAGCCTTCCATCGCTGCTTGCAATGCGCAGATAGGATCGATTTCTGTTACCCAGACTTGCGCAGACAAGGCACGCATGGCTTGTGCAGAACCTTTACCCACATCGCCATACCCTGCGATCACCGCTACTTTGCCAGCGATCATCACGTCAGTTGCGCGTTTGATGCCATCGACTAAAGATTCACGGCAACCGTACAAATTGTCGAACTTCGATTTAGTGACTGAATCATTGACGTTGATCGCTGGGAAAGCGAGTTTGCCTTCTTTGTGCATCTGGTACAAACGGTGTACACCAGTTGTCGTTTCTTCTGTCACGCCTTTGATGGCTGCCAGACGTTTGGAGTACCAGGTAGCATCAGTTGTAAGCTTGGATTTGATGGCATTGAAGAGGCAAATTTCTTCTTCTGAACCTGGGTTTGCCAGAACAGAAATATCTTTCTCTGCACGTGTACCGAGGTGCAGCAACAATGTGGCATCGCCGCCGTCATCTAAAATCATGTTGGAATAACCACCGTCCATCCAGTCAAAAATACGGTGTGTGAAATCCCAGTATTCATCCAGATTTTCGCCTTTAAATGCGAATACTGGCGTGCCGCCCGCAGCGATTGCAGCAGCAGCATGATCTTGCGTGGAGTAAATATTGCAGGAGGCCCAGCGTACTTGGGCACCGAGTGCGTTCAGCGTTTCGATCAGTACCGCAGTCTGGATTGTCATATGCAGGGAGCCAGTAATGCGCGCACCTTTTAACGGTTGGCTGGCAGCGAATTCTTCACGAATTGCCATCAGACCTGGCATTTCTGTTTCTGCGATCTGGATTTCTTTGCGACCCCAGCTAGCTAAGCTGATATCGGCGACGAAAAAATCTTGAGTGGATTTTGTTGCTGAATTTGAAACTGGTGTGGCGGCTGCGGTAGTCATGGTGGTGGCGTTCATCACGCCCTCCTTTCTAAGTGAAAAAAGTAACGTGAGCGCAGTTGCAGTGTTGATCATCCAAGCCTGGCGAAATAGCAAGATTTCGTCGCAACGCTCCTCGGATTGGCAGAAGTATAGCGTACTTGGAATGCCACGTCTGCACTTCGCGCTGCCAGTTGCGGGTCAGTTTGACGGTGCTGATGTCACAATTCTAAGAAAGATAATTGTCGATAAGCTTGCTGATCAGTTTCTAGGCTAGGTCGGGGTGATTCAGAATTGTGTTTTGGCACGGGAGACATTGAGGGAATATATTTCGATAGGTATTAATCCAAAGACACTGGATTTTTGCCTCTGATTCATTCTATTCATGCGTGATGCATCGCAACATCAAAAATCTAATTGACCTGCTATATTGTTTTAATTGATCGACGACTGAAAGTTTTTGCTATGACGACCCAACAGCCATCTTCACCTGCTCAATCTCCCTCGCTCATTGCGCGTTGGATCTGGCCGCTGCGCTTTTTTTTGATCCTGCTAGTGCCGATGTCTTTGTTTGATGCCTGGCGATTTGGTCGTGCGCTGGAGATGCCGAATCTATTTGCGTTTTGGCCTTTTTTTGTGATGTATGGGGTTTTGAGTCTGATCGATTATGTGGTTGGTCAAGATACTTCACAGCCTGAGGAGAACGTGCGCCACATAGCTCTGTATCGGTGGATTGCGCTGGCTGCATTGCCGGTGCAATTACTATCGCTGTGGTGGGGTTTGCATGTGTTCACGACGACGGATTTTAATTGGATCGGCAAGCTGGGCTGGATCTTTTCGGTCGGTGCCGTATCGGGGATTTTGGCGATCACCGTGGCGCATGAGTTGATCCATAAACCAACGCGCTTAGAGCAGTGGGTTGGTGGCATCTTGTTGTCTTCCGTCTGTTATGGCGGATTTAAAATTGAGCACGTGTATGGACATCATGTGAACGTATCTACCCCTAAGGATGCATCGTCCGCCAAGTTATGGCAAACGGTGTATGGCTTTATTCCACAAGCGGTCTGGCACAACACTCTGAATGCCTGGCGACTCGAAAAAAATCGCCTTCAAAAACGTGGACTGTCCGCCTGGCGCAATGAGGTATTGCTTTGGTCTGCGGTATCTACTGTGTTTGCTGCGGCAGCGTTTTTACTCTTTGGTTGGGCTGGTGTGTGTGTTTTTGTCGGCCAGGCTGTCGTGGCGTTTTGTGAGCTGGAGGCGATCAATTACGTTGAGCATTACGGGCTGACGCGGCAACGCACTGAGAACGGGTATGAGCGCGTGCGCCCCGAGCATTCGTGGAATTCTAGCTATCGTTTGATGAACTGGTTTTTGATGAATCTGGCGCGGCATTCTGATCATCATGCCTACGCATCTCGACGCTACCAGGAGTTGCGCCATTTTGAAGAGGCACCGCAATTGCCGGGTGGTTATGGGGCGATGGTGGTGCTGGCGTTTTGTCCGCCTTTATGGTTCCGGATTATTCATCCGCGGATTCCCGCGCATGTGCGTCAATCCGATGTTTGATGCGTTTTAGCAGGCGTTGGCCGGGCTTGTTTTTGGCGAACTGACAAAGAAGCTAATGCAGAAGGATTTCATATACTCCCCATTAATTTTTTAAAATATAGCCTATTGTCCATTAATCCTATGGACAAATAAAAAATACATGGTGCAGTATATTGGCTGATCTGGTTTGGTCATTTATGCTAAATGTAAAAAAAGCCAAATTAATTGGCTCTTTTTTTATGTTGACGGTTTGCTCAGCGCTGTCGATTAAAACAATAGCAACCCGGCATTTTCCTGATTTGCTTGATTTGTTTAATACCCATCAAAATTACAAACGGTATACAGAGGCATGCCGCTGGCCTGAATCAGTTTTGATCCGCCCAGTTCTGGTAAATCGACAATCACCGCACCTTCGATGACTTCTGCGCCCAGACGTTCCAACAGTTTTTTACCCGCCATCATAGTGCCGCCAGTGGCGATCAGATCGTCGATCAGCACGACGCGGTCACCAGGTTTGCAGGCGTCAGAGTGCAGTTCCACCGTGGCACTGCCGTATTCCAATTCATATTGCTCGGATACCGTGTGGAAGGGCAGTTTGCCTTTTTTGCGGATGGGGACAAAACCCAGATTGAGTTCATAAGCCAGCACCGATCCGATGATAAAACCACGGGCATCCAGGCCTGCGACGACATCGAGTTTTTCATCCATATAGCGATGTACGAACATGTCGATCAGCACCCGGAATACTTTGGGATTCTGTAGCAAAGGGGTGATGTCACGAAACATAACACCTTGCTGTGGCCAGTTTTCCACAGTGCGGATATGTTCTTTAATATAGTCGGATGGATTGAACATCACAGCTTGCCTTCTTAAATGGGTTGAATGATGCAAATTGCCGAAGTAGCAATTGATAGAGCAAACAGAAAAGTGCCCGCTATTTTAACAGCCGTTGCTCCGCTCTAGCGACAGCTTCTGCCGTACCGCGTACCACGATGACATCACCTGCCAGCAAAATGATGTCCCTACTTTTCCCTTGATCTTGTTCTAGCCGCGTCTTGCCACGGCGCACCGTTGTGACATCCACATCCAGATTCTCCAGGTCTAATTTATCTAAGGTGTTACCGACGGCATTGGCGTGCTCCCCCAGAACAATCGTGTGCAAACGGATTTGCATGTTTTCTGGTCCGTCCGCGGCGTCACTGGCGCCGTGGAAATAACCGCGTAAAGATTCATAACGTTCTTCACGCGCAGCCTGCACCCGATGTACTACACGGCGCAGCGGCACACCAAGCTGTACCAGGGCATGCGAGGCGAGCATCAGGCTGCCTTCCATTAGTTCTGGCACGACCTCGGTTGCACCGGCCTCACGTAATTTATTGATGTCGCTATCGTCATGACTGCGCACAATCACTGGTAGGCTGGGATTAAGTTCTTGCACCAGATGCAAAATTTTTAAAGCGGATTGAGTATCTTTGTAGGTGATCACCAATGAGGCGGCGCGTTTGATGCCGGCGGCGATCAGGCTTTCGCGCCTCGCTGCGTCGCCATACGATACATTGGCACCGGCGGTCTGGGCTTCGCGGATGCGATCCGGGTCCAGATCGAGTGCGTAGTAATCAATATTTTCTTCGGTCAACACGCGTGCCAGACTTTGCCCGCTACGACCAAAACCAGCCACGATGACATGCCGCTTGGTGCTCATGGTGCGGGCAGCGATTTGGGTCAGTGCCAGCGATTGCATCATCCATTCGTTAGCGGACAACTTCATCACGATGGCGTCAGATTTGGCCAGAATAAAAGGCGATGCCAGCATCGACAACACCATTGATGCCAGTATTAATTGCAATAACAGCGGATCAAGCAGTTGCAAACCGCCAGCCTGATTTAATAAGACGAAGCCAAATTCCCCCGCTTGTGCCAAACCCAAACCGGTACGCAAGGCGACGCTGCCTGTGCTGCCAAATAGTTTGGCAAGACCCGTAATCAATAAAAATTTGAGCAATACCGGTCCCAGCAGCAAGATCAACACGAGTAGGGGATGCTGATACACCAGGCGTAAATTCAAGAGCATGCCGATGGTGATAAAAAATAAACCTAGCAAGACGTCGCGGAAGGATTTGATGTCTTCTTCCACCTGATGCTTGTATTCAGTCTCTGAGATCAGCATGCCAGCGACAAAGGCACCAAGCGCCATGGATAAACCCGCGTGCTCAGTCAACCATGCCGCACCTAGCGTGATTAGCAACAGATTAAGCATGAAGAGTTCTTGCGAGCGGCGTTTGACGACGATGCTAAACCAGCCGCGTACTAGTTTTTGCCCGACAAATAACAGCAGAAACAAGACCAGAGCAGCTTTCCCGCTGGCCCATGCGAGAGCTTCAAATAGATTGCTGGAATGCGATGCCAGCGCCGGTACCAGGATCAGCAAAGGGACAAACGCCAGATCCTGAAACAATAAAATGCTGATAATTTGTCGGCCGTGCGGGCTTTCCAGCTCCAGTTTTTCGGTCAGCATTTTAGAAACGATGGCAGTAGACGACATGGCCAGCGCACCGCCTAGCGCGAAGGCGGCTTCCCAACTGATATTAAAATGTTGAGGCAGCCAGTAAGATGCTGCTAAACCAATCCCCATGCTGCTGACAATAGTGACCAGCACTTGCGCCAGACCCAGACCGAACACAGTTCTGCGCATCGACATCAATTTTGAGCGGGAAAACTCCAGCCCAATGGAAAACATTAAAAACACGACGCCAAATTCGGCCAGCTCATGCGTGGCCGCACTATCCTCTGCCAGCCCAAGACCAAACGGGCCGATCAAAATACCGACCACCAGATAACCCAGCATCGGAGGTAATTGCAGCATACGGAAAGCGACGACACCCAGAACGGAGGCGGCGAGTAAGAGGAGGGTGGTGTCAAGTGCGGTCATGCAAGCATTATTGCTTAGATGATCAAAAAAACGAACAATATTCACTGGTAAGCAACATATGCAAGCTTATGCGAACTGGCAGAGTTTTTGCTTAGTCAATTTCGTTTATACTCTTGGGATGAGCTCTCTTAACTTTATCCCCACCCAAACTCCGGCGGACGTGTCGTCTAAGCTTTCTTCTAAACTTTCGACCAGCCTTGCGCCTGACGAAACCTTTGCCCGTCGTGCTTTGCAATTGGCATGCGAGACTTTGCAGATAGAAGCAGACGCAATTAAGGTTTTGCAATCCCGACTTTCCGACGATTACGCGGCATTTGCCCTGGCTACTGATCTGCTACTGCACTGCCAGGGGCGGGTAGTTGTTTCTGGTATTGGCAAATCGGGTCATATTGCCCGTAAGATCGCTGCGACTTTCGCATCGACTGGAACGCCTGCTTTGTTTGTACATGCGGCCGAAGCTGCACATGGCGACTTAGGCATGGTGACGCCCCAAGATGTATTTATTGGTATCTCTTATTCAGGCGAAGCGTCGGAATTGATTGCGATTGCCCCTATCATCAAACGCTTAGGTGTCAAACTGATTACTTTGACTGGCAATCCGGTGTCGGGTTTGGCCAAACTGGCCGACGTGCATTTAAATGTGCATGTCGACAAAGAAGCTTGTCCGCTTAACCTCGCACCAACGGCCAGCACGACAGTCACACTGGCACTGGGCGATGCACTTGCTGTTGCAGTCTTGGATGCACGTGGTTTCCGTGAAGAAGATTTCGCCCGCTCCCACCCCGGAGGCGCGCTTGGTCGCCGCTTGTTGACACATGTCCGCGATGTGATGCGCAGCGGCGACGATATTCCTCAAGTGACACCTGACACCAAATTGACTGTCGCGTTGATGGAAATCACCAAAAAAGGTATGGCGATGACAGCCGTGGTCGATCATGAGCAGCGGGTAATTGGCGTATTTACCGATGGTGATTTACGTCGTTTGATGGAAAGTGTTCAGGACTTTACTAAAATTGTGATCGCGGATGTGATGCATAAAAATCCACGCAGCATTCGTGCGGAGCAGTTGGCAGTTGAAGCGGTTGAGGTAATGGAAACCCATAGAATTAATCAATTGCTGGTAGCGGATGAACATGGCAAATTAGTCGGTGCTCTGCATATTCATGACCTGACCCGCGCCAAGGTGATTTGATGACTGCGACGACGATGTTGAATTCAAATACAGCTGCTAAGGCAGCTCAAGTCCAATTAATGATTTTTGATGTAGACGGCATTTTGACTAATGGTAGCCTGCATTTTGGCCCTGATGGCGAAATGATGAAAAGCTTTAATGTGCTGGATGGTCAGGGAATTCGTTTACTGCAACAAGCCGGTATTCAGACTGCCATCATCAGTGCGCGTCAGTCGCCGATTGTAGCGCGTCGTGCAGCAGATTTGGGGATTGTTCATTTGCGCCAGGGTATTCATGA
>JANXTO010000100.1 GCA_025352365.1 Undibacterium sp. | reverse complement strand
ATTAGCCCTCATCGGTACTGCCTATCCGATGAAGGTATCAGACACCTTACTCAATGCTGCACGCGACGAGGAGCAGACCGCCATCGATATGGTGAATATCTGGTCCCATAGCTCCATCGCGCATAAACCATCTTGCCCGGGCCCAGGATTTTATGTCATGGGCGGCAGCCAGCGTCTGATGCAACGTATTTCTAAGATCAATCCTGAGAAAGTGTTTTATACCGATTTTTCAGCATGCAATGCCTACGTTAACGGTGAGCAGGCAGCGCAGGCAGTGAGCTGCCCCACTCTATTTGTTTTAGGGAAAAAAGACATGATGACGCCACCCAAAGCGGCCGCTACGCTACGCACTGCGATCCCGCACAATAAAACCATTTTGATTGAACATAGTGGGCATTCGCTGATGGCGGAACAAGGTGACGCAGTGCTGACTGCCTTGTTTGATTTTATAAAATCGTCGGGCTAATCAGACTGAGGTCGCCCCCTCTCCTACCAGTGGGAGAGGGACTACAAGAGATGCTGAAGCCACATTATTAAACCAATAAAAATTACAAGATTGTATGAACAACTGGCTATTATTTGCTGCGACTGAAGCAGCACTCTCTTTATCGCCAGGTCCCGCTGTGATGATGGTCGTCGCCTATGGCATTGCACGCGGATGGCGTATTTCGCTCTTCGTCACTTTGGGGATTTTGACAGGTAATGTAATTTACTTCGCCCTCTCTGCGACAGGTATAGGATCACTCATATTAGCGTCGCCCAAGGTGTTTATAGCGATCAAATATACCGGCGCAACTTATTTGGTGTACTTAGGCTTGTCAGCTATTGTTAGCAGACCATCTCCTATTACTTTAAGCAAATTAGATAGCAAACCTCAGAGCGGTAAACGGATCTTTAGTACAGCATTAATGCTACAAATGACAAATCCAAAAGCATTACTAGGCTTTGTCGCGATTCTGCCGCAATTTATTGATCCGCAAAAACCCATCATTCCACAAATGAGCATCCTTGCTGCATGCTCCATCATTCCAGAATTTTTTATTCTATTAGGCTATGGCATGTTGGCAAACAAAGCTAGCCATTTAGCAACGCAACCCAAGTACAGTGTGATTACAGAAAGAATTGCCGGTAGTCTGGTGTTGACCGCCGGCATATTAGTAGCTATAGTTTAAACCGTCATCTAGATCAATCTGCTTTAGTTGGAGCACGATACGACATGCAAAACGATAATGCGATTCATCGAATATGGCAGGTCATTCTGACTGAGGTCAGACAATTACTGGTCTGGAATACGCCCAGCAGATCTTGGCATATCGCCTTCATCGTCTCGCTGTGTATGGGAATTCCCGTATTTGCTGGTGCCTATTTTGGCAAGCAAGATTTCGGCATTCTGGTGGGTATGGGAACGCTAGTGATTTTGTACTTGCCTAAGACGTCTATTGCTCACCGCATGCTGACGCTCGTCGCATGTTCATTCGGTTTTTCGGTCTGTTTTACCTTAGGCTTATGCGCCAGCTTTGATCCCTATGTATCCGTTGCGGTGATGACGCTCACTGTTCTGCTGATCGACGTCATTTGTCGCTATTATTCTTTGCCACCACCCGCCAGCTTCTTTTTTATCCTGATGATCGCAGTCGGAAGCACCACGCCATTTAACCTTGCCGGGATACCGATGCGAGTAGGACTGATTACGATCGGTGGCATGCTGGCTTGCTTAATTGCTTTGATCTATTCTTTGGCCATCGCAAACAAACCCATCAAACTCGCACCAGTGCCGCCGGTAGACCGCGACATCTTTGCGATCGTGCTGGAATCTTTAGTCATTGCCAGCTTTGTCGGCGGATCGTTTTTACTGTCGCGCCTACTGCACTTAAACAATCCCTATTGGGTACCGGTGTCCTGTGCAGCGATTATGCAAGGTGCTACCTTCCGCTTGATCTGGCATAAGAAAGTCCATCGCATTATCGGTACCGCATTGGGTATGGGCCTGACATCCATTATTTTTTCATTGCCATTAAACGTCTGGACCTATGCACTGGCCATCACGGTATTACAATTTATCGTTGAAATGCTGATCGTCAGAAATTACGGCGTTGCCGTGATTTTTATCACCCCACTGACTATGTTATTTGCAGAAGGTGCCTCTGTCAGAGTGCCTCCCGATTCGTTGGTACTGACACGCTTGTTCGATATTATGTTGGGTAGTCTGATCGGCGTCGCCGGAGGATGGGTATTGCATCATCCTAAAATTTTGACCTATATTACGGATAAACTGACATCCAAAAAACAACTAGACGTTGTAGAAAAAGTTGAACAAGATCCCGGCAAAGACCAGGAATAAGTCGGGTACATGACAACCATCCCAGGAGACCAGTATGAGCCAACAATACCGTAGTTTTACCGAATTTTATCCCTTCTATCTCAGCGAGCACCGCAACCGCCACTGTCGCCAACTTCACTTTATCGGATCAACCCTGGTGTTGCTCTGTCTGGCAATGTTTATCGGCACCGGTGCCGGAGCATGGCTAATTGCCGCACCGCTATGCGGTTACGGCTTTGCATGGGTCGGTCATTTTGGTTTTGAGAAAAACAGACCTGCCTCATTCAAACAACCGCTGTATTCGTTCATGGGCGACTGGGTGATGTATTGGCAGCTGTGGACTAGGAAGATCGGGTTTCAACCAAGTTAAAATCGCATAGCCGAAAAAATAAAAATCAGACGAATATATCGTCTAAGTCCCATCAAAACTCATGCAACATACTGATATGCGGAATCCCTGCCTCTTCAAACACATCACCTTCACGGCTGTAGCCATTGCGGGCATAAAACGGTTCTGCTGAGGTCTGTGCATTGAGTTTGACTGCTTTGTCGCCGCGGTTTCGGGCTTGTTGCATCAAGCTTTGTAGTATCGCTGCGCCGACACCCAGGCCGCGGGCGGCACTTCTGACCGCCATGCGTCCGATGTGGCCGTCGGGTAGCAAGCGTCCTGTACCTACCGCTACACCTTGTGCGTCATAGGCGACGGCATGCAGGCATTGCGCATCCATCTCATCCCACTCCAATTCGACAGGGATATTCTGCTCGATGACGAAGACGTCATAGCGAATTGCCTGTGCTTCTTTTTGTAGTTCTGCCCAAGAACCCAAGGTGACGCGCACTGCGTCATTGTTTGCTGTTGTAGTCATCATATTGTTTCGGTATAGATTCTAGTGGCCTTGATTGCTCAACTAAAGATGGACTCTCACCACCATAATCAGCGGATAAATAAATTCAAACTTTACCTTGATTAGTCTCGGGTTTACAAATTTCTAATTCAGAAATGATCGCACGCCATTGATCAGGCACGGCAACCCCTTTACGTAGGGCAGTGTCAGCATAGACATAAAATAACTCACCAGAAATCAGATGCTGATCGCCGATATAAATCTCCAGTACAAAGCGCAAGGATGAATTGCCGATTGCCGCGCAGCGTACGCCAATCTCCAGCACATCATCAAATCTGGCAGGCGCCATATATTCGACAGTGGCTTTGCGGGCGAACAGTTCTTTACCCTGCTCCGCTTGCAAGGTGACATTAGGCAAATTGGTTGCGCGCCAGTATTCAGTAAAAGCGACGTCAAAATAGGTCAGGTAGTGGCCGTTGAAGACGATGCCTTGCATATCGACTTCTGACCAGCGTACCCGCAGCGAATGAAAAAAAGCAAAATCAGTACGTGCCATTTTATTACTCTAAAAATCCACGGATCAATTGATTGATACGCGCGGGTTGTTCGTGGATGACCCAATGACTACCTTCTGGTATGCGCACAATTTCTAAGTCGTCGATAAAGTTCTCTAATCCATCTAGCAAAGTTTTTGGCAAAGCCTTATCGGTCTCGCCCCAGATCACACGGGTCGGTACTTTGATGTTGAAATCGTCGGGATTCAGTTGCAGCTGCAATGGCCCTTTGTTACTGTCTGTC
>JANXTO010000046.1 GCA_025352365.1 Undibacterium sp. | reverse complement strand
TTTTCTTTCCTTAACTTGGACACTTCCGCTTCTAAAGCACTCACAGGAACAAGGCGCTTGGTATCAACTTTGTCCAATTGCCCTTTCTTGGCAGCGATCACCCATCGGCTTAACGATTTATCAGAAATATCCAAACGACGTACTGCTTCGCTGATTTTTAATCCCTGCTCAGTGATAAGCTTGACCGCTTGCTCTCGAAATTGCGTTGTGAATTTTTGTCTTATTGCTGCTTTCATTGCTAACCTCCATGATTGAAAAATAATAAATCATGGCGTCCGTTTTAGCGAGTCCCTTCCATTAATACCCAGCCCTTGCAAACGTCCAACAATATAGTCACGCGCCAACTGACTGCCGGGAGTATCAATAGCACGACCCGCCATCTCGACACTGGCTAATTTTTTCACATCCGTCATCGCTTGCGTCTCTATTGCCTGGGCGATTGCATGGGATATTAAGGAGGAAAAAAGAATAGAGGCTACACATAAATGTCGGCTAAGTTTAAGCATAAAAATAGGAATAAATGGAAAGTAAGAAACCAATTTGAGAAATGGTATGAGAATGTTTATTTAAAAATGAATGGGCATCACGAATAATATGCACAATTAATTTTATCGATGATTTGACTAACAAAAAGAGGAATATTCTACATACTCCTCATTATTTCCAATAAAATCATGCCACTTACCAATAATTCTATAGGCAACTTAAATATACTAACCATGAGTATATTTAAATAAAAAAGGAAGCATAGACAAATACTTGCTTATGCTTCCATTCTATTTTGGATTGAACTAGTAAAATTAAGAGAACTGCGAGAAGTCCGGTTTACGTTTTTGGAAGAATGCCATAAACGCTTCCTTCGCTTCTGGTGCAGTCAACATGGTGCGGAAGTGAACGTTTTCTTCACCCATTTTGGCGATGATTGCTTCTTGTTGATTGCTTTTCATCAGGCGCTTGGTGGCTCGGATAGAGGCCGCTGGCAAGGCGACTAATTTAGCGGCTTGTTTTAGCGCGTAGGGCATCAACTCTTCTGGCGGCAAGACTTTATTGACGAAGCCAATTTCGTAGGCTTCTTGTGCGCTGAATGCTTCGCCAAACATCAATTTTTCTGCGGCGCGCTGGTAGCCAACGATTTGTTGGAAAATCAGGCTAGAGGCAAATTCCGGGCACAAACCCAATTGCGTGAACGGCATAGACAGTTTGGCGTTGTCGGCCAGATACACCATGTCGCAATGCATCAGCAAGGTAGTACCAATCCCCACCGCAGCGCCAGATACCGCAGCAACAACTGGTTTGCTAGTGTGACTTAAGGCATGCATGAACTGATAAACCGGTGGCACGCCCGCGTGCTCGGCGGTGGTGTTCTTCATGAAGTCTTCCAGATCATTGCCTGCAGTAAAAATCTCTGGCCTGCCGCTGATCAAAATAGCGCGTACGGCAGTGTTATCTTCTGCTGCAGTAATCGCGTCTGCCATTGCCTGGTACATCGCGGCAGTGATAGCGTTTTTCTTTTCTGGGCGATTGAATGCAATCGACAAAACGCCATTCTCTATTTGGGTCAAAATATCCATGTGGTCTCCTGAGTTTTGATTCAATTTGTAGTGTACAGATTATGCTGGAATTTGCTAAATCAAGCTGGCTATCCATTTCTAGCTTGAATGATCAATAAAAAACCGCACAGAAAATTTCATATGCGGTTTTTGTTTGCATCGGGATTTGGAAATGCTGAGGCAGCGTAGCGAACGACTCAAGGTTCAGTTGAGAAGCGCAGCCGTACGAAAGTACGGTGAACATCGCCGACTGAAGATTGCGTCGCGCCGTAGCTGAATCAGTAGTTCCATTTACATGCGTTCGAAAATGCCTGCTGCACCCATGCCGGTACCAACGCACATCGTCACCATGCCGTACTTCAGATTATTACGATGCAAAGCATGGATTGTAGTAGCAGAACGAATTGCGCCAGTCGCGCCCAGCGGATGGCCGAGAGCAATCGCGCCGCCCATAGGATTGACTTTGGCTGGATCGAGACCGAGATCTTGTACGACTGCCAGCGACTGCGCTGCAAAGGCTTCGTTCAGCTCAAACCAGTCGATCTGATCTTGCGTAATACCAGCGGCACGACAGGCTGCCGGAATCGCTTCTTTAGGACCGATACCCATGATTTCTGGTGGTACGCCGCGTACTGCGAAGGACGCGAAACGTGCCAGCGGAGTCAGGTTGAATTGCTTCAAAATCTTTTCACTAACTAAGATCAGTGCGCCAGCGCCGTCAGACGTTTGCGAGCTGTTACCCGCAGTCACACTACCTTTGTTTGCGAACACCGGGCGCAGTTTTGCCAAGCCTTCTAAGGATGTATCTGGGCGTGCACCTTCGTCACGGCTGACGGTACGGGTTTTTAATTCGATTTCGCCAGTCACCAGATTTGGTACGCGGTCAATGATGTCAACCGAGGTAGTTTCTGCGTCAAAGTAACCCGCATTTTGTGCAGCTATAGCCCGTTGATGAGATTGCAGGGCAAATGCGTCTTGTGCTTCACGCGAGACTTTCCATTGTTGCGCAACCTTCTCTGCGGTCAGACCCATGCCGTAAGCCATACCGACGTTTTCGTCTTTCAGAATCGCCATGTTCATGGATGGATTGTTGCCCATCATTGGCACCATGGACATTGATTCAACGCCACCTGCGATCATGACATCAGCCTGACCAACGCGGATACGATCTGCCGCCATCGCCACTGCTGTGATACCGGATGCGCAGTAACGATTGATAGTGACGCCACCAATCGTATTTGGCAAACCTGCCAGTAATACGCCCATACGAGCGAGATTGAGTCCTTGCGGACCTTCAGGAAAAGAACAACCGATGATGGCGTCTTCTGCCAGTTTTGGATCAAGATTAGGTACTTGGGCAAATGCAGATTGCAATACGCGCACCAGCAAATCGTCAGGACGTGTATTACGGAACATGCCGCGACCAGATTTGCCGATCGGGGTCCGTGTTGCTGAGACGATGTAAGCGTCTTGAAGTTGTTTAGTCATGTTATGTACTCCGATTATTATGTGCGTATCAGTTACGGACTGGCTTGCCAGTTTGCATCATGCCCATGATCCGCTCTTGCGTTTTTGGATGATTCAACAATTCCATAAACGCTTTGCGCTCCAGGTCGAGCAACCATTGTTCGCTGACCAGACTGCCGTTGTCGATGTCGCCACCACTGACTACTTCGGCGATCATCTTGCCGAGCTTGTAATCATGTGCAGAGATGAAACCGCCATCACGCATATTGATCAATTGCGCAGCGATCGATGCGATACCGTGACGACCAGTGACTGGCACCAGCTTGCGCATTGGTGCGCGATAGCCAGCATCAAACATGGCGCGTGCTTCGACTTTTGCTACATGCAACAACTCGTAGGCATTGAATACGATCACGTCGTCTTGCGACAGGTAACCCATTTTTTGCGCTTCTAATGCAGACTTGGATACCGCGGCTGTCGCTGCATTGGTGAAATAGTTCTTCAGGAATTGCAGCAAGTCAGTGCCTTTGGCATCGGCTGCTGCACGGACTGCAGCTTCTTTCAAACCTCCGCCGCCTGGCACTAAACCTACACCGACTTCGACCAGACCAATATACGATTCGATAGAGGCCACGCGTTTCGCTGCGTGCATCATCAGTTCGCAACCACCGCCGAGTGCCAGACCAGCAACCGCTGCCACGACAGGGACATTGGCGTATTTTAAGCCTTGATGCGCTTGTTGCAGACGTGAAATCGCTGGCTCGATGGCCTTGACGCCACCGGACATAAACAGTGGCAACATCGCTTGCAAATCAGCACCGGCGGAGAAGGCACCGCCTTCGGCTGCATCCGCATTCCAGATCACCAGACCTTTATAATTTTTCTCGGCCTCGGCAATTGCTTTTTCCATGCCTTCGATTACGCCAGGACCAATCACGTGCATCTTAGTCTTCATGGACAAGATCAGTACGTCATCAGGCTTCTGATCAGTACCTTGGTGCCAGATACGAACGGAGTCATCTTCGAAGAAAGTCGTGCCTGCGGTTGCACCAGTCGGCGCACCAGCGCCCAATACAGGCGCGCGGAAAGCCTGACGATCATATACCGCTAATGTAGAGCGTGGGACATAAGTGCTGCTCGCCGCAGACCAGGAACCTTCTGCAGTGTGCACGCCAGTGCGTCCGTCAAATACCCAGGCTGGCAAGGGTGCGTTACACAATGCCTTACCCGCATCGATATCCTCTTTCACCCAACCAGCAACTTCTTGCCAGCCGGATGCTTGCCATGTCTCGAAAGGACCGACGTTCCAGCCGAAGCCCCAACGCATTGCGAAATCGATGTCGCGTGCATTGTCGGCAATCGTTGCACCGTGCACAGCGATGTAGTGGAAAGCATCGCGGAAAATCGCCCACAGGAACTGCGCCTGTAGATTGGTCGATTCACGCAAGGTCTTCATTTTCTTGACCGGATCTTTTTCTTTCAGCATACGGGCAACAACGTCATCCGCCTTTGCACCACCAGTCACATACTGCGCTGTGGCGAAATCAAGGCGCTGAATATCTTTACCTACTTTTTTGTAGAAACCTGCGCCAGTTTTAGAACCCAGCGCACCAGCGGCAACCAGCTTGGCCAATACTTCTGGTGTTTTGTAGACAGCGAAAAATGGATCGTCGGACAAATTATCTTGCATCGTTTTGATGACATGGCCCATCGTGTCCAGACCTACGACGTCGGCAGTACGGAAAGTACCGGACGAAGCGCGGCCGAGTTTTTTACCGGTCAGATCATCGACGACATCGACGGACAAGCCGAATTTTTCTGCTTCATGAATCGTGGCGAGCATACCGAAAATACCAACGCGGTTGGCGATGAAGTTCGGTGTATCTTTAGCGCGTACAACGCCTTTGCCCAATGAGGTAGTCAGGAAACCTTCGAGCTGGTCGATGATTTCTGGACGAGTTGCTACCGTCGGTATCAATTCAACCAGGTGCATATAGCGCGGCGGGTTGAAGAAATGCACGCCGCAGAAACGGGCTTTTAATTCAGCCTCAAAACCTTCGGACAAGGCCGTAATCGACAGACCAGATGTATTCGATGCGAAGATCGCGTTTGGTGCGATGTACGGTGACACTTTCTTGTAAAGATCATGCTTCCAGTCCATGCGCTCAGCAATCGCTTCAATGATCAGGTCGCAACCTTTGAGCAATTCCAGATTGTCTTCGTAGTTGGCGACTTCAATCAGAGCTGCGTCATCTTTGTTGCCGAATGGAGCAGGACTCAATTTTTTCAGGTTCTCGATGGCGCGCAAAACGATACCGTTTTTCGGGCCTTCTTTGGCTGGTAAATCAAACAATACAACAGGTACTTTTGCGTTGATGCAGTGCGCAGCAATTTGCGCGCCCATCACACCGGCACCAAGAACGGCGACTTTTTTAACGATGAAATTGGTCATTTTTAACCTCATGTGGAATTCGTAGAACAACGAAAAGCAATTTCTTTGTGTCCTCTCTCAATGATGAGAGAGGCTTAGATCTCGTAGGGTGCGCCATGCGCACCATTTGAAATGAAAGAGAGGCGTAAAGGTGTGTATGTTGCAGCCTACGCCTGCTCAGTATTTCATCAGAACAAATCAGCTTCGAGCGATAACAGATTTGCAGAACCAGAACGTGCCTGGCGGATCAGCATCGCTGTTTCTGGATACAGACGTGCAAAGTAGAAACGAATTGTCGCTAATTTTGCTTTGTAGAAGGTGTCGCCGGAATCTTGTTTTTCCAGAGCGATTTTTGCCATTTTCGCGAAGAAGTAGCTGTATACCATATGACCGACAACACGCAGATACGGTACAGCAGCAGCACCGACTTCATCTGGATTCTGGAACGCCTTCATACCGATTTCCATTGTCAGCTTAGTGACCTTATCGCCCAGCTCCGCCAACGGAGTAACGAATTCGCTCATTGCTTCATCGGTGCCATTGGCTTCAACAAATGCTTGTACCTTTGCACCGAACTTGCGCAACTTAGCACCGTTATCACCCAAGACTTTACGACCTAACAAATCCAAAGACTGGATTGTGTTAGTGCCTTCGTAAATCATGTTGATACGTGAATCACGTACATATTGCTCCATGCCCCATTCAGCGATAAAACCGTGGCCGCCGTATACCTGCATACACTCAGAGGTGGCTGTCCATGCGTTATCGGTGATGAAGGCTTTGATGATTGGTGTCAGTAAAGCGACTTCGTCAGCGCATTCTTTGCGGACTTCTTCATCGGGATGATTTAATTCTTTATCCAGCTGCAAAGCGACATAGGCACAAAATGCACGTCCACCCTCTGCATAAGCTTTAGCGGTGAACAACATACGACGCACATCAGCATGCACGATGATAGGATCGGCTGGTTTGTCTGGTGCTTTTACGCCGGACAAGCTGCGCATTTGCAGACGGTCTTTTGCGTAAATCAGCGCATTTTGGTAAGCGATTTCAGTCAAGCCCAGGGATTGCATACCCACACCCAGACGTGCTGCATTCATCATGACGAACATGGCGTTGAGGCCTTTGTTCGGCTGACCGATCAACCAACCTTTTGCGCCGTCCATATTCATCTGGCAAGTTGAGTTGCCGTGGATACCCATTTTTTCTTCGATCGCGCCACAAAAAATTGGGTTACGCGCACCAACGCTGCCATCTGCATTAGGCAAAAATTTAGGCACGATGAACAGAGAAATACCTTTGGAGCCTTCTGGTGCGCCAGGCAAACGTGCCAGCACCAGATGCACGATGTTATCAACCATGTCGTGCTCACCAGCGGAGATAAAAATCTTCGCGCCGGAGATCATGTAGGATCCGTCAGCTTGTGGCTCTGCTTTAGAACGCAGCATACCAAGATCAGTGCCGCAATGTGGCTCAGTCAGGCACATTGTGCCAGTCCACTCGCCGCTGATCAGTTTTGGCAAGTACAAATCTTTCTGTTCTTGTGTACCGTGTTCGTGGATACATTCGTAGGCTCCGTGTGACAAACCTGGGTACATAGTCCAGGCTTGATTGGCAGAATTCATCATTTCGTAAAATGAATTATTCAGTACCAGTGGCAAGCCTTGGCCGCCATATTCCGGGTCGCAAGACAATGCTGGCCAGCCAGCTTCTACGTATTGTTTGTAGGCTTCTTTAAAGCCTTTTGGTGTGGTAACAGCGTGCGTTACTTTGTCGTGATGGCAGCCTTCACGATCGCCAGAATGGTTTAATGGGAACAAGACTTGCGAAGTGAATTTGCCACCTTCTTCTAACACTTGATTAATGATATCAGCATCAATTTCTTCGTATTTTGGCAAATGCTTTAGTTCGCCTTCTACGGCTAACAGCTCATGCAGAACGAACTGCATATCACGCAAGGGAGCGACGTATTGACCCATGATTTTCTCCTGAAGACTAAAAAGTAAAACAAAATTAAGACGGCGTTATTACATTCTTTATGACTACTTACCTGGCGACGATTTAAATGATCGCTTGTTGATCACTTACAAGCCACTTATTGATGGCTTGTTAAATCGAATTAAGCCGTGACAGCTTTTTCCACTTGCGGCGCATAACATTCAATTAATCTTTCAAACCCTGCTGCGGCTCTTTCTACACTGCCTGGTTTGCGTAAAAACCGTGCATCGTGGTGTAGCGCCAAAATGAGCCCATACATTTCATACACGATCTGCTCCGGGTCTACGTCTTGATCCAAGTGCCCCAACTGTATTGCCAAGGTCGCGGCACGACGCAATGCGCCTTGCCATGCATGCACCATACCGACCAGCTCATCACGGATGGGACCTTGGCGATCATCGTATTCGGCTGCGCCGCTGATATAGATGCAACCGGAGGCGATTTCAACCGTGACGCGTTTGACCCATAAGGCAAACATAGATTGCAAACGCGGCAGACCACGTTCTTCTTTCATACTGGGGTAAAACACTTCTTGCTCAAAATGATGGTGATACAACTTCAGCACTTCGATCTGCAAATCTTCACGCGAGCCGAAATGAGCAAACACGCCAGACTTGCTCATGTTCATTTTGTCGGCCAGCAAACCTATGGTTAAACCTTCGATGCCATCGCGGCTAGCGGCGTCTAAGGCCACATCCAAAATGGCGGCGCGGGTAAGTTCGCCTTTACGCATAAATTTCGATGTCATATTCACATTACATTTTTCGTATTGAAATGATGCACAGACGCACAACTATGATGCAAACATGTGAATTAATCGAACGCTCGTACTATTAAGCACAGCGCACTAAAAGTCAAACTAGAAAACGGCTTTAGAGGAGAGTATCTATTTAGAGGGCTACAGTTTGGGACTAAACACCTAAGGTAAATCATTAATACTCACCTGGCTCCTAAGTTTTTGGACTTACGAGAATTGCTTGATATTACTGAATAACGATTTTTTCTGAGGCCAGTATTGAGGCCATATATAAACCAAAGATCAAACTAAAGTCTCCCGCCCTTTTTAATTTCTGCTGAAATCGAGCAAACGCCGGTCTCGCTTGGTAGGACGTCCGGTGAGTGTAGCACTCGGTTCGCGGAAATATTTTCTGTCTTGTGCAAGCTTGGCTCGCTGGGCGATGCTGGTCTCGGTTTCTTGATACATGCTCTGTGCAACTACAGCGGAGCCGCGCGTATCCGATATCCGCAGCACTTGAATAATCCAAATTTGGTCAGCATGATGAATTTCTAGCAGATCACCAGGCTTGACGTTATGGGCAGGCTTTATTCGTTCTTCGTTTTGCAGCACACGTCCTAATTCGACCGCATTGGTGGCGAGGGTACGAGTCTTAAAAAATCTGGCAGCCCATAGCCATTTGTCGATTCTGATGCTGTTCATTTGCCCTAAAACTTGTCCCACGATTGTCCCGTTTATATGTGCTTGATGTGTCGTCAAACTGTCGTCGATTTGTCGTTAATATGTTGTTTAGCTGTCTGACCAGTGCGGGTAGAGTCTCATTTTTTCTCTCCTGACCAAGCTCTGATTGTTTACAAAGTCTTGGGTTTAGATCAGACACATTGTGCATTTTTGTTTTATTGAATGTATTTCACCCCCTAGTCAATTACAAGAGATTTGTTGGGCACTGTGAACAAGTTGCACAAAGAAAGTGCAAATGCTGCGCCGCGCATAGACAAATGCTTGTACGGTCGTACAATCCGCAGACCAAGCAATTGCTTTCTAATAAAGATTCCCATGAGCTCATTAGATGATCTAAGCGGAAGAAAACGCGCGATTTTGATTGCTGCGGAGAAGTGTTTTGCAGAGCAAAGCTACCAGGGTGTATCGATACGCGATATTGCTCACGAAGCTGGCGTGCCAGTCGCACTAGTGGGATATTATTTTGGTGCAAAAAATGAGCTGTATCACGCCATCTACGAGCACCATAGCAGCTATATGGCAGAGCGCCTGTCCGAGCTGCGGCTGGCGAAATTACATACCAATCCCGAAGTCGCCTTAAACGCCATTATTGCCGCCTTTATTACTCCGGTGTTAAAACTGAATGAGCAGGATCATGGCGTTAATTTCTCGCGCATTGTGATGCGCGGCGTGGTAGACAGGCATGAGGCGAGCGACCGGATTACCCGTGAGTTTTATGACCCCATGGCAAGGGAATTTATCGCGGCCTTGAGCGGCGCTTTGCCTGCGGCCTCCAAAGCCACTGTCTTCTGGTGCTATCAATTTGCACTTGGGGCGTTATTGCATCACGTGGTAGATACGCGGATTGAGCGTTTATCAGAAGGATTATGTCCGGCACGTAATGCCGCTGTTGCTGCGCCCTATTTATTGCGATTTATTACTGCCGGGATACAGGCAGCAGCGGGATAAACAAGGGATCGAACAATTAGGTTTAAAGATTGATCGCAGTGCGACTACGGTGCCATAGTGAACAAATCATCCAAACTAAAACCAATATACTCCCCTAATTTTTTAATAAATAACGCCAGATGCCTAATGATTGTATGGACAACCTAAATATACTATATGGAAGTATATTTAATTCTTGATACATTTACGATAAATCAGGAATACTATTTACCTAGCTAAGCACCAACAATCCAACCCTCCAGCGCATCAAACTCTGGCAAGCCGAAATTAGCATCCCGTCGCTGCCAGCCCCAAGCTGCCAGTACTGCACACAAGGCAGCATCCAGATAGTCACCGCTACCATCCTCCAATAATTGCTGACGGAATTCGCCGCAACCCAGGCGAATCTGCCAGTGCGTATTGCCGGCTTCCAAAGCATCAATTATTTGCGCTCTGGCGTCGCGCCGCTCTGAAGTCTGTTTGCGCTTATCGTCGCTTTTATAAGATGCACGGGTGATACTGCGCGCTACCATGCCAGGATAAGCCTCTAGCGCGATTCTGGCCTCGGCATAGTCGTTGTGTGCAGGGTTTGTAGCGTTACCAGCATGGATGCCGGGCAAGTGCAGTCCTGCGCGCAATAAACGTGGGGCACCGGCATGCAACATGTAGGCAACGGGCGGATTAACCCATTTCATCGACGGTGAGGAATTGGCAGGAATATCGGTGGCGCGGTGGGCAAATTTATTACCGGCTGGTCGCGCATCGCAAAAAGCTTTAAATAATCCGCGCATTTCAGCACGAGTAATGCCTTCTAAATGTCGCATCAAATCTGCCCAGTTATCAGGCCAGACCAGATGCTCTACCAGTTCTCGCGGCAAAGAAAAAGGTAAATCAAAGCCAGCTAACCAAGGTCCGGGGCTTTGTAGCCAGACATCAAATTGATTAAAGTCAGACAAAGATGCCAGCGATTGCAGCACCAAGGTCGGCTGCTCATCTCCCCTTGCAGGCTGTAGTTCTGCGGCGGCGATCGTAATTCCTTTGCGCTTGCTCGGTGCAGAGGTAAAGTCAACGCCGTACAGCTTCATGAGGTATAGCCGCCTAGCGTCACAATACGCATCAGGCTGCGATAAACCATATACGCAAAACCGTACCAGGCACGCTTATACCAAGGCTGATTGGCATAGTCTGCCGCGACGATGGCGACGCCATCGGCAATACCCTGCTCCAGATGCGCCGTCAGATTTTCGGTAAAACCAACATCGCGGATCACGACATTGGCTTCTTGGTTGACGAATAAACTCAGACCATCAAAATTACTCGACCCGACGGTGGCCCAGTTATGGTCAATCACCGCGACTTTGGCATGCAAAGCCGTCTTACGATATTCGACAATTTTGACACCGTGCTTAAGTAATTTTGGATAAAAAGAATGCGTTACTGCATCTTGCAAATTGAATTGACCGACGCCGACCAGCAAAGTCACATCAACGCCACGACTGGCGGCAGAGATTAAGGCTCGACGGAATTTTCTGCCGGGTGCAAAGTAAGGATTGGCGAGTATCGCGCGCTTTCTGGCAAATCCTAATGCGTGTAAATAAGCCCGCTGTATAGTGGCGCGATTGCGCAAATTATCCCGCACCACAAAGGTGGCCAGCATCGGCTGATGCGAGTTTTCCTGATCCTCTTCACGCAATCGCCGCAGTAGTTGAAAGCGCGATTTTAGATTTAAACGTCCCAACTTCATCCACTGGGTTGTCACTTCTAAACGGATATGCTCAACCAAGGCGCCGACCACATGTACCGCAAAGTCCCAGCGTGGCGACGTCAGTGCGTGCCCAGAGCCATCGTCGGCAATCAAGTCGTCAATAATATTCAGACCACCGACCAAGGCGCAACGCTGATCAATCACACAAATTTTTCTATGAGTACGTGCCAGACCACGCTTGAACCAAGGATTAAAACTGCGGCATTCAACACCTGATTGCATAAAATGTTGGACTAAAGCGTCTGATTGCCGGCCACCGCTGCCTAACCAGTCAATGATGACTCGTACCATCACGCCACGTTGTGCGGCGCGCACTAAAGCTTGCTGCACGCGCATGGCGGTGGGATCATTTACATCGTTTGAGAAGATGTAGGTTTGCAGATAAATTTCTTTTTGCGCAGCGTCTATTTCTTCGACCAAGGAAGAAAAATACTCTGCACCACAACATAGCAAGCGCACCTCATTGCCAGAGACAAATTGGAGTTTACGCATGGGTCTTATCAGACGTCAGGTCGGGCAAGAGACTTGAATTTTTTGTTGACTCTGGAGCCATTACAGAGATCAGCTCCAGCGTTGCCACAATCGGTACGTGATCAGACAATTTAGTCCACGGCGCACCGGTCATGACTTGGGCTTTTTCTATTTTAAAACCACGGACATACACACGATCCAGACGTAAAAAAGGCAAGCCTGCCGGAAAAGTCCGCCCGTGTTGAATACTACTTTTACGCGAAAAAAAAGTACTGCTACCTGTCGTTGGAATCACATTATCAAATACTTCTGTCACACCTAAGCCCTGGTACAAACTAGCGCTCAAATGATTTTGCCAATCATTAAAATCACCCGCAATAATAAGAGGTGCATCAGCGGGCAAACTATGTTTAATCTGATTTATCAGTGCCTGCACCTGACGACGGCGACTAGCTGCAAACAAACCCAGATGAATCACAAAACAATGGATATCAGCACCAGGCGTACTAATTACTGCATGCAAAATCCCGCGCTGTTCATAAGCATGGTCAGAGACATCATGATTAGTAAAATCAGAAATCGCCAAACGACTTAGTAATGCGTTTCCGTGATGTCCATGCTCATAGATTGCATTCATCCCGTAAGCAGAATGATGTGATTCTCCCGCCAAAAAATCATGTTGAGATTGCTCTGGCCAATGCGCATGTTTCGCTGCATGCAGATCATGCTGACCTTGTACCTCTTGCAAAAATACCAGATCGGCATCGAGCAAATCAATCGCAGCTTTGATGTCATGAATACGCGTGCGTCGTCCAAATGCACTAACGCCCTTATGAATATTGTAGGTGGCAATCCGTAATTTCATGGGCAAATCAATCAATGATGAACAAAGTATTAAAGGGCAATCATACGAGCGCGTGCATTGCAGGTAACTGCAAAATCGCCTCCGCGTTGGAAGACGAAAAGCAACGATCCGCGGCCTCACGATATGGCAACCAGCAGTATTGCACATGCTCACGCGGCGCTAGCTTAATTGGGATGTTTGGTGGCACACACAGACCAAATACATGCTCGGTATTTTGCGTCACACCGGGAGCATAACGATGTCGCCAAATCGGATAAATTTCATAAATATTAGAAATCCTCCAGTCACTCAGTACGACACCAGCCGCACTGGAGTCGATCCCGGTTTCCTCCATGACTTCCCGCTGTGCAGTGAGCAATAAGGGTTCATCCAGACTATCTCTAGAACCAGTAACCGACTGCCAAAAATCGGGCTGGTCGGCACGTTCGATCAACAATACATCCAAGTCTTTGGTGTAAATAACGACGAGTACAGATTCAGGGATTTTAAGCATGTTATCCAATAAAAAAAGGCGCGGAATACCGCACCCTGATTATGCCTTATGGATGGCTTGTTTGCTGATCAACGCCGTTGATTACCACCGTTGATGATCGCTACTTATGCCTTGATTACCGGTTCAGCGGCACGCAAACGGATATGCAATTCTTTTAATTGCTTTTCATCTACAGCAGACGGTGCTTGCGTCAACAAACATTGCGCACGTTGTGTCTTAGGGAAAGCGATCACGTCACGGATAGATTCTGCACCCGTCATCATCGTCACAATACGATCCAGACCAAATGCCAGGCCACCATGCGGAGGCGCGCCGTATTGCAAGGCATCCAGCAAGAAACCAAACTTGAGTTGCGCTTCCGCGTCGTCAATCTTCAATGCACGGAATACTTTGCTTTGTACATCAGCGCGATGGATACGGACAGAACCGCCGCCCAATTCCCAACCATTCAAGACCATATCGTAGGCTTTGGCGATGCACTTACCTGGATCAGTTTCCATGAAATCTTCATGGCCATCTTTTGGTGCGGTGAAAGGATGGTGCGTCGCAGTCCAGCGATCATTTTCTTCATCATGTTCAAACATAGGGAAGTCGATGACCCACAATGGCTTCCAGACGTTTTCAAACAAGCCGTTAGCTTTACCAAATTCACTATGACCGATTTTGACGCGCAAAGCACCGATCGCATCATTCACCACTTTAGCTTTGTCCGCTCCGAAGAAAATCAGATCGCCATCT
This sequence comes from Undibacterium sp., assembly GCA_025352365.1. Classification (GTDB taxonomy): domain Bacteria; phylum Pseudomonadota; class Gammaproteobacteria; order Burkholderiales; family Burkholderiaceae_D; genus Undibacterium. Next base: position 15,784 of record JANXTO010000046.1, on the reverse strand, counting down.
TGAGCACCAGTCAATTCTAAAATCTGTGCGATCGCTGCATCGTGGATATTTTTAACGATAGGCGACTGCAAACCATCACGGCCTTTAGCTTTTTCGTTTACCTTGATGTAGGCCAGACCTTTAGCGCCATAGATCGCGACGAATTGGGTGTACGCATCGATCTCAGAGCGTGGCATGTTAGAACCGCCCGGTACGCGCAAGCCGACTACGCGGCCGCCATCCATATTTGCTGCACCGGAGAAGACTTTAAAATCAACGTCCTTCATTACTGCCGTCAAATCGGTGAATTGCAGCTTAACGCGCATATCTGGTTTGTCGGAACCGTATAGCCCCATCGCTTCAGCAAAATCCATTACTGGGAAAGGATTTGGTAAATCGATATCTAGCGTGTTTTTGAATACCAGACGTATCATGCCCTCGAACATATCGCGGATTTCTTGTTCATTCATGAACGAAGTTTCGCAATCGATCTGGGTAAATTCTGGTTGACGATCAGCACGCAAGTCTTCATCGCGGAAGCATTTAGTGATTTGATAATAGCGATCAAAGTTGGCGACCATCAGCAACTGCTTAAACAATTGCGGTGACTGCGGCAACGCAAAGAAACTACCTGCGTTGACACGAGATGGCACCAAATAATCGCGTGCGCCCTCTGGCGTAGATTTGGTCAACATCGGCGTTTCGATATCGATGAAACCATTCGCATCCAGGAACTTACGCACTTCCATCGTCACTTTGTAACGCAGACGCAAATTGTTTTGCATTTGCGGGCGACGCAGATCCAAGACGCGATGTGTTAAGCGAGTTGTTTCAGACAAATTGTCGTCGTCGAGCTGAAACGGTGGTGTAACCGATGGATTGAGCACTTCAACATTGTGTGCCAGCACTTCGATTTTGCCAGACTTCAAATTAGCATTGACGGTACCGTCGGGACGACTACGGACTACGCCAGTGATGCGCAGACAGAACTCATTACGGACTGATTCTGCGGCTTTAAATACGTCGGCGCGATCAGGATCGCAGACAACTTGCACCAGGCCTTCGCGGTCACGCAAATCGATAAAAATAACCCCGCCGTGATCACGGCGACGATGCACCCAGCCGCACAGGCTGACGGTTTGGCCGAGTAATTCCTCAGTGGTGAGGCCGCAATAGTGAGTACGCATGGACATATTTTCTTACCTGTCTGTTTTAAATTTATACAAAATTACGTTAATTTTTGATACCCAATAACTCTATGATTTTTATCTTGATATGAGATCAAGCGCTAAAAACCCAGCAATATTGCCTTTATTTTTTTTCAACTGGCAGTTGATCGGGTGCAACTACACCCATTGATACAATATATTTTAGAGCGGCATCAACGCTCATATCTAATTCGATTGCATCTGCTTTTGGTACCATCAGAAAAAATCCTGAAGTGGGATTTGGTGTAGTTGGCACGTAAATACTGACGTAGTCACCATCCAGATACTGAACCACATCCCCGCCCGGTACGCCAGTCAGAAAACCGATCGTCCACGATCCTTGACGTGGGTACTGTACCAACACGGCTTTACGAAAAGCGTTACCGGAAGACGAAAATAAAGTATCCGAAACCTGCTTAACACTGGAGTAAATCGAATTGACGATAGGAATGCGGTTTAGCAAGCCTTCCCAAATCTTGACCACATAATTGCCAATAAAATTTTGTGTCAGCAAACCCGTGACAAAAATAATGAGCAAAGTCAGGATAGTACCCAGGCCCGGAATTTTAAAACCAAACAGTGCTTCTGGCCGCCACTGCTCAGGTAACAAGAGCAATGACTGATCCATTGTGCTTATAATGGCATGCAATACCCATAAGGTAATGGCTAAAGGCACCAATATCAGTAAGCCTGTAATAAAGTATTTACGCATTGATTTGTCTAACAGCTAATGGAATTAAGTTCAATTTAAGGTCGTGACTGAATCAGATGTTTTCGTCCAGTAGTTTGTCAAGTATGGAGGTTTATCGCAATCAGGATGTGCTAGTCGGCGCAGCAGGGGTCGGATTGCCTGCATTGGTTGTGCTGCTCGCACTAGTCGTGCTAGCCGCACCAGTAGCTGCATCGGTTCCGCTGCCTTTGCCCGATTCTGTACTAGAGGAAGACGGCGCATCCGGCTCGGAATTGGCCGCTGGGGCAGTTGCTCCACCAGAACCACCACGAAAATCCGTCACATACCAGCCAGAACCCTTAAGCTGAAAACCTGCAGCCGTTACCTGCTTTTTAAAACTTGATTTGCCACAAGAGGGACAATTGCTCAAAGGATCGTCAGACATTTTCTGCAATACATCCTTGGCAAAACCACACTCTTCACAGCGATAAGCATAGATAGGCATCTTCGTTCATCCAGAAAACTTGTAAAACCCTGAATTATAAAGGTTTTCCCGACCTCAATGCCGATCTTATTGACCAAGTCAGGACTTATGCAAAATTGTTCCAACAAGGCGTAGCTATGAAGACAGTCTTTAAGTACGGCTAGGCGCTGTAACGCAGTTGGTGCGGTTTTGGGTAAGTCCTACAAGTTACTCAGCAAGAATCCAGGTCATAGTCAGACTAGCCTCAGACTGCGGCTTGCCTCGGAGTGAATTGCGGTAACAAAGAACCAATAATCATACTGACCATGCTGGCCACAACACCGACCAGTTGCGGAGGCCATAAACCCTCAGGACTTTGGATTTCCAAAAATATCCATGAAGTCAAACCCAGTACTATCGATGCTAAAGCACCTTGGGTAGTAGCCCGCTTCCAATACAAACCAAAAGCAAGCGGCACAAAGGCAGCGACCAAAGTCACTTTATAAGCATTCTCAACCATTTTATAGATGCTAGAACCTGTGTTCATTGCAAACAATGTCACGATCAGCGTAAACACCAACACGACAGAGCGCATCATAAAAAGGAATTGCTTATCCGTTTGCTTGGGGAAAAATGCCTTCAAAATATTTTCAGAGAAAGTGACGGAAGGAGCCAGTAAGGTAGCGCTGGCACAGCTCTTAATTGCAGATAGCAGCGCGCCGAAGAACATCACTTGCGCCAGCATTGGCACTTTGGTCATGATCAGCGTCGGCAAAATCAGTTGTGAATCCTTGTCGATCAAGCTTTCGACCATTTTGGGATCGATCATGGTGGCAGAATAGGCCAGGAACATAGGAATAAAAGCAAAGCAAAAATACAATACGCCGCCCAGAACAGAGGCATTACCAGCGATTTTTTCATTTTTAGACGAGGCTACCCGTTGAAACACGTCCTGTTGTGGAATAGATCCCAACATCATCGTGATCCACGCAGCAAAGAACCAAAGAGCATCTTTAGCATTGGGTGCGGGCCAGAATTCCAGCTTGCCGGCATTCGCTGCATGCGCAATTACATTACCTGCGCCGCCAACCATTCCTGAAACTTCCCACCCGATGTACAACATGCCAATCACGATAATAATCATCTGTAAAAAATCAGTAATCGCGACAGACCACATACCGCCCATCAAGGTATAAATCAACACGCTGCCAGCGCCGATCATCATGCCCAGATCCATAGAAATCGCACCACCCGACACCACGTTAAATACCAGGCCTAGTGCTTTAATCTGCGCAGCAACCCAACCGAGATACGACACCACGATACATAAAGTAACCAAGACTTCTACCGTGCGGCCAAACTTATTACGGTAGTAGTCGCCGATCGTCAGTAAGTTCATACGGTATAACGGACGAGCAAAAAACAGCCCGACAAAAATCAAACACAGCGATGAGCCAAAAGGATCGGCGACGACTCCCCTCAGACCATCTTTCACAAAAGTGGAAGAAATCCCCAGCACCGTTTCTGACCCAAACCAGGTCGCAAATACAGTCGCGGTGACGATGTACATAGGCAACGCACGGCCAGCTACTGCATAGTCTTTGGAGTTATTCACGTAGCGGGCGGCGTATAAACCGATACCGATTGAGATAATCCAATACAGAATGACAAACCAGATAAGAGTATTCATGAATGTGCGAGCGAATAAGATGTCAAAAGACACAAAAAAGTGTCAATAAAAATGGCTTGAAAATTTACTGAAAGAATTATAACGGCAAGTTGCAAGAGGTTTAACCCAGATGTGCGTAAAAACAAAGGGAGTTTGTAACTTAATTGTGACTCGTAATTTTTTATTAATCCAAAGCAATATGTGCTCTGGGCTAGATTACCAAGCTTGCTTTACAGCTCAAGATAATCATAGACTTGATTGAAAAACCAAATTTCTTTGTCCATACAATCTGCGCCTCCCGAGCCAACATACCCCGGAAAGGCTTATAAACATTGGAGGTTAAATTTGGGGAGATTTCCAAACAACTTTTACCGCGAGGTAAATAAACTCTGGCGCCAGGCAGAGTTTGCTGACATCGATGCAGCAACTTATCGGTATTTTCGAGCGGTAAGGTTTGAAATGATCACGACCTTTTTTACCAGATCATGATTTTTAGAGCGTCCTTTAAATAATCGAGGACGATTGAGTGTATCTGCGTGAAAACTGAAAAATAAGTTGCTCTAGCGAGCCACAGGCTCTTCGACAACAACCTGGTTGCGACCGCCCTGTTTTGCCATATACATCGCGGTATCTGCTCTGGAAAATAGTTCAAGCACCGATTCGCCGGGGATATATTGTGTCACACCGATAGAGACAGAAACACGACGCTGCAGAGCCTCATCCCAGGAATACACTTCTACTTGGGAGCGAATCCGCTCAGACGTATTCAATGCAGGTAACAATGGCGTAGTTGGAAAAATCAGCAAAAACTCCTCGCCACCGTAACGACCAAAGATGTCTCCGGTGCGGATGTTCTCTTGCGCTATCTGTGAAAAAGTACGCAGTACCTCATCACCGCCAAGATGACCGAGCTCGTCATTAATCCGTTTAAAGTGATCCAGATCGATGACTGCCAAGCAAAATGGGGTATTGTTTTCATCCGATAATTGCTTTTGCTCTTCTAGTGCCGCAACGGTATAACGCCGATTAAAACAACCGACCAGATTATCCCTTTGAGCATCCTCTTCAATATTTTTGATTTTACGGCTAGCACGGTGCAATACCCGATGTAGCAACTGCACTTTCCCCGTTAAAAAAACATATGCTGGCAAAGAAACTACCAAAGTAACCAAGTGCATAAATTCTAGCTTTAGAAGAGCAAGATTATGCCAATTGTAATAATGCAAAAACATTACCAAAGCAAAACCGAACAAGACTGCTACCGCCAAGATCATCACTTCTTTGCTAGAGATGCGATACATGCCGTAAGCAATCGCAATAAAAGTAAACGGGGTAAAAAGAATATGGGTTGCTGGATCAAGGTAACAGATCACTAACATTGATGCCAAAGCGGTCGTCACAATCGGGAGCTTTAATCGTTTCTCACGAAAATTAAGATGAATTCCCGAGCGGAAAATAAAGTAAAAGCTAGCGAGGAAAATCGCAATCAGACCCGTCAGGACAACTACAGTAGATTTTTGTACCATGCTCAGGCTATAAAAAACCAAGACTCCTGCAAAGTAAAAGGCAATCATAAGACTGGCGATCAGCCATTTTTGACGGGTAGTACGTTTGACTGGCGTCTTTGACGTATCGTTTTGGCGACGTCCTGTGGATTCGATCGAAGGCAAGGTTTCGTCAAAATCTATAACAGAATCCATTAATGGAAAATTATCTGTATTAGAAAATGGATTTTTTTTGCGTCCGAATAACATGAATAGAATGAGTTAAATACTTTAAATAGTTCAAAATATGGTAACACGACAAGTGACGTATTTTTGCTTGAAATCTCCCCCTCAACTCATACACGGAGATAAAGATTGTGAACTTTTGCAGTCTAAGAGAGGCGCAAGAGTTGGCTACATAAGACAAAGTGTGTCAAATAAACGTCATATTAACTTCTCTATAAAAAGCTGAGTTTGTCTTTTGCCTTACAGGCAAGGCTTTAACAAGCCTCGATCAAAAAGGAAATTTTGCTTAAAGCAGATTTTCCATTTAAACAACAAATGCCGTCTGCTTTGCTACGAAGTGATAGGGGATTTAGTAGAAAATCTAGATTGGAAACACAGATTAAAGCACCCGATAAGCCAGACGGTCTAGCCTGGTTCTGCTCAACCGGCTTAATAATTTACGCACTTCAACCGGGTACATGCTGGTTTTTTCTAGTGAGCGGTAATGGTCGATTGGCATAGTGTGCAAAAAAATACTCTGCAGCTCAGCTTCTCTTTGTTTGGCTAATTCATGTTGCGGATCATGGATCAGTAAAGCGTTTTCCAGATCCAGGCGAAATGCTCTGGGGTTAAGGTTGTTGCCCGTCATCAGGGTGTAATTCTGATCAATCCAGACACCTTTCAGATGATAGGTATTGTCGCCATCTTTCCATAAATGCAAATTAAGTTGCCGGTTATTCAGGGCCGTCTGATGTGACTTTGCAAAGCGACGCAAATTAGTCTCGTACAGATAAGGTAAAGCAGCAATGATTTTAAACGCCTGATCTGGCGGAATAAAAAAATCATTCGCAGTTTTATCGCCAACAATAATATCAATATTAACGCCACGTTTTAAGGCACGATTGATTTCTCTGGTGACCGCTAAAGGAAAATTGAAATAAGGCGTACAAATTGTAATCTGATGCTTGCTTGCAGCGAGCAACTGGCAGATAACTTTATTGAGTGGATTATTTTTACCAACGCCAACTAAAGGCGTCACGCTCAGGCTTGTTGATTCACTTCCCTCTGTCTGGCTATGGTCTTGCGAATTAATGCTGTAGCGCGCTTGTTTGAGTTTTTCACGAAAACTCCGGATATCACTGCGAATGCTTTGCGTTGTCGGAATCTCTGCGATATCCAGCCGATGTACCGCAGAAGCAGATAACAGATGTTCTCGAATAAACAACTGCATACAATTCGCCAGCGCGGTACTTTGCAAAATCAGATAGCGGTCATGTCGATATTTATCAAATTTATGCAGGTAAACATTATTCAAACTAGCGCCGCTGTAGATGACGCTATCGTCGATGACGAAACCCTTTAGATGTAAGACACCGAATAATTCTCTGGTCTGAACCGGGACGCCATAAATGGGGACATGTGTCGTATGTGCTGATGCAATTTTTTGATACCAACCGGCGTTACCCGCCTGCTCGCCTATTTTTTTAGCCTCACCGATCAGCCCGCGCTGGGCTCTGTGCCAATCCACCAGCACCGCAATATCAAGTGCAGGGCGAGCTGCTTTTGCTTTGTGCAATGCTTCTAAAAGCTCGCTACCGGCCTCGTCATTTTGCAGATATAAACTGCAGAGATAAATGCGCTGTTTTGCGGAGGTAATTTGTTTAAGCAACTCCAAGCGAAACTCCAGCGCGCTATGCAAAGTAGTGACTGCATTAGCGTTCAATGGAATGCCGGTTAAATGCGCTAAAGGGGAGCGGGGTTTTAAAAAATTCATAACAATTCAGGTAATTGTATTTACAGCACGCAGGTCAATACTGACTTGTCGCTGGCAGGACTTTGCAGGCGAATTATCAAGTGACAGAAACGGGTAGCCGCCGCCAGATTTGCCAGCGCTCTTTCCCTTTAAATACATCAATAGAATCGCTGACATCACAATCTTCCACCAACGAAAAATAGGGCGATATCAGCTCTTGCCAAGCCTGACGCTGGATACTAAACGGTGGGCCTTTAGGTTTTGTATCCTGTGATGTGCTCGGTGTTGCGGCTTTGGCTACTGATGCTGCTGATGTTGCTGATGTTGCTGATGTTGCGTTCGGCACATCTTCAAAAAAGAAGTAGCCTGCCAGTAAGCCGCCCTCCGCCAATAAACCAGCCCATCGTTGCACAATATCTTTGCGTAAACGCGGAGGTAATGCACAAAAGAACGCGCGCTCATAAATCAGCTGCAACGGGCGTGCGGGATTAAATTGGAAAAAGTCAGCCTCAATCACATGCTTACTCCAGACACCGATAGCTGCCTGCGCACTTCGCACAGCGACGGGAGAGAAATCAATCGCGGTGACATCCCAATTGGCTTGCGCAAAAAAAGCGGCTTCATAGCCATTACCACAACCTGGGATCAAGGTAACCAATGGTGCCTCTGCAGCCCGGACAAAATCTTGCAAGGCTTGAGGGACGCCGCCTTTATCCCAAGGAGTAAATGCAGTTTCAAAACGCTCATCCCAAAAACGCGTCTCGGCAGAATCTTTACTGGAGAAGTTTTGCATTGTATTAAGCTTAGAGGTATAGCAAATGTAAAACTAATTGCGCTAATAATGCACCTGCAATGGCACCACCACCAAAATAAATAATAGTACGTAATAATTTATTAGTACTTCGTTGCTCTAGCAGCAGTGCGGCAAGTAGTTCGCTATTCTCACCTTGTGTACCTGCTCGGGTCAGCGCCTGATGTGCAAGTCGTGGCAATTGCGGGAAAATGTGGCTGTAACGTGGTGCCTCTGCTTTAAACTTTTCTAACAAACCGCGCCAGCCGATCTGATCACTCATCCAGCGTTCCAGATAGGGTTTGGCAGTTTTCCACAGATCCAGATCGGGATCAAGCTGCCTGCCTAGACCTTCAATATTCAGCAAAGTTTTTTGCAGCAAAACTAATTGTGGCTGCACTTCTACATTAAAGCGGCGAGAAGTTTGGAACAAGCGCAATAAGACCTGACCAAATGAAATATCTTTCAATGGGCGATCAAAAATTGGCTCGCAACAGGCACGTACCGCAGCTTCCAATTCATCGACACGGGTTTCTTTAGGTGCCCAACCAGATTCGATATGTGCCTCTGCAACCCGTTTGTAATCTCGACGGAAGAAAGCCAAAAAATTCTGTGATAAATAATCTTTATCAAAATCATTGAGCGTGCCGACGATACCAAAATCGAGTGCAATATAACGCCCAAAAGTCGCTGGCTCGGTGGAGACTAAAATATTGCCCGGATGCATATCGGCATGAAAAAAACCATCCCGGAAAATCTGAGTGAAGAAGATAGTGACACCATCTCGCGACAGCTTGGACATATCGACGCCGGCCTCAATTAGCTTATCTAATTGAGAAATCGGAATACCCTTCATACGCTCCATCACGATCACGGAGGAAGAACAATAATCCCAGTACATTTCAGGCACCAGCAGTAGATCGGAGTCAGCAAAATTGCGCCGTAGCTGACTACCGTTGGCGGCTTCCCGCATCAAATCCAATTCATCATGCAGGTATTTATCAAACTCAGCTACGACCTCACGTGGCTTGAGGCGCTTACCGTCAGCCCAGAGTTTTTCTAGCCAGCCTGCGGCAATTTGCATCAGCGCGACGTCTTTATCGATAGTGTCCTTCATGCCAGGACGCAACACTTTAACGGCAGCTTCGCGCCCGTCTTTGAGCGTAGCGAAATGCACCTGAGCAATGGAGGCAGAAGCCACAGGAATCCGGTCAAAACTGGCAAACAATTGATCAGGATGCGCACCCAGAGACCTGACGATTTGTGCGATTGCCAGATCAGGGTCAAACGACGGTACGCGATCTTGCAGTTTGGCAAGTTCATCTGCAATATCTGGCGGCATCAGATCACGGCGGGTCGATAACACCTGACCAAATTTGACGAAAATCGGCCCTAAGTCTTCTAGTGCTTTACGCAAGCGTTCGCCGCGCGGTGCGGACAAATCACGCCAAAAAAGTAAGGCATTAATCGCTCTGGCAGTGCGCGGCACGGACAAACCTGAAATCGCAATTTCATCAATCCCATAGCGAATTGCGATACGGATGATTTTGAAGAGACGCAAAAACTTAAACAGCATCAACGCAACCTTTCTAATTTTTCTAAGCGCTTGATGAGACGTTCTGCATCATCACGTAACTTATTGATTTCTGTCCCCATCGCGGTAACTGCCGCTGGACGGACTAACATCGGGTTTTCTTCGAGAAAATACTCGGCAAGATTTTCCTGTATTTTTTGATGCGTCTCTTTAGCAGCCTGCATCAGACTGCGTGCGCCAGATACCATGCGGACCGCGGCGATATCTCCAAACAATTTACTCAGATCATCTTCTGCCTCCCAGCGCAAATGCTGACTCAGATGAGAAATCGTATTAGCAAAGTCGGCATCGCCTTCTAGCTTGACATAAGAAAAAGCGCGCTCACGATTTTGGGCGATCAAAGGTAAATCGCTGAGCTGAAGACGGATGGTGACGTTGTTGCGCTCAGCCTGACTAGCAACATCGGCTTCAGCTTTAAGCTCGACCGGATCAGGTGCGACGGACTCCACCATGCCATCAGAAGTTATTTTTAGGCGGATTGCAAATGCCTGCAAATCGATGCAGGCAATTTTTCCCGCGTGAGGTAATAGCTTGCTCTTAGCCCAGTTTTCCTGTGCCAGCAAATGATTGATGAAGAGAACGATAGGAAGCGTATATGTCATGATCAAATAAAAAAACCGCCCATGGTTGATGGGCGGTTTCCAGTTTAACAGTTTATCCCTGTCGGGAGGTTTGAGATTGATCCACTTATAGCGATATCAAAGTTGCTGAATTAAAGCTGCTGAATTAAAGTTGTTGAATACCGGCCAATACCCAACCGCCTTGACCGTTGATAGGTTTAGACAAGTTCCAGACTTCATTAAACGCTTCTGCCGGCGCATTAGCTGCCTCTTTGATCATGCCGCTGAACTTGACGCTGGCAAGGTAATCATTGCCTACCGTTTCCAGACCCATTAACTCGGCATCGATCGATACCACATCGGTCACATTCGGGCTAGCGCCACGTTCCTGGATTTGCAGTTTGATTTCTGCATACATCTCAGTCGAGGTGAATTCGCGGATATCGCTGATATCTGCTTTATCCCATGCCGCTTGCAGACGGATAAAGTAGGTTTTTGAATTACGCAAAAATGCTGGCACATCAAAATCTGCCGGAACGCCCCACGGTGCCGCGGCCACAGGTGCTGCCGCGGACGTGTTAAAGGAACTTGTTTGCGTTGCAGGTTCAATACGGGAGCCGATTTCTGGTGTGTTAGAAGGGACTCCTGCATAAGATGGTTGCGAAAACGCCGATGGCACTGAGCTGCTTCCATTGTTACCACTATTGCGGCGGAACATTCTGATAATAAATATCACTGCAAAAGCCAATAAAGCGATTGTCAAGATGGAACCTAATGCGCCACCTAAAGCACCGCCCAGACCAAAATGCGAGAACATCGCACCCAACAAGGCTCCACCAATCAAGCCGCCTACAATCCCTTTCCAAGGACTAGCTGGCTTTGGCGGAACTGCGCCCGGAGCTGGCGCTGCGGCTGGTGCAGCCGGTTTAGTTTGATTCAAATTACTGCCTGGATTATTAGCTGGTGGCGCAGCCTGGCGCGACACATTACTGGACTGACGTCCAATCGATCCGCCACCGCCCAAACGCTTAGCATCTGCGTCAGATACGGTCATTGCCAGTGCACCTGCAACCAGCATGATGGAAACGACTGCTTTATTAAAAATCTTGTTCATACCTGCAACTCCTAGAGTTTGATACCAGTGTGGAGAGCGGCCACACCTGCCGTTAAATTAAAATACTGCACGCGATCCAGACCAGCGTCTTGCATCATACCCTTCAAAGTCTCTTGATCAGGGTGCATACGGATCGATTCGGCCAGATAACGATAACTGTCAGCATCATTCGCAATCTTTTGTCCCAACCAAGGCAGCACCTTGAAAGAGTAAAGATCGTAAGGCTTTTGCATTACTTCTGGCACTTTAGAAAATTCCAGCACCAGCAATTTGCCGCCTGGCTTCAGCACCCGCTGCATTTCTGCCAATGCCTGATCTTTGCGCGTCATATTCCGCAAACCGAATGCCACACTGACGCGATCAAAGTAATTGTCAGGAAAAGGCAATTTTTCTGCGTCACAAAGTAATGTTGGGGTAATCAAGCCTTTATTCAAGAGTCGATCACGACCGACTCGTAGCATAGACTCATTGATGTCGGTATGCCAGACCTCGCCTGTCTTGCCCGCTTGCTTAACAAACTCTTTGGCGAGATCACCTGTGCCGCCAGCAATGTCCAGCACTTTGAAGCCTGGTCGCACGCCAGCCTGGGCAATCGTAAAAATTTTCCATGCGCGGTGCAAGCCCGCCGACATCAGGTCATTCATCACATCGTACTTAGCGGCAACTGAGTGAAAAACCTCCGCCACTTTGTGTACTTTTTGATCTTCTTCTACGGTGGTGTATCCGAAATGAGTGGTATTGGTCATGATATTGGCTGAAAAGAGATTGTGCGCATAAGTATGCGGATTATAGGGCTCTGCCGGTTTTAGCTCAATGTTGATGACCGCAGGCACTTGCTTGCTTGTCTTGCATAGGCGCATCGCGGCCAGTGTCATCTGGATAACCTGCTACATGCAATCGCGTCATGTAATCCAGCCAGAGTGATTCTTGGTTTTCACCTAACCAATACAGATAATCCCAGCTAAAAATCCCGCTATTGTGGGTGTCGGAAAAATGTGGCTGCACCGCATAATTGCCAACAGGCTAAAGCGCCGTCAACGTCACGTCGCGCTTGCCGGTTTGTAGGGTCTCTTGCCCGACGCCATGGCCGCGCACTTCAGCGGAAGGCGAATACACCCTTAGCAATTCAAATGGCAAGGTAAATTCTTTGCCATCGTCAAAATGTACCTCCAACACACGTGATTGAGTACGTACATTTAATGCCGTAGGGATTGGTGTCGGACTACTTTGTTTAGAGCCTATCATGATGTTCCTGCTGTGCTGGCCGCTATGTTGATGGTTGATATTGAGCAATTAAAGTATTGCGGGGCATTAATGCTGCTTGCTTATTTGACAGTCACTTGGCGGTCACCTGATGGTCACTTGCCGGTCAGCTTAACAAGCACTTAAGACAAACACCATAGTCCCAGACGCACAACACTGTAAATACATACTCCATGTATGTATATTTAATTGTCCAGATAATCATTGGACGATACGGCAATATTGATAAAAGCGAGGGGGAGTATATATTAAATTGGTATAAGTCTACGCGCTACAACGGCAATTGTACCTTTGGCGAATTGCCTGGTGTTGTTCCGGTGGAAATTCTGGATTACACCCTCAATTACACCCCTAATTACACCTCTAATTACACCTCTAATTACACCCTTAATTAATTTCCGCTGTTGTTGGATAAACGATCAATAATCGCGGCCTTCAATCCGGGCAATAAAGCCTGTCTGGCGCTGATGGTCAGCAGAGCTAATTCGTCCGGCGCATCAGGGGTCACTTTTGCCTGCGCCCATACCGGATTCGGGAAATGCAAATCGTCGGTATAGCGCGGAATAATATGCCAGTGCAAATGCGGCACCATATTGCCAAAGCTGGCTAAGTTGATTTTATGTGGCTGCATTACTTCACGGATCGCCCGCTCGACATGCCAGACGGCTTCCATCACTTCATTGCGTTCTGCTGCCGGCAAATCCGTCATTTCTTTGATATGGTCATTCCACACCACGCGACAAAAACCCGGGTAATTGGCATCATCGACCAGCAATACTCGCCACCGCTGACTGGCAAAAATAACCTCCCCAGTTTGAGGATCGCACAGCTCGCATGCTGGCGCTTCGATCAACTTACTCATCAAATTACTCATCAAATTATGCTTCAGCTCGCTGGTCAAATTCACCATCAGACCAACACTCGTTCTATACCGCCGTTGTTGGCGCGCGCCACATAGTCTGGCAACCAGTTGTCACCCAGCACATGCTTGGCCATTTCGACCACGATGTAGTCTGCGGTCGTGCCGGAGTCTTCATCGTAGCGGGTTAAGCCTTGCAAACAGGCTGGGCAAGAAGTCAGGATTTTCACATCACCGACAAAACCATCGGCGCGCAATTTATCCGCACCTTTAAGCATTTCTTCTTCTTTACGGAAACGGATTTGCGTCGAAATATCCGGCCGCGATACTGCCAGCGTGCCGGCCTCACCACAGCAACGGTCGTTCTTCTCAATCTTCACGTTATCAATGGTCGTAATCAGCGCGTTCACGGTTTTAAGCGGATCTTGTAGCTTCATCGGCGTATGGCAAGGGTCGTGATACATGTAGCGCGTGCCATTGACACCTTCTAGCTTCATCCCTTTTTCCAACAAAAATTCATGAATGTCGATAATACGGCAGCCCGGGAAAATTTTATCAAACTGGTAGGTCGCCAATTGGTCATAGCAAGTACCACAAGAAACCACTACAGTTTTAATATCGAGGTAATTCAGCGTGTTTGCCATCCGGTGGAAAAGGACGCGGTTGTCTGTGATCATCTTCTCGGCTTTGTCGAATTGCCCGGCACTGCGTTGAGGATAACCGCAGCACAAATACCCCGGTGGCAGCACGGTTTGCACACCGACATTCCACAACATCGCCTGGGTCGCCAGACCAACTTGTGAGAACAGGCGCTCCGATCCGCAACCAGGGAAATAAAATACTGCCTCAGTATCTGCCGTCGTAGTTTTGGGGTCACGAATAATCGGGATGATTTTATCGTCCTCAATATCCAATAAAGCCCGGGCCGTTTTCTTAGGCAAATTGCCTGGCATTTTTTTATTGATAAAGTGAATTACCTGCTCTTTCATCGCAGGTTTACCCAAGGATGCCGGCGGTGCTTTAGTCTGTTTTTTCGCTAATTGCTTGAGCACGGTATTACCCAAGCGTTGTGCCGCAACACCCCAGCCAAAAATTACCTGACGGGCAGCTTTAATCGTCGCAGGGTCTTTCGCGTTGAGGAAAAACATCGCTGATGCGGTGCCTGGGTTAAAGGATTTTTTATCCATCTTGCGCAGCAAATTACGCATGTTCATCGAGACATCGCCAAAGTCGATATCGACCGGACACGGCGTCAGACATTTATGGCAGACCGTGCAATGGTCGGCTACATCTTCAAATTCTTCCCAGTGCTTGATCGAAATGCCGCGCCGGGTCTGCTCTTCATACAAAAAGGCTTCGACCAGCAGGGATGTTGCCAGAATTTTGTTCCGTGGTGAGTACAGCAAATTCGCCCGCGGCACGTGGGTGGCGCACACTGGTTTGCACTTACCGCAACGCAGACAATCCTTGACACTATTGGCAATCGCACCGATATCACTTTGTTGCATGATCAGTGACTCGTGTCCCATCAATCCGAAGGATGGCGTATAAGCATTACGCAAATCAGCAGCAAACTCCGGCAGGTTAAGCAATTTGCCTTTGTTAAAACGCCCTTCCGGATCGATCCGTAATTTGTACGAGCGGAAATCCTTGATCTCATCTTCCGTCAAGAACTCCAGCTTGGTAATGCCAATACCATGTTCGCCGGAGATCACGCCATTCAACGAACGCGCGAGCACCATGATGCGGGCAACGGCATGATGCGCCACTTGCAGCATCTCGTAATCGTCTGAGTTAACAGGTAAATTGGTATGCACATTGCCGTCACCTGCATGCATATGCAAAGCCACGAAGACACGGCTGCGTAAGATTTTTTTATGAATCGCGGTGCACTCATCCAGGATCAATTTAAACGCATTGCCATTAAAAATCTGACGCAGATGCGCACGGACTTCTTGCTTCCAGGAGACGCGAATTGTCCGGTCTTGCACAATACTAAATACCGTCGCATCAGTTTGTACTTGCAGGCGCTCATCAAAGACGAAGGCAAGTTTATCCAGCTCCAGCGCAATAAGTTCGTCCCGCGCGTCGCGTAAAGGTTTGTCGAGCTGGGTTAATAAATACGTCCAACGTGCATGCGTAGCAGCGAGCAA
>JANXTO010000029.1 GCA_025352365.1 Undibacterium sp. | reverse complement strand
GCTGGTCGTACCCGTGCGGTGGTGAATACGCATGAACAACCGACCGGATCTTTCGCTAAGAACCCTGATTGGCAGTTCCCTGCTGAATCTGTCGAGCAGCTCATTGCAGAAGCGGTCGGCAATCAAGTCGACTTTATTAATGCGACTAAATTAGCGACTGCATTGATGGGCGACTCGATTGCGACTAACTTGTTTATGCTGGGTTTTGCTTACCAAAAAGGTGCCATCCCCGTATCAGAAGCCGCTTTGATGCGAGCAGTGGAATTGAACGGCGTTGCGATCGAATCCAATAAAAAAGCTTTTTTATGGGGACGTCGTGCCGCAGTGGATTTGGCAAAAGTAGAAAAAATTGCCATCCCTACTTCCCCTGTCGTCGTTCAAATGCCGCAGAGCCTGGACAGCGTAATCAAACGCCGCGTCGAGTATCTGACCGCCTACCAAAATGCCGCTTATGCGCAGCAGTATCAGGATTTGGTCAGCCAGGTCCGCGTGGCAGAGGCTGCACTAGGCTCGGGGAATAAGTTAGCAACAGCGGTCGCCAAGTATGCATTTAAGTTGATGGCGTACAAGGACGAATACGAGGTAGCACGTTTGTACACCGACGGACAATTTACTGACAAACTCAAGCAGCAGTTTGAAGGCGACTTTTCCCTCAAGTTCAACTTAGCACCGCCGCTATTTTCTAAAAAAGACGGACAAGGTCATTTGATTAAAGCGCAGTATGGGTCGTGGGTGTGGCACGCTTTCACACTGATGGCTAAGCTGAAAGGCTTGCGCGGCAGCAAACTGGATATCTTCGGCTACACAGAAGAGCGCCAATCCGAGCGCGCCCTGATCGTTAATTACCGCGACACCGTGTTAAGCCTGATCGTTAACTTAAACAAAGACAATCTGGACACGGCAGTACAAGTCGCGAATTTGCCTGAGAAAGTCCGTGGTTTTGGTCATGTCAAAGAAAAAGCCATGCAAACTTATTATGCTGAACAAGCTCGCTTATTAAAAGCGTCAGCAAGTAAACACCACGTAGAAATCATACACGCGGCTTAATGGGGAGTATCTACGTTGCGGCATGGTTTTAGCCAATTTTATAGCTATACTTGATCTCGATTTTTGATCGTCCAATCATTCTGGGGCTTTCAGCCTGTTTTTGGCTTGGAAGCCGCAGAATGATTGGACTTTCAAAAAGATATTCTAAAATTTCTTGGACCGAGATGCATTTCTAGCCTTTATAGGATGCGCCTGCGCACCACAGCAAATCGTAGTCAACTGCTACGAGCAGCAACATGTGCTGGTGTGCATGGAGCACCCTATAACTGGGGCTTTAGTCTCAACCAGTCATTGAGAACAGTTTTTAAAAGCTTGCTAAATGCTGTCTCAACAACACGCTCGCAACAGACATATCACTTATGACACAGCCAAGCAATCCAACCCAAGCCTACCGCGCCAGTCTGTTGCACTTTACAGATGATCCGCTGCATAACGAGCAAGCCACCCAATGGCATGAAGATGGCTTATTGATCATCGCCGACGGACGGGTGCAAGCAGCCGGTGATTACGCTGCGCTCAAAGCCAGCTTGCCCGTTGATGTTGAGATACAGCACTTCCCAGGTAAAATCATCACGCCCGGGTTTATTGATAGCCATGTCCATTATCCACAAACCGACATCATCGCCTCGCCTGCACCGGGCTTGTTGCCTTGGCTGGAGCAATACACTTTTCCGGCTGAAAGACGCTTCCAGGATCCACAACATGCCAGCGATGTCGCGGCGTTTTTTTTGGATGAACTAACGCGTTGCGGCACCACCACAGCGATGGTGTATTGCACGGTACATCCAGAATCCGTCGATGCTTTTTTTGAGCAAAGCCAGACACGCAATCTGCGCATGATTGCGGGCAAAGTGCTGATGGACAGAAACTGCCCCGACTTCCTGCAAGACACAGCAGAAAGTGGTGCACGTGATACCGAGGCACTGATCAAAAAATGGCATAACAATGGTCGCCAGCTCTACGCCATTACCCCACGTTTCGCCCCGACTTCAACACCGGCACAACTGCAACTGGCAGGTGAACTAGCGCAAGCATATCCAGACACTTTCATCCAATCGCACGTGGCCGAAAATAAGGATGAATGCGCTTGGGCCAGATCACTCTTCCCTGAAGCACGCAGTTATCTGGACATCTACGATCGCTACGGATTGATGCGTCAGCGCGCCATGTACGGTCACTGCATCTGGCTGGACGACCAAGACCGCGCCCGCATGGCAGCAAGCCAATCTGCGGTAGCACTCTGCCCGACTTCTAATCTATTTTTAGGTAGCGGCTTATTCGATTTTAAACAAGCAGATGCAGCACGCGTACCAATGGCACTGGCTACGGATGTGGGCGGCGGCACGACGTTCTCGATGCTACAAACCATGAACGAAACCTACAAGGTCGCTCGCATGGGCGGCAGCTATTTATCCGCTACCCGCATGTTTTATCTTGCAACGCTGGGCGGTGCACGCAGTATGCAACTGGAAGGCACCATCGGGAATTTTGCCGCCAATACCGAAGCTGATTTTATCGTCCTCGACCCGCAGGCAACTCCACTACTGGCACGCCGCAGCGCGCAAGCAAATAATCTTGAAGAGTTACTATTTGCACTGGCCTTGTTGGGAGATGATCGCAGCGTGGCGATGACATTTGTCGCTGGGCGACGAGCTTATGCAGTGGAGGGACAGTAGGTCAAAAATTATCCTTGCTTTGATATACGCCACCATCAATAGTGGCGTCTGACCAAGGAAAATACCTATACTCCCCTATTTTTATAAAAAATATCGCTTATTGTCCAATCATTCTATGGACAACTTAAATATACTACTCATAAGTATATTAAGTTATCGACTATGACTATGTCCTTTTAATCATAAAAGGAACTCTGACCAAAGCGAATGTCTTCCAGATTGACATCCTCGTGTTGCATCATTCTGACGTGTCTTTAGCCGCAATCTAGTGACGTCCCGGCAAACCCCCATTGCGCATTACTGGAGTCCAACTAGAAGCAGGCTGGGATGACCCTGCCACCTAATTTGAGGTTGCAACACCCGCCGTATCGCTGCTCTCACAGATACTTCAACGCATTCACCCCCGATAAAACCGACTCCAGACAAAAGGACTACACTGTTTGCTCACGCCTTGAGCAAACTCAAGTCCTGCATAAGCCACCACTTGTCGCTTGTGTTTTCTGCTTTAGTACCAATTTGACTACCATGAAACCTATGACACCTCTGTCGATTCTCGACCTTTCCCCCATCATCCAAGGCAGCGATGCTGCGCAGTCGTTCCGTAACTCGCTTGATTTGGCGCAGCATGGTGAGCGCTGGGGATTTAAGCGATATTGGCTGGCAGAACATCACGGCATGCCGGGGATTGCCAGCGCAGCGACGGCGGTATTGATCGGGCATGTAGCGGCGCATACCTCGACTATCCGCGTCGGGGCGGGCGGAATTATGTTGCCGAATCATTCGCCCCTGGTGATTGCGGAGCAATTTGGGACTTTAGAATCGCTGTTCCCTAGCCGAATTGATTTAGGTCTGGGACGTGCGCCGGGGTCTGATCAACTGACTGCGCGGGCTTTGCGGCGTAATTTGGGATCGGATGCGGATGAGTTCCCGCAAGATGTGGCGGAGCTGATGGATTATTTTTCTGCTGAACCACGGCAAGCGGTACGAGCGGTACCTGGTACGGGTTTAAAAGTACCGGTCTGGATTTTAGGTTCCAGCCTGTTCGGCGCGCAACTGGCGGCGGCGATGGGCTTGCCGTATGCATTTGCGTCCCACTTTGCGCCACA
Organism: Undibacterium sp.; assembly: GCA_025352365.1. GTDB lineage: Bacteria > Pseudomonadota > Gammaproteobacteria > Burkholderiales > Burkholderiaceae_D > Undibacterium. Next base: position 665 of record JANXTO010000029.1, on the reverse strand, counting down.
GCAAATGATGCAGGCGGTTGCGCTGTATCGCGCCAACTTCCGTCCGTCTGCGCAATTGGCAAAACCGTATGTCATGCTGGGCTTTAATGTCTTTGCCGCGGATACTGATGAAGAGGCACAGTTCCGTGCGACCTCGATGAAGCAGGCTTTTATTAATTTGCGTAGCGGTCGTCCGGCTAAGCTGCCGCCACCAGTAGAAAACTACAATAAGCTGATCGGTCCGCAAGAACATGCCTTACTCGATCAAATTCTGTCTTGCTCTGCGATCGGTGCGCCAGACACTGTGGCGCAAGGCATCCGCGATTTTATTGAGCGTACCGGTGCTGATGAGTTGATGATGACGTCACAGATTTTCGATCATCAGGCACGTTTGCGGTCGTATGAAATTGCGGCGAGCGTTTGTGGTTTGAACAAGCTGGATGCGGTGGCGGCTTAATCGAAACAACCAATCAACTTAACGCGCAGGGAAAGAAAAACTCAGACAAGTTCCCCTACCGGCAGATACTTGCTGCAAATTGCGAACCGTAAAATGTCCGCCGTGTAGCTCAACGATGGTTTTAATAATCACCGATCCCAACCCAAGAGAAATCTCTGCCTTACCCGGAGCGATCAGCACACGCTGATCGCGGCGCTGTCCAAAACTGCGTATCACTTCTTCTGACATT
>JANXTO010000025.1 GCA_025352365.1 Undibacterium sp. | reverse complement strand
GCCCGCTGCACCACCGACTGAGTCTAGTGATTCAACCAAAGGTACCCCGGCAGCAAACATGGTTGCTAAAGTACGCGTCCAGCGTGCAATAGTTGCTTTTTTAATAACTGCGCCAAATACGGGGGCTTGAAGTAGCAATCTATCCATCGTTCGCTGCATGCGAAGCGAGCGTTGCCAAGATTGAAAGAAAAAATAGATGCTTCCGAAGATGCCACCAAATATCAGATACCAATTTTTTACAAAAAAATCAGAAATTGCCATAACAAAAAGAGTTGGCGCTGGAAGAGTGGCGCCAAAGCTTGAAAACACGTCTTTGAACGCTGGTACAACCCAAATCATAATTACAGCGGTGACAATGAATGCAATTGATAAGATTGCTATTGGGTAAGTTAATGCAGATTTAATCTTGGCCTTAATTGCTAATGTTTTTTCTTTGTAAATAGCAAGCCTAGTCAGCAAGTCCTCTAAGATACCTGCTTGTTCGCCTGCGTCAACTAGATTGCAAAATAAAGGGTCGAAATATAAGGGAAATTTACGGAATGCTTGACTTAGGCTTGTTCCGGTTTCAACATCCCCCCTAATATCTTGTAAAAGTTTGGAAACAGATGGATTTTCGTTGCCCTTTGCAACAATATCAAAAGATTGCAGTAGAGGAACGCCAGCTCGCATCATAGTTGCGAGCTGACGAGTAAATAAGGTAATGTCCTTGTCAGTAACTTTCTTGCCTGAAGTATAACTTTTTTTCTTAACTTTACTAACTAGAACACCCTGACGTCGTAAGGTTGCGTTGACTATAGCTTCACCTCCCGCGCGGATTTCACCGCGTACCGTTTTGCCAAATTTATCTTTGCCTTCCCAAGCGTATAGATATTCTTTAATTTGCGGAGTTTTTGGTGTTGTTTTTGGTGCGGTAGCCATATTGCTATCCCATTATTCGTTGGTACAGCCAAGGACTTCTTCCAAGCTAGTGAGTCCTTGCCTAACTTTTTGCAATCCAGATTTTCTAAGACTTCTTACACCTTCTTTTTCGGATTGTTTTTCAATTTCTAACGACGTACCATTTGAAAGAATAATACGTTCAATTGCTTCAGTTATCGGCATTATCTGATAAATGCCTACTCGTCCTTTGTAGCCACTGCCGCTGCAACGGTCACAACCTACTGGATGGTAAGGTTTCCAAGTTCCGTCTAGCTCCTCATCTTTAAATCCAGCCTGAAGAAGAACTTCGTCTAATACATCGGCAGGCTTTTTACAGGTGCAAAGACGTCTAGCTAATCTCTGCGCAGTGATCAAAATGACTGAAGATGCAATATTAAACGGTGCTACCCCCATGTTCATGAGACGAGTCAGGGTAGAGGGGGCATCATTGGTGTGCAAGGTTGAGAAAACCATATGGCCAGTTTGCGCCGCTTTGATCGCGATATCTGCCGTTTCTAGGTCACGAATTTCACCTACCATAATGACATCGGGATCTTGTCGAAGGAATGACTTTAAAGCGACCGGAAATGTTAAGCCCGCTCTGTCGTTGATATTAACTTGATTGACTCCGGGTAAGTTGATCTCAGCGGGATCTTCAGCCGTTGAAATATTGATGCCCGGTTTGTTAATCACGTTAAGGCAAGTATATAAAGAAACGGTTTTGCCTGAGCCTGTCGGTCCAGTAACTAATACCATGCCATATGGACGCTGTATGGCATTCATCAAAATTTCTTTTTGATCAGGATCATAACCTAGCGCATCAATACCCATTTGCGCTTGAGATCCATCCAAGATACGCATGACTATTTTTTCGCCAAATAGCGTTGGCAACGTACTGACTCGAAAATCAATTGCTTTAGACGCAGATAAAACCAATTTCATACGCCCATCTTGCGGAACGCGCTTTTCAGAAATATCCAATTTAGAAATAACTTTTATGCGTGAAACTAGCTTGTCTTTGATCGCAATCGGTGGCTGCGCTATCTCACGAAGTTCTCCATCAACCCTAAACCGAATACGATAGAATTTCTCAAAAGGTTCAAAATGCAAATCGGAGGCGCCCATATTGATCGCATCAATCAACATTTTTTGTAAAAATTTTACGATTGGCGCATCGTCAACTTCCGCTGCTTGAGCATCAGCAGCGCCAGTGTTAATGTCTTCTTCTTTAAATTCAATATCGTAGTCATCCCCAGATATATCACTTAAGCTTTGTTCCGACGTTTTACTCAGTTTTTCTAATAATTTAAGCAGCGCATCGTGTTGTACAACCACAATTTCTATACCCAAACCCGTTTGAAATTTAATTTGATCTTGAGCGGATGCATTGGTAGGGTCGGAAACGGCCAAAGAAATTTTATTACCACGCTTGGCTAACGCTACGATGCGTTGTGTCTGCATCAATTTAGAATCAACAATTTTTTCGGGTAAGGTCACCTCATTAAAAACGCCCAGATCAACTAAAGGATAGCCAAATGTTTCAGAGCAAAATGCAGCAAGATCTCTTGCGTTGATCAAGCCGCTTTGCAGCAAGCTGTCGACGAATGGTTTTTTTTCCAATTGAGATTTTTTTTGTACGTCGTCAATTTGTGATGCTGGCAAAACATTACCTTGGATTAGCGCTCTGGCAAGTCCTGAGGTTGGTAAGGCTGGAGTCGTATTCGGTAGAACTGCTGACATAAGATCTCACATAGGGGCTCTTGCGTAAATTGATCAATGTTATCGTTGCTTTAAGATAATGCAACCAAGCACCTCTTTTGTAAAGGAGTGCACATCATTTGTTTAATGCATTTTGCTTAAAATAGTATAAATAAGCACAACTACTTAATGTAAACCACCTTAAATCACTTAGACCAGAGTCTTCAAATCAGTAAAGAATTAATGATTTCTATCAACCGAAAATTTACAGAGAGCCAATAATGCATCTTTGTATCGACTGTCTTGGAGATGCTGAATTGACTCAATTGCTCGATCCGCGGCCTTTATCGCTTTTGCACGAGTGTAGTCAAGTGCCCCTGATTTAGTTATTGCTTCGAGTATCACATCAAACTTGGATTCATCTCCTTGTTCTATGCAGCTGCGGACAAGGTTTTTTTCTTCGTCAGTACCATTTTTCATTAAGTAAATTAGGGGCAGTGTTGGTTTTCCCTCTCTTAGATCGTCGCCTACGTTTTTTCCGATATCTGTCGCGTTACCAGAGTAGTCCAGTACATCATCGATTAACTGAAATGCTGTTCCAAGTGAGCGGCCATATTCTGCGGCAGCCTCAATTTGCATCGCGTCGGCACCAGAAATTAATGCACCTATTTGTGCCGCTGCTTCAAATAATTTTGCAGTTTTTGAGCGAATTACCTGCAGATAGCGCTCTTCATTTACATCGGGGTCATGCATATTAAGTAGCTGTAATACTTCACCCTCTGCGATCACATTTGTTGCATCCGCCAGGATTTGCATGATTTGCATACTATTAATTGAAACCATCATTTGGAAAGCGCGGGAATACAAGAAGTCGCCAACTAACACTGAGGCGGCATTGCCAAACATGGCATTTGCAGTTTTTCGCCCGCGACGCAAAGAGGACTCATCAACTACGTCATCGTGCAACAAGGTTGCCGTATGAATAAATTCAATAATTGCAGCTAGTTCGTGGTGCTGAGTGCCTCGATATTGATAGGCGTTAGCAACTAATAATACCAACACCGGGCGTATTCTTTTGCCGCCAGCATTGATAATATATTCAGCAATCTGGTTAACTAAAGGTACTTCGGAGTGAAGCTTATTTCGAATCACCTGATTAACCGCAGTCATGTCGGTTGCGATGGATTCTGTGATACTTATTTGAGGTGATGTTGTGGCAGACAAGGCGGTACCTGCTAAAAAATGCGTGTGAGTACGTAAGATAAGCATAGATTATACGATGCCAAGATGATTTCGCGTCAGGCCGAAACACTACGAGAATTATTCTTGCAATGACTTGCTGACACAGGCTCTGATTTGGACGTTGATTTGTAAGAATTGCCTGCGCCTATTCGTCTCAGCGACAATTTGAGGAAAGTTTTGACGTTGAAGCTAAGTCTATGTATAATTGGAGGTTTTCCCGATTTATAAGCTTCATTTTTGGTTTATTCGGGGAATAAAAAAATCGATTATTAATATCATTTGATGAGGTTTCACATGTACGCGGTCATAAAAACCGGTGGCAAACAATATAAAGTTGTCGCTGGTGAAAAACTTAAAGTAGAACAGATACCTGCAGACATTGGCTCCGAAATCACCATTGATCAAGTGCTCGCATTGGGCGCTGGTGACACCATTAAATTTGGTGCTCCCTTGGTCGCAGGTGCTACGGTGCTGGCTACGGTAATTTCGCAAGGTCGCCACGACAAAGTGCGCATTTTCAAAATGCGTCGTCGTAAGCATTACCAAAAGCGTCAAGGCCATCGCCAAAATTACACAGAACTGCAAATCGTTTCTATCAACGGCTAATCCCGTTTGATTTAATCAGAATCCAAAGGAGCTATTAAATGGCACACAAAAAAGGCGGCGGCACCACGCGCAACGGCCGTGACTCAGAGTCAAAACGCTTAGGCGTTAAAGTTTACGGCGGCCAAACTATCAATGCTGGCGGTATCATCATTCGTCAACGCGGTACACGCGTTCACCCGGGTGAAAACGTTGGTATGGGCAAAGATCATACTTTGTTCGCATTGATCAACGGTAAAGTACAGTTTGCAATCAAAGGTGCAGCTCAGCACCAATACGCGATTGTTGTAGCAGCGTAATAGCTCGTTACAGGCAGTACAATAAGGCGTAAGCCTGACGAAAAAGGCTCTGCCGTTGGTGGAGCCTTTTTAGTTTCAAAAGATCCTGTATAAATCTGTTGTCGGTATTTTAAACACGGTTTACACAAAGATTTATACAAGCTCTTTTTAGTAAGTGGTCTTGCATTGCTTGTTTTAATGGCAGGTTTTAAGCATCAAGCCACAGTTCCTGCTACTCTTTTTGACAAGGGTAGAGGATTAAGGCGCATTCGCTATTAATATTGAATTAATAATTAATTTATAACGAAGCGCGCCGAATTTATAGGTGAAACAAATGAAATTTATCGACGAAGCACGAATTGAAGTAATTGCTGGTGATGGCGGAAATGGTGTCGCCTCCTTCTGTCGTGAAAAATTCCGCCCATTTGGCGGCCCTGATGGTGGTGACGGCGGTAAAGGCGGCAGCATTATTGCGGTAGCTGATCGCAACATCAACACATTAGTTGATTTTCGCTACGCAAAATTACACAAAGCACGTGATGGGGAAAATGGTCGTGGTGCAGATTGCTATGGCAAAGGTGCGGACGATATTTTGCTACGTATGCCAGTCGGTACCTTGATTATTGATCGAAATACGGATGAATTGATTGCCGATTTAACCGAGCATGAGCAACAAGTCGTATTGGTCAAAGGCGGCGAAGGCGGTTGGGGGAATATTCACTTTAAATCGTCGACCAATCGTGCGCCGCGTCAACGTGGCGACGGTAAAGAAGGTGAACGTCGTGAATTACGTTTAGAGTTAAAAGTATTGGCTGATGTTGGTTTGCTTGGCTTGCCAAATGCCGGTAAATCTACGTTTATTACCGCAGTATCGAACGCACGGCCTAAGATCGCTGATTATCCGTTCACAACATTGCATCCTAATTTGGGTATGGTTCGTGTCAGCCACGAAAAAAGTTTTGTGATTGCCGATATCCCCGGTTTGATCGAAGGCGCTGCAGATGGTGCTGGCTTAGGTATCCAATTTTTAAAGCATTTACAACGCACAGGTTTGCTATTGCATATCGTTGATCTTGCACCATTCGATGACAGCGTTGATCCGGTCAAAGATGCAAAAGCGCTGATCAAAGAACTGCGTAAATACGACGAATCTTTATACGAGAAGCCGCGCTGGTTAGTGTTGAATAAGCTCGATATGCTGAACGAAGAAGAGCGTAAAAAGAAAGTTAAAGACTTCGTAAAACGTTTTGGCTGGAAAGGTCCGGTATTTGAGATTTCCGCCTTAAATCGTGAAGGCTGTGAAGATTTGGTGACTGAAATATACGCTTATCTTGCTGAAAAGCGCATGCAAGAACAGCGTTCGCAAGAGACTCAGATGAAAGAAGAAGCGCAAGGTATCTTATCGATCGATCCTGACGATCCTCGCTTTAAAGTGCTTGATTGAGTTTCAACTGAACTTCAATTGAGTTTCAGTTAAGCTTCAGCTGAGCTTCATCCCCAGTCGTCGCTGCATTCGCAGCGACGTTCTCCATACAGTTTTGTTCGTAGCGCACACCTATGCATTCTGTCATCCAGCAAGCCAAGCGGCTTATCATCAAAGTCGGCTCTTCTCTAGTGACCAACGATGGTAAGGGTCTAGACCATCAAGCGATACAAAAGTGGGCGGCGCAAATTGCAGAATTGCGACAGATGGGCAAAGAGGTTGTGCTGGTCAGTTCCGGTGCGATTGCTGAGGGGCGTCAGCGCCTGGGATTTGATAAGCGTCCGACTGGCATTCACGAATTACAAGCCTGTGCCGCAGTCGGCCAGATGGGGCTCGCGCAAATTTACGAAAGTAGTTTTCGCGCACATGGCATAGGTACCGCCCAGATTTTGCTGACCCACGCCGACTTGGCTGACCGCGAACGTTATCTGAACGCGCGCTCTACCTTATTTACGCTGCTGCGTTTTGGCATCGTCTCCATCATTAACGAAAACGATACGGTCGTCACTGATGAAATCAAGTTTGGCGATAATGACACTCTGGGTGCATTGGTGGCGAATTTGATTGAAGGTGACGCGCTGATTATTCTGACGGATCAAAAAGGTTTGTACACTGCCGATCCGCGCAAACATCCCGATGCGCAATTTGTGCATGAAGCTAAAGCGGGCGATCCCGCGTTGGAGGCCATGGCTGGCGGCGCTGGTTCTAGCTTAGGAAGCGGCGGTATGCTGACTAAAATCCTGGCAGCCAAACGCGGCGCTAGTTCTGGTGCGCATACGGTAATTGCCTGGGGACGTGAAGAGAATGTTCTGGTTCGCCTGGCTCAAGGCGAGGCGATTGGTACACAATTGATTTCTCAGATGGCGCCGTTGGCAGCACGTAAGCAATGGATGGCAGATCATTTGCAAACTGCTGGACAATTGATATTAGACGCTGGCGCAGTTCAAAAATTGAGCCGTGAAGGTAAATCCTTATTGCCTATCGGCGTGTTGGATGTCAAAGGTGAGTTTGGTCGAGGTGCCGTAGTCACTTGCTATAACGAAGCAGGGCAGGCAATTGCCCGCGGACTAAGCAATTACACCAGCACAGAAGCGCGCCGGATTAAGCGCCACCCGTCCACCGAGATTGCACAAATTCTTGGCTTTGTGGAAGAGCCAGAATTGATCCATAGAGACAACATGGTGTTGCTTTAACCAAGATTTTCCATTACGCGCACCAGAGGTGCTATTTAAGTGCTGACGGCGCATTTTCGGTCACTTTTGACGTTCTTCGCTGCTCATGGCTCGCCATGAGCGCCTTATTTACAACAAACTCACATCAAAACTGCCTCGAAAAGCGCACCCGCCATCAACTCAAATCCTAATGGAAAATCTCGGTTTAATCTGGTTTCAGCTGAAAGCGAATCAAGTAAAACGAGAGGGTGGATGTTAGTACGTTGCTGGCGCTATTTCTTCGGATACTTAAAATAAAATGAAAAAAATTAGGGAGCGTATTAATATACTCCCCCTAATTTTATTGAAAATTGCTCTATCGTCCAATGATTATCTGGACAATTAAATATACTAGTGATGAGTATGTGACAATTGACCTAATTGTCGTGTTCTTAAAAAATGTTAGAGCTGCTTGCAAATGCTGCGTTGACCATTGCTGCTATACAGCGCCTGGCAAGCTAGACTTCAGTAGTTAAAGTGGCTTTAGTGGTTGCCGTTTTTTTAGTCGTTCTAGCATTGCCGGCGCTTTTCCTGCGATGGTATTGCCCTCGCAAAAATAATCCGTGAATAAAGTCGAATGTTGTTTGTTCGCTGCTAATGCTTGAATGCTATCCCACTGATTGCGGCGAGAACGTGACCAACTGCCATCTGCGCGCCCGAACGCGTACAGTTTTTTCTCGTAAGTGCTGCAGCGAATTCCCTCGTAACTGACATTCTTCGCGCCAGAACTGCTGATCGATACCAGTGTGTACCTGACGATGCCATCGCTGGTAATCGTCAGCGATTTAGCATCGACAGAAAACGCCTGATTATCACTGTTATAAAACGGCAGCAGATTTGTGGCTTGAGGCGCTTCAGGAAGTTGCAAGGCAACTTCTTTCCACTCCTTCTCTGCATCCTCGTCGTCCATGGGTTGCGCATGCAAAGGTGCAAGCAAGCTAGCCATCAATATCAAACCTAACATCGGGTTTTTGATCATAGTGCGTGAAGTTATTTTTCGCATTGTTGTTTGTGTCATCTTTTGCGCCATCATCATAGTCACTCAGGTTTATCTTGCGCAGCAGGTATCTCTACTATTGCCGGAGCGATTTCGATCTCACTTTTTTCTGCGTCTGTATCTGTATCTAACCCGGCTTGTAGCTTGGCTGGACCATTAGCCTGGCGCACAGTTCCCAAGCGCTCAGTGCGATGGACAAAGCGCGACAATTCCTGCAAAGCCAATTGATAAACGCCCCGTTTAAATTCAATCACCACATCCAGCGGCACCCAATACTCGTGCCAGCGCCATGCATCAAATTCAGGATGATTGCTGGCACGCAGATTAACGTCACAATCGCGCCCCAGCATCCGTAGCAAAAACCATATTTGTTTTTGCCCACGATAATGTCCACGGATTTCACGTTTGATGAAATGATCGGGCACCTCATAGCGCAGCCAGTCGCGGGTGCGACCGATGACTTTGACATGCTCGGGCAACAAACCGGTCTCTTCTTCCAGCTCACGAAACATCGCTTGCTCGGGTGATTCTCCGTATTTGATACCGCCTTGCGGAAACTGCCAAGAGTGCTCTCGCACCCGTTTGCCCCACCAAACTTCGTTGTTGGCGTTGAGCAATATAATGCCTACGTTAGGCCGGAAGCCTTCACGATCTAGCATGACCTTACCTCGAAACTTTCTGCCACTAAACGTTCCGTTACCCCAATTTGTCATTGGAATTGTTATGACATCAATCAACAAAGTGCTTGTAAATACACAGAAAAAATTGCCCGTTTTGATTTTATAAAAACGTCATTTTTTTCACTTCAAGTCGTCACTCTGTCGATATCACGTCGATGTCATATCGATCTAACGCTGATTTCAGGTTTATTTCACACCTATCAAGCGTTTTTCCATCATCAAATTGGTAAACAGTGGGCGCATTAGTCAGCTAATCCTTTAAAATTGAATCGATTATAACCCTCAATTTTTGAAAAGAATCATTGTCATGCGCGCTACACGATTTTTTATTTCCACTTTAAAAGAAGCTCCTGCCGATGCTGAAATCGTCAGCCATAAACTGATGATGCGTGCCGGGATGATTAAACGTCTTGGTTCCGGTATTTACAACTATATGCCGATGGGTTTGCGTGTGATCCGCAAAGTCGAAGCGATCGTCCGCGAAGAAATGAATCGAGCCGGTGCGATTGAAATGTTAATGCCCGTGGTGCAACCGGCAGAGCTGTGGCAAGAGACTGGCCGTTGGGACAAAATGGGGCCGGAGCTGATGCGCGTCAAAGACCGGCACGGTCGTGACTTCGTAATCCAGCCAACGTCGGAGGAAGTAATGACGGACGTCGCCCGCGCTGACATCAAATCTTATCGTCAGCTGCCGCTGAATTTTTATCATATCCAAACCAAGTTTCGTGATGAACGTCGCCCCCGTTTTGGTTTGATGCGTGGTCGTGAATTTACGATGAAAGACGCCTACTCTTTTGATCGTGACGTCGAAGGCATGAAAAAATCCTATCAGGCGATGTATGACGCTTATGTCAGAGTATTCAACCGCTTTGGCTTAGAGTTCCGCGCCGTGGCTGCGGATAACGGCGCGATTGGCGGCTCTGGCTCGCATGAATTTCACGTTATTGCAGAGACCGGCGAAGACGCTTTGGTATATTGCCCGACCTCCGATTACGCAGCGAATATGGAAGCTGCCGAGGCCGTATCTTTGTTCCCGCAACGTCAGGATGCTACACAAGCCCTGACTAAAACGGCGACACCAGGCAAGGCCAAGTGTGAAGACGTAGCAGCTCTGTTGAATATCCCGCTGGAGCGCACGGTTAAATCGATTGTGCTGACTGTCGAGACCGAAGAAAAAGAAAAAATCACTAAACAAGTCTGGCTATTATTGCTGCGTGGTGATCATGATTTGAATGAAATCAAAGCTAATAAAGTCGCCGGTTTAGCCAATTATCGCTTTGCCACAGAAGATGAAATTGTGAAGCATTTTGGAACCAAGCCAGGCTATCTTGGCCCTATCAATACGAAATTACCCGTCAACATTGTGGCAGATCGTACCGTCGCCATGATGGGGGATTTTGTGTGTGGCGCGAATGAAGAAGACTTCCATTACACCGGCGTGAATTGGGAACGTGATTTGCCCGAGTCTTTGGTTGCGGATTTGCGTAACGTGGTTGCTGGCGATCCTTCTCCAGATGGTAAAGGTGTATTAGCGATCCAGCGCGGGATTGAAGTCGGGCACGTGTTTCAGCTCGGTACGCGTTATTCGCAAGACATGAAAGCCACTTTCTTAGATGAAAACGGTAAACCTCAGTTTTTACAAATGGGTTCTTACGGCATAGGCGTGACCCGGATTTTGGGTGCAGCGATTGAGCAAAATTTTGATGAAAAAGGTATCGTCTGGCCGCTGGCACTGGCACCTTTTGAAGTCGTACTGTGCCCGATGGGTATGGATAAAAGTGAAGCCGTCAAAGCAGAAGCAGAAAAGCTATACCAAGCCTTGCTGGATGCAGGCGTTGATGTCATGTTTGATGATCGCGGTGAGCGCCCGGGCGCAATGTTTGCTGATTGGGAGTTGATCGGCGTGCCGCACCGCGTTGTGATTGGTGACCGTGGTCTGAAAGAAGGCAAGCTGGAATACAAAAGTCGTCGGGATGCAGAAGCGATCGAATTACCTGTTGCCGAGATGCTTGCGTTTATCCAAACTAAGATTCAAGGGAAATAAGATACTAGGATGGAGTATTTTATAAGGTTCATGTCTTTCCTGCTTAATAAGCCATTTTTTAATGATACTCCCGTAAAAATCGGTAATTTTCATAGTAAATCTGGTTTCTTGAGTCGCTTGCTTAGTGCGTTTGGTCTGTGTGCTTTTCTGACTGCCGGTCCGGTAATGGCTGGCAATCAGAAAGAAGAAGCGATGGCAGATTCGGTACGGCTGGCTTTGTCCAAAGCCGTTACCGATTCGCGCCCGCCCAAACCCAGCTTCGATAATATCAATGAACGTATCAATTATTTGCTGTGGTTGGGCGAGATGTCCGACCGCCTTAAGCGCAGGATTCCTGATGCCAAGACAAGGCAAGAATTGCTGGAAGCGATCTGGTACGAATCCAAGCGGGCAGGGCTAGACCCAGCGATGGTATTGGGACTGATCCAGGTCGAATCCGCTTTTCGTAAATACGCGACATCGGTAGTCGGTGCTCGCGGCTTTATGCAGGTGATGCCGTTTTGGTCGAAGACGATTGGTGATGGCGACGCGCAAAAGCTATTCCAGATGCAAACCAACCTGCGCTATGGCTGCTCGATTCTTCGCTTATATATCGATACGGAAGCAGGTAATTTATATCTTGCTTTAGGGCGCTATAACGGTAGCCGTGGACGCCCGGAATATCCGAATGCGGTATTAGCCAATTGGAAGAATTGGGAATACAAAAAAGAAGAAACTAAAAAGTAAAAGAGGAGTCAGAAACCAATGAGGCCGGATTAAAGATGACTGAAAAAAGGGTGAAGCATTGCGTTTACATGAAAAAAATCCTCTACGTTGGACGTGGTTTTTAGTCATTGTCGGAGCGCATATTGCCTTTCTTTTTTTGTGGCCAAAAGCAGAATCACGGTATGAAAAAAAGCCAGCATTGACGGAGCTGGTGATTCAACTGCTGCTTCAGCCCACACCTCTTCCGCCCTTAAAGCAACTACCATCGGTAGCGACTTCACGCCAGATTAAGCCGATATTACCGATTGACCCAAAAAATAATCTATCTAAAAAAGATTTAGCGAAGCCATCAGCATCGCAAAATATTTCTATACCGATCACAGACGACAGTCTGGCGAATACGCCGATTACGTCGACTACTAATCCGGCGATCAGCTCAGAGACCAAGCTCAATTTAGATGTTCGCAAGATCAGTAAAGATCTGTTAGCGGAGCAACGTCCCACCCAATTCCCTGCCAAGCCCGCCGCATCTTCTTTCATTGCTTTTGCAAATAATGTGGCAGCGGCAGCGAGACCGCGAGACACCACCGTACAGAATTTTGTGATGCCAGACGGTACTCGTATCAATAAAATGATTACACCCAGCGGTACCTATTGTGTGATCGTCGCTAATGCAGCCGGTGGCAGCACAATTATTGCGCGAGAAGTTTCCAGAGTGGTTAATTGCGGTAATTTATAAAGGAGGCGCTTTGGATTTAAATCTTACAAAACCACTGCGCTGGCCCTACTTACTATTGATTGCCGCAATCCATGGTGCTTTATTTTTTGTATGGACGGACACGACGTCTCATAAAAAGGCGAACGAGCCATCATCTGCACTTTTTGTGCTTCTGATTCCTAGCAATACATCAGTGGTGCCTCAGAAAAAAGATGTGCATGAGTCAGAGAGTAAGCCAGCTTTCAACGCGCAAGAGAATGTACTAAAACATCATGAGCAAAAAATAATCGCATTCTCGGTTACTGTCATCAAAAACGAGAAGATCGCTAAGACCAAAACAACTACTGCACCTGTCAACGCACCAATGATAGCGACCGAGAGCCAAACAAGGCCCGGAACACCAGCAAGTCAGGCGATGGTTGATAAAGGCCTCAACACTGATATAACCAACATCACCAAGGGATTAAAAACCGATTTTGAAGCCCGTGATCGCGTTACCTTAAAACCACCCGCATCTCCGATGAGTAAGCTGGGGCAAAAAATCGCAGCAGCAGCGACCACGCAAAGGGAGGGTTATCACGAAGAGCGCCTAGTCTTAGGCGATGGTCGCCCAGTAACCAAAGTCATTACGCCATATGGCACTTATTGCATATTGCACAGAAAACCAGGAGAAATTATTGGTAATGCGTTGGCCACAGTGCCGGTCACTTGCGACAATTTGTAGGTGATCAAACTAGGCATGGGTAGCAGGTTTGGGAAAGCTGGATTGAATATACTCCCTGTTATTTTTTGTAAAAATGCTTTATTGTCCAAAGAATATATAGACAATTAAAATATACCCTACCGGAGTATTATCCAATCCCAAACAAAAAAGCCCGCGCGATGCGGGCTTTTTTGTTTGGGATTGGGATTGCGATGAAGCTTGCAATACGCCAATAAGTCGCCCAAAACGACTGCGGTCAAATTAAGACAGGTGACCGGAAATCAGCTTTGTCATTTCAAACATAGAGACTTGAGCTTTGCCGCCGAAGACAGCTTTCAATTTGTCATCTGCATTGATGTTGCGTTTGTTTGCTTCATCTTGCAGCTTGTGCTTCTTGATGTATTCCCATACTTTTTTAGTGACTTCAGTACGAGGAATCGGCGCTGCACCGATGACTGCTGCCAAAGTTGGCGAGATCGTCATTGGTTTCATAAATGCTGCATTTGGCTTACGTGCAGGTGCGTCTGCCTTAGCTGCTTTAGCCACTGGTGCGGCCTTAGGTACTGCTACTTTTTTAACTGCTGCTGGCTTTTTCGCCGCTGCTGCTGGCGCTGCTGGTTTTTTTGCCACTGGTTTTTTTGCTGCTGTTGCCATATTGAGGCTCCTTCACAAGTATCTTGGAAAATGCGCCGTTTCACGCATCGCTAATAGTGGTGCGCTTTGCAGAGTGATGCAAGTGTTTTTTGTGGCTTTTTGTATAAAATGTGTCGTAATTAGCAGAGTGCAGTGCTGTAGAGTGAAAAAAACCGAATCACGCCTTGAATTTACATATTTTCAGGGCGGTATTCGGTCTGTAGTCTTGCGGTGTTACTGTTTGTGTAGGGGCTAGCAGAGGGCGCCATAGAGCACCATATAGCGCTGGTATTGCTTTTGCACTTATCTCGATTTGCCCGGCATCATGCCTTTCATGCTGCGCATCATCTTCATCATACCGCCGCCTTGCAGCTTCTTCATCATGCTTTGCATTTGTTCAAATTGGGCGAGCATACGGTTGACTTCTTGAATCTGGACGCCTGCACCCATTGCAATCCGGCGTTTGCGCGATGCTTTGATCAGATCTGGTTTTGCTCTTTCTCTTGGCGTCATGGAATTGATCATGCCTTCCATGCGACGCACACTTTTTTCAGCCTGATCCATATTCGCGCCACTCGCAGCTTGCTGCATTTGCGCAGGCAGTTTGTCCATCAAATTAGATAAGCCGCCCATCTTTTTCATTTGCGATAGCTGTAGCTTGAAGTCATTCATATCAAACTTACCGCCACCTTTGATCTTGTGCGCCAGATCTTGTGCTGCAGCGACGTCCATGCCTTTTTGAGCGGATTCGACCAATGCCAGAATATCGCCCATGCCCAAAATACGGTTCGCCATGCGGACTGGATCGAAGGCTTCTAAGCCATCTAGTTTTTCCGCTACACCCGCAAATTTAATTGGTTTGCCAGTGATATGACGTACCGACAATGCAGCACCACCGCGCGAATCGCCATCTAGTTTGGTCAGTACGATACCGGTTAGGGGCAAAGCATCGTTAAAGGCTTTTGCCGTATTGACCGCATCTTGGCCAAGCATGGCATCGACCACGAACAGGGTTTCTATTGGCTTGACCGCGGCATGTATCGCGGAGATTTCTTGCATCATTGCTTCATCAATACCCAGACGACCGGCCGTATCAATAATCAGCACATCGTGGTAATGCTTTTTTGCAAAATCCAGCGCAGCTAAAGCAATATCAACTGGCTTGTCGGTCGGCAGCGTCGGGAAGAAGTCAGCGCCTACTTGCGCAGTCACAGTTTGTAGCTGACCAATCGCAGCCGGGCGATACACGTCGGCAGAGACGGTTAACACTTTTTTCTTTTTTTGCTCGCGTAAATATTTGGCGAGCTTACCGACTGTGGTCGTTTTACCCGCACCCTGCAAACCCGCCATCAAAATAATTGCCGGAGGTTGGGTTGCAAAGCTGAGTTGATAGGCTTCTGGTCCCAGATCGGCGCCCATTAAGCTAGCCAATTCCTTTTGCACCACGCCGACTAGCGCCTGGCCCGGCGTGAGCGAGCTGATGACTTCTTCGCCCAAGGCTTTTTCTTTAACGCGGGCGATTAAATCACGCACAGCAGGCAAGGCAACGTCGGCCTCCAGTAGAGCCATACGCACTTCGCGCAACATCTCGGCGGTATTGGATTCAGTTAAACGAGCTTCGCCGCGCATGGTTTTCACCACTTTGGCGAGGCGTTGGGTCAGATTATCGAGCATGG
>JANXTO010000018.1 GCA_025352365.1 Undibacterium sp. | reverse complement strand
ATAGCAGGCTGCGCCCTCTACTTCAGTACAGACTTGCGACGTCAATTCGCTATCGTCACACCAATGGAGAGATGCATTGATATTCAATACATTCAGTAAACGACAAGGGGACAAAGAAGAGAGCCGGTCGATCTTGCCATCACTGAGTAAGAAAAAACTCATTAACACAGAAAGGGCAAACCCCAGCAAAACGGTTGCTGTTAATTCTAAAATTCGCTGTACGCCCATTACCGGGCGGGAGATCGAATCGGGATTCATGGTGTACTCCTTGGAAAGAATAATGTTCTTTCAGCACGAAATATGCCAAGTATCAGAATTTCGATAAGTCTATGATTTATATGCTATTTTTTAGAATCACTGCTGTATTAACAAAGTGTACGGACAGCGCGTGGTCAGTGACCGTTCAGAGCAGAGCGAATGATATGGATTTTTTTAGCAATGCGGTTTGGAGTGTCCTAAAGCTTGAATAATCGGACAGCTTGCGGCACCTGCACTCACCTCACACTGATGAATTAAGTCCGACAGCATATGTTCCATTTTTTTCAAATCCGCTAGTTTGGCGCGTACTTGCAATAATCTCTCGTTAGCAACTTCACGTATCGCTACCCTGTCATCACCGTCTTCTAGTAATAATAAATGGCTGATTTCATCCAGAGTAAAACCTAATTCCTGCGCTCGTTTGATAAAACGGATGCGATCCACCAAGGCCACGGGGTAGGCACGAAAACCACCTGTACCGTCACTATGTGGGACAGGCAACAGTTGGCGACGCTGGTAATAGCGTATGGTCTCTACTCCCACACCCGCGGCGCGTGCCAAACGTCCGATAGTGTAAAAGCTGGCCGAAGTATTTTCCATAAAGTGCTTGACTACGTAGTTGGGTACGGCGGCTATGATAGATTGAAACAGATATGACTTACGAAAAATCGCCCCAATTAAGTTGCAAAAGATAAGCTGATATAGCGCGGAGTATTTATGATGAATCAAACCCAAAATGAATCAGATGATCTGCATGGCGGATCATGTTGCGATGGAACAGGAAGTTCCATCACTCCGGCTCCTGTGCCGGCCTTGGCTAGTCACGAAGAGAAAAAATATCTCGATCCGGTTTGTGGAATGCAAGTTACTAAAAATCCAGAGAAAGTGGCGCGCTACCAAGGTGTCAGTCACTATTTTTGCAGCGCATCTTGCGTCGATAAATTTAATGCAAACCCGGGTACTTTTGTCAAAACCAAAAAGTTGATTGGCGGAGCTGTGTTGTCTTCAGCTTCTGCTAACGCTACTGCATCCCCGACCTCACCGCTTCCGCAGTCTTTGACTGAGCCAAACTTAAACGACACTTGCTGTGACAATAGCAAGAATGGTGACAATGCAAGCAACTCTCAGTTGATTCAACAAACCGATCCCGTATGCAATATGCGCGTGTCAGACAACAGCGCTCATCAATTCACATATCAACAAAAAATCTATTATTTTTGCTGTGCCGGGTGCCTGAATAAATTTAGCAAGGATCCGCAAACCTATCTCAATCCGCCCTCAAAAGCGGCAACTAAACCCGTTGCTAAAGATACCATTTATACCTGCCCTATGCACTTAGAAATCCAGCAAATAGGCCCTGGTACTTGCCCAAAATGTGGCATGGCATTAGAGCCGATGGAAGCTAGTGCGGAAGAAGATACGACAGAGCTGGATGATATGACGCGTCGGTTGAGATTTAGTGTTTTGCTTAGCGCGCCTTTATTATTAATCAGCATGGGCGATATGTTGCCAGCGCTGCAACTGCACCAAAGACTAGCGATGAGCTTATGGTCGACTTCGTTTAGCTGGCTGCAATTTGCGCTCGCCACGCCAGTTGTTTTGTGGGCAGGATGGCCATTTTTTGAACGATCAATCGCCTCGTTTAAATCGCATCATTTAAATATGTTTAGCCTGATTGGCGTAGGTACTGCAACGGCATATTTATTTAGTCTAGTCGCTTTATTGGTACCGCAATGGTTGCCAGAGGCGTTCTTAATGAGTGGAATGGCGCCTTTATATTTTGAGGCAGCAGCAATAATTATTACCTTAGTATTATTGGGCCAAGTGTTGGAATTACGTGCGCGTTCACGTACCAATGCCGCACTCAAATCCTTATTATCACTCACACCAAGCAGTGTTTTTCGACTAGATGCGCAGGGCAAAGAAACCGAGATCGCACTAGACCAGGTACAACTGAAAGATATCTTAAGAGTCAAACCTGGCGCGCATATTCCGGTCGATGGCGTGGTACTGGAAGGTCGCTCAAATGTAGATGAATCAATGATAACAGGTGAGCCTTTGCATATCACTAAACAAGCCAAAGATTATGTCAGCGCTGGCACCATCAATCAGCAAGGTAGCTTTAGCATGCGCGCCGAGCGCATTGGTGGCGACACCTTATTAGCAAAAATTATTCAATTGGTGAATGACGCCGGACGATCACGTGCGCCTATCCAAAGTCTGGCGGATAAAGTCTCTGGCTGGTTTGTACCAGCGGTGATGGGAATTGCCATCTTGGCGTTTGCCGTCTGGGCGATAATCGGCCCTACACCAAGCTTTGCTAATGGGTTAATGGCGGCGGTGTCGGTATTGATTATTGCCTGCCCTTGTGCGCTAGGTCTGGCAACGCCCATTTCTATTACGGTAGGTATTGGTCGTGGCGCAACTGAAGGTATCCTGATCAAAAATGCAGAAGCCTTAGAGCTGATGGAAAAAATTGATACGCTTGTCATCGATAAGACCGGCACCCTGACCGAAGGCAAACCTGCCTTGCAACAGATTATTTGCGGTAGCGGATTTACAGAAAAAACCATACTCCAAATTACCAGCGCATTAGAACAACAAAGTGAACATCCGCTGGCACATGCCATCCTGACTTACAGTGAACAGCATCACATCACGCCGGAAAAAATCGACAACTTTACAGCGATCAGCGGTAAAGGCGTTAGCGCCGAATGGAATGGCAAAATAATTCTGTTCGGGAACCGGCAGTTAATGCAAGATCATCAAATCCAGCTACAGGAGTTGGACAAACGCGTCACAGAATTACAAAGCCTTGGACATACCGTCATGCTGCTAGCAGTTGATGGCAATCTGGCCGGTATTATTAGCGTGGCAGACAGCATCAAAGCGACAAGCCTGCAAGCGATACAACAATTACAGGCGAGCGGTCTGCGCATTATTGTGTTGAGTGGTGACAATGCATTAACCACTAAAGCAGTCGCAACTCAGCTCGGACTAAATGAGGTCCATGCAGATGTACTGCCAGAAGATAAATATCGTTTTGTACAACAACTGCAAGCCCAAGGACGCATCGTTGCCATGGCGGGTGATGGCATCAATGACGCGCCTGCACTGGCACAAGCGAATGTAGGTATTGCGATGGGTGCTAGTACAAACACTAGCAGCGGCGGCACCGACATTGCCATGCACAGCGCCCACGTGGTGTTGGTTAAAGGTGATTTGCGCGGCATTCTTAAAGCACGTACGCTGAGCCAACATACGATGAAAAATATCCGCCAAAATTTATTCTTCGCGTTTGCTTATAACTTTATTGGCGTACCACTGGCAGCGGGCGCGCTCTACCCTTGGTTTGGCATTCTGCTCAGTCCGATGATTGCGAGTGCAGCGATGAGTCTGAGTTCTGTTTCTGTGATCGCGAACGCTTTACGATTGCGCCACAGCAAGCTGTGATTTACGCTAAGTGACTATCAGTGGGCGCAAGTCCTAATAATATTAAAGATGTAAAATACGCCTCCCAACTGATCCC
This sequence comes from Undibacterium sp., assembly GCA_025352365.1. GTDB lineage: Bacteria > Pseudomonadota > Gammaproteobacteria > Burkholderiales > Burkholderiaceae_D > Undibacterium. Next base: position 675 of record JANXTO010000018.1, on the reverse strand, counting down.
CAGTGCCAGAGCAATTTCAACATCAACCGGAATACTTAGTTCGTCGCTAAGTTCGTCACTAAGTTCGTCGCTAAGTTCATTTTAATAAGATTGCTGTTCATGTCACGATTTGTTTTTCCCACCAAAAATTATTTCTCAGATAATTTTGTTTCACGCTTTATTTCTCTCGTCCTGATTGCCAGTGCAGCAACTGGTCTCAATGCGAGCGATACATTTGCTAATGAAACCAGCCCTAACACTTTAGAGACTTCTGTAAAAACAAAAGCTGCAACATCAAAATCGCTCAAAACCCCTAGTGCTATATCAGTTACCGTTTTTGCTGCTGGCGACATCGCCGATTGCAGAAAAAAAGCAGCAGCTGACACCATGGCTGCCAAAACTGCCAACATCATCGAGGCGGGCTTAGCCGCAGATAGCAAAGCCATTGCAATTACCTTGGGTGACAATACTTATCCAGTCGGCAATCCAGAAGAATTTACTAAGTGCTACGAGCCTACCTGGGGCAAATTTAAAGCACGCACCCTCCCCTCTCCAGGCAATCATGATTACGACATGCCAGCAGCACAAGGCTACTACAACTATTTTGGTGAACTTGCCGGCCCTGAAAAGCGCGGCTATTACAGCAGCAAAGTTGGTCAATGGCAGATCATTTCGCTCAACAGCAATATTGAAGGC
>JANXTO010000007.1 GCA_025352365.1 Undibacterium sp. | reverse complement strand
TTATCTATTGCGGGTAAAAGCCCGTAATCTCAAACACTATTCTTCGTTTGTGCTGGAGCGACTGTATAAGACCACGGGCGTATTAGATATTCGCTCAAATATTGTGCTGCAAACTTTGAAGGACACCAGCGAGATCGCGGTTGATCTGTTGCAGTCAGAGAAGTAGCGAATTTGATGGCGCCATATGGTGATTTACAGATTGTGATCTACAGATTGTGATCGATCTGGGGCTAAATACTCAGGCACCCAACCAAGGCAATCCTTTCTGGCACCAGCCGCCCAGCGTTTTGCGATGTCCTTCATTGTCTTTGTCACCTTCAAAACCCTCCAAAATATCGAAGCATGCTATGTAGCCGTTTTCAGTGGCGAGTTTTGCGGCATGGCGTGAGCGTACGCCGGACCTGCATAGGAAAAGGATAGTGGTATTTTTGTCTGCCGTTGTCTCGGCTAATTCATTCAAAAAATTAGGGTTAGGATTACCGCCCGGATAGGTACTCCATTGCACGGCATGGTGTTGAGCATCGGGTAGTTTGACGCGACCAATCCAGTCTCTTTCTGCATTGGTGCGGACATCCACCAGTAAAATCTCTGTGTCACTTTCTAACAGCGCAAAGGCCTCTTCCGGTGTAACTGCTCCTGCATACGGCAGACTTTGTTCTTGTCCGCGTTGGCGGGCTGACGTGAGTAATGTAAGAGTTGTGCTTATCATGATATTGAGCCTTGGTGTAAATCGTTCAACTTCAACAATGGATGTACTAAATCAGATTATGTACTGCTGGTTTGAGAATGAACGCTATGTTAACTGAGCAGAGTAATAAATTTTGATCATGCTTTATGCCGGTGCAATTTTAAGTATTTTTTATAAAAAAGCGTTAATTTGGTGCGATTACTATTTTATGTTTTAATTTGGTGCAAAATTTGTTAGATGAATATGTCTTGTTTGATCATGTTGTCAGAAAATTTTTAGAAAAAACAAAGATTTAGCATCTTCAGTCACCGCAATTTCTTTCCCTAAATGGTGGCACGGATTCTGCTATTATCGATTGCGAGTTGCATTACTGAGTTGGTGCAGAAGGTTTTTATCTGTTGTAGCGTGTTTTAGTGTGTTTAGGTTGCTGTCGTTTTTCTGGCGCGGCTTCTTATAGAATAACAACGCAATGATAGACGCAAAGAAGAATGCACCATTTCAAGGTGTCAGTTAAGAATTGGCTTAGTTGATTGATAGTTAATCGGTAGGAATTTAGCGGTAAGAATTTAGCGGTAGTAAGTTAGCCGAACTAATTAACCGTTATTCAGTCGATGGTTGGTCGATAGTTGGCAAGATAGCTCAGCATTTTCCGAATTTATTTTTAGCTTTATTTGAGGAGTTTCACATGGCAATGACAGCCGCAGAAGTCTTGAAAATGGCGAAAGACAACGAAGTTAAATTCGTTGATTTCCGCTTCGCAGATACAAGAGGCAAAGAACAGCACGTCACGGTTCCAGTTTCCCAGTTCAGTATGGATAAATTCGAATCTGGTCACGCATTTGACGGTTCGTCTATCGCTGGCTGGAAAGGGATTGAAGCATCCGATATGTTGTTGATGCCGGACCCTGCTACTGCCAACATTGATCCGTTCATGGAAGAAACAACCTTGTTCATGCAATGTGACGTGATCGAGCCGACCGATGGCAAAGGTTACGACCGTGATCCACGCTCCATCGCCAAGCGCGCTGAAGCTTATTTGAAATCCTCCGGTATTGGCGATGCAGCCTACTTTGGTCCAGAGCCAGAATTCTTCATCTTTGACAGCGTCCGCTGGAAAATCGATATGTCTGGCTGCTTCGTGAAGATTGATTCCGAAGAAGCGTCATGGACTACAGGAGAAAAACTCGAAGGCGGCAATACTGGTCATCGTCCGACTGTCAAAGGCGGTTACTTTCCAGTGCCACCAGTCGACAGCTTCCAGGACATGCGTTCTGAAATGTGTTTGATTCTGGAATCCTTGGGCATTCCAGTTGAAGTACATCACCACGAAGTTGCTGGCGCTGGTCAAAACGAAATTGGTACTAAATTCTCGACTCTTGTTGAGCGTGCTGACTGGACACAAAACCTGAAATACGTTGTATGGAACGTGGCTCACACCTACGGCAAGACAGCGACTTTCATGCCAAAACCGATCGTTGGCGATAATGGATCTGGTATGCACGTTCACCAATCCGTATGGAAAGAAGGCACCAACCTGTTCGCTGGTGACGGCTATGCTGGTTTGTCTGACTTTGCTCTGTATTACATCGGAGGTATCATCAAGCATGCACGTGCTTTGAACGCGATTACTAACCCAGGTACTAACTCTTACAAGCGTTTGGTTCCTGGTTACGAAGCGCCGGTAAAACTGGCTTATTCTGCTAAAAACCGTTCCGCTTCTATCCGTATTCCTTACGTATCGAATCCAAAAGGCCGTCGCGTTGAAGCTCGTTTCCCAGATCCACTGGCTAACCCATATCTCGCATTCTCTGCTTTGTTGATGGCTGGTTTGGACGGCGTTCAAAACAAGATACA
>JANXTO010000266.1 GCA_025352365.1 Undibacterium sp. | reverse complement strand
ATTGCTCAAAATTGAGAGCGATATTGCAATCAATATTGGTGAAAAAGACAACCAGTGCTAACACGACCAACTCAGCATCCAACTGGAAATGCAAACCTAAGTAATCAAATATTAAGGCAAAAAAATCGCCTCTTCAAACGGGATTATCGCCATTAGCAAATCCAATTTGAAGAGGCGGAGTGATGTGCAGTCAATCAATCAGCTACGCAGGCAATACCGCTAAAAATTAGTGCAACAACAAATCGTTAATCTCAATCAGATCCGTTTCTTTTAAAGTACCGGCAGCCGACTTCAGACGCAGGCCATTCATAATCGTGTCATAGCGCGCTTTCGCCAAATTTTGACGTGTGGTGTACAACTGCTGCTGTGCATTCAAAACGTCGATATTGATACGCACACCAACCTGATAACCTAACTTGTTGGAATCCAATGCCGACTGGGAAGAAATCTCAGCTGCCTCGTACGCTTTTACTTGCGCCAGACCGCTAGTGACACCTAGGAATGCTTGGCGGGCATTCTGTGCCGCTGTGCGGCGAGTGAAGTCCAAATCGCTTCTGGCTTTATCTTCTAATGCGATGGATTCACGCACACGGCTATCAACTGCAAAACCAGAGAACAGTGGAATATTCCATTGCACACCGATCGAGTTCGATTTAACAACACCGTTACCGTTAAGTGAACTATTGCCGCCATTAGAATTACGACCGGAACTGGCAACCAGATCTAGCGTAGGATAATGACCGGCGCGGTTTCTGGAGATATCACGGCGTGCGATCTCTAACGACACTTGTGATGCGACTACACCATAATTTTGCTTCTCAGCGGAACTCACCCAGTCGCCAATCTGCGCCGGTTGTGGCGAGCTAATTTGAATACCACGTTTGAGTATCGCCAGGTCACCGGCTTCTTTACCAATAATTTGTTGCAGGGCTGCGCGTTTGATTTGCAGATCACTGATACCAGCAAACTCTTGCGCTACCGTCAAATCGTAACGTGCCTGCGCCTCATGCGTGTCGGTAATGGTGGAGGTACCGACTTCAAAATTGCGCTTGGCTGAAGCCAACTGTTCAGAGATCGCCGCCTTTTGAGCTTGCAAAGTTTCTAGGGCATCTTGCGATGTCAGCACATCAAAATAGGCTTGACCAACTCTGACAATTAAATCTTGCTGCGCTTGTGCAAATTGCGCATCGCTGGCTACGACCAATAATTTACCTTGCTCATATTGCTGCCAGTTTGCCCAACGAAATAAGGGCTGGGATAAAGCTAAGCTATAGGTATTGGTGTAACCCGTACCCTTACTCGTAAACGGCGCATCGGGCTGAATTTCTGCCGTGGTGCGAACATCACTACCGCTCAAAGCCACGCTGGGCAACAAGCCTGCCCGTCCCTGCACTACTTTTTCTAAGCCAGCCACTTGCGAAGCGCGCGCACTGCTGTATTGCGCATCGTTCGCCAATGCATCTTTGTAGATTTGCAGCAAATCAGCGGCACTGGCATCGAGAGTCAGAAAAACACCGGCGATCAGTGTGGCAATGATGGGATTACGCATGTAACACTCCGAAAGAGTAAATAAGTAGATAGGTAGGTAGTAAAGTAAATGATAAAAATCAGTAGTACAGACGTCAGTTAAAAACTTTGCTCCACAAGCTGTAATAAATTAAGTCGAAATTCATCAAACCGAAGTTAATCAAAACCATTGAAGCGAATTAATCAAAACGAATTATTTAAAATCAGTACACCGGCATTGCGTTATCCACCTGCTGTGCCCAGGCATGTACACCGCCGGTCAGGTTGATCACATTCGTAAAATCATGCTGCTCTAAAAACTGTGCGACTTGCATACTACGAGCACCATGATGGCAAATACAAACAATACTAAGGTCTGAATCAAGCTCCTGATGTCTAACCGGAATACTCTGCATTGGCATCAATACCGCACCGGGAATATGACAAGTTTCGTACTCCCATGGTTCCCGTACATCGAGCAGTAAAGGCGGTGTTTTTGTTTGATCCGCTAACCAGATAGCCAATTCAGGCGCTGTCATATGTTGCATGAGCCAATTCCTATTTTTTAAAATGTAAACTTGGATGCAGGCACAGATTGCGGCAATGCCGGTACGACTGTTTCAAACAAAGTCGTGGTCTTAAATTCTGTTGCTGATTCACGCAAAATAAGTTGCGCCGACATCGCCGGAGCCTGACCTGCGATCACAAACAAACGACCGCCAACATTCAATTGCTGTTGCAAATGCGTGGGCACAATCTCTAGCGAACCACTGACAACGATCACATCGTAAGTATTGTTATTAGCGATTAATCCGTTGCCAACAATCACGGTGACATTAGGAACATCGTTCTCGCGCAAATTGTGTTTGGCGGTTTCTGCCAGCGCTGGATTGGTTTCAGTCGTAGTGACATGGTGTGCCTGATGCGCCAGCAAAGCGGGTAAATATCCAGTGCCTGTACCGATCACTAAAACCGACTCCTGTTTTTTAACAAACAGTTCTTGCAAAATACGTGCTTCGAGTTTTGGGCTCAGGGCAAAAGTGCCGTCCGCAAGCGGTAACTCGGTATCAAAAAATGCCAGACTTTTTTGGCTTTCCGGGAAAAAATTTTCGCGCTTACAAATGATCAATAAATTTAAAACATCCAGATCCAGTACATTCCATGGACGGATTTGCTGTTCTATCATGTTAAAACGGGCTTGTTCGATATTCATATTGTTCACTCTGTCGCATTAATGATGGGGAACCCGCATTTTATCAAAGCGCGCTGCCACATAGAAGAATCCTTCACTAACTACACTCACTACACCTGCTGTACCGCTACTGCTTCAATTCTGAGTAAAGATAATTTGTTCAAGATAGCCATTTCCTTTTAAACCATTCACCTAAATCGTCCAGATAGGTGTACATCACCGGCACAACCACCAACGTCAATAAGGACGAGGTGATAATGCCGCCAATCACTGCCTGCCCCATAGGTGCTCTTTGCTCTGAACCCTCGGTCAAGGCAAATGCCAGCGGCACCATGCCAAATACCATTGCCAGGGTGGTCATCAAAATAGGACGCAACCTGACATGAGCGGCCTCTAACAAGGCATCGATCCGGTTCATCCCGTCTCTACGAGCCTGATTGGCGAAATCCACCAGCAAAATCGCATTCTTGGTCACCAGACCCATCAACATGATGAAGCCGATAATGGAAAACATATTCAAAGTCGACCGGAAAAACATCAGTGCCAGGAAAACACCAATCAGTGTCATTGGCAAAGCAGTCATAATCGCAATCGGCTGCAAGAAGCTGGCAAACTGCGATGCCAAAATCATGTAAATAAAAATCACTGCCAAAGCCAGTGCAGATACGGCATAGCCAAAGGATTCCGCCATGTTTTTAGACGCTCCGCCCATCTGATAGCGATAACCTGGCTGCCATTGCATGCTGTCTAAAATCTTCTTGACCTCGGCGCTAACTTCTCCGGCAGAGCGCCCGACCACATTGGCTGATAGCTCAACCTCACGATTTAAATCCCGGCGATTAATCTGATTGGCGCCAGTCGATGCCTGGATATCAGCGACCTGACGCAAAGGCACCATCTTGGGGGAACCATCGGCATTGGTTTGAGAACTTGCCAACATCAAGCGTGATAAATCGTCTTGGTTATTTCTATCGCTGGGCGACAAACGCACTGATACATCATAATTTTCATTATCTGGTGCGCGCCAGGTGGTTGCGGCTTCACCCGCTAATAAAGGTCGCAAGGCATTCCCAATTTGTGCCACGCCAACACCCAGATCAGCGCCAATATCACGTTTAGGCTGAATTGAAATCGTCGGCTTTTCAGCCTTCAAGCTGGAGTCCAGATCAACCAATCCCGGAATGGCGCGAAGGCGGCGCTGCACGTCTTCTGACATGATGGCTAATTGCTTGAGATCGGTACCAAGCAAGCTAAACCGGAGTTGTTTGTTGTCACCACCCACGCCGTCCAGTGCGCCGATATGCGTGACGGTAATGCCCGCGATCTGCGTTAAGCGATTACGTAATGGAATCGACATCTGCGATGTACTTCTAATACGGTCTTTACGCGGGACTAAACGGATATAAGTCGTCACATAACTTTTACCTTGGGCAGAACCTGTATTGACGGTGCTATAAGTATCCAAGACTTCTGGAAATTCTTTCAACACCGACTCAACTTGATGCACCTTGGTCTCGGTCAGTTCTAAGGAAGAACCAACCGGGGTATAAAAGGTGATACCCGTTTCTGAGTAATCGGCTTGCGGAATAAATTCTGATCCTATCAGCCCACCAATCGGAATCAATAAGCCGCCAATAAAAGTCAAAGTGGCAATGAGCAAAGTCATGATGCGATGCTTGAGCGACCACCTGAGCATGTTCTGATATGCCGCAGAAAACCACTGTACACCGTGCTCAAATTGCTCCAGCACACGACCGATGGTATTGGCGTAAAACCCTTTGCGTCCTTTGCTAGCTTTATCTTCGGCATGGGCATGGACATCAGGATCTGGCCAGATCGACGACAACATAGGATCTAAGGTGAAAGAGACGAACATCGAGATCAATACCGCCGCTGTCACCGTAATACCAAACTGATGGAAAAACCGGCCAATAATGCCGCCCATAAAACCGACAGGCAAGAATACTGCGACGATCGAGAACGTCGTTGCAAGAACGGCCAGACCGATTTCCGCCGTACCCTCTAAAGCAGCAGTATGGTGATCTTTATACTTGCCATTCACCTTCATGCCAGCATGTCGCACGATGTTCTCACGCACCACAATTGCATCATCGATCAATAAACCAACGCATAGCGATAAAGCCATCAGCGTAATCATATTGATCGTGAAGCCAAACATATCCATGAATAAAAACGTACCGATTAAAGCGACTGGTAAAGTCAAGCCAGTAATTACCGTTGAGCGCCATGAATTCAAAAAGAGGAACACGATCAGAATAGTCAGTGCAGCACCCTCGATCAGGGTTCTACGCACGTTTTCTACACCGACACGTATCTGGCGAGAACCATCTTTAATGACTTGTACTTTGACACCGGGATATAAGGCTTTAAGTTGTGGCGTCAGATTCTTTAATGCCTCAGCCAAACCATCGGCAACTTCTATGGTGTTTTGTCCCTGGGCTTTTAAAATATCCAGCGCCAGAGTGCGTTGACCGTTGTAAAGTGCCAGACTTTCTTGCTCTTCTTGTCCATCAATAATGGTGGCTACTTGCGACAAAAAGACCGGTTGCCCACCGCGCTTGCTGACGATAATCCGACCAAAATCGGCAGGATTTTTGATACGCCCTTGTATCTGCACTACCTTCTCATTATCTAAGGAGCGTATTGCACCTGTTGGTAATTCCTGGTTTTCATTTTTTACTGCATTAATGACTTGATCGACACCCAGGCCAAGGGCTTCCATCTCATTCGGCTTAATATAAATCTTGATCTCACGCTTGACGCCACCGACCAAAGTCACAGAGCCGACGCCGCGGACATTCTCTAAACGCTTTTTGACGATCTGATCGCCGATAGTCGTCAACTCACGGAAATCTCGTTTCTTAATCGTGTCGTCGTTAGTAACGGATACCGAAAAAATAGGTTTATCAGAAGGGTCATAACGTGTAACCCGTGGTTCTTTGACTTCTTTGCGGAATCCAGACTTAATCAGTGCAACTTTTTCACGCACGTCTTGTGCGGCTTGTGCCGGGTCAACGGTTAAATCGAACTCCATAATCACCACAGAACTACCCTCGTAAGAACGCGAAGTCAGGGCGCTGATGCCATTGATGGTGTTGACCGATTCTTCCACTTTGCGGGTGATGTCCGACTCAATCGTTTCCGGCGATGCGCCCGGATAATCGGTCTGGATGACGACTACAGGAAAAGTAATATCAGGGAACTGATCCACCCGTAATCGCTTGTATGAAAACAAACCCAACACCACAAACGCTACCATCATCATGGTCGCTAAGACTGGGTTGCCAATGCTAATCCGCGTGAACCACATGGTTTAGCCTTTGTTGGTCTGAGCGGCCGCTTGCAGTACTTTCACTGCAACGCCAGAACGCAAACTGCCGAGATTAGCTTTGACGATTTGCGCATCTTTCGCCAGACCAGATAACACCTCTACGCTAGCACCGTCTTTGCTGTCGCCTTGCAATCCCAGCGTCACATTTTTTTGTTGTAAGAGATTGTTTTCAATCGCATAGACAAAGGCTTTATTTCCATCGTATTGCACTGCCGTTTGCGGGATAGTCATCACGTCGGACTTTTTATCGAGTGCTAATTGCGCCTCGGCAAAGACACCCGCTTTAACTTGCCCATCTGTATTGGCGACCTGAATATAGGTCATGATAGAGCGCGAGCCGGACTGCACTGCCGGATTAATCCGCGTCACTTTACCGACGATCGCCGTAGTGATGCCCTCAACTTTGAGCGTCACCTGCTGGCCTAATTTGATCCTTGCAATATCCTGACTAGGAACCGCTGCCTCCATCTCCAGCACACGCAAATCGACAATATCTAGCAAGCGATTATCGGGTGAGACTTTTTCGCCGGGTTGCACACTACGAACACTGACCAAGCCAGCAATCGGCGACTTGACAACGGTATCTGCCAAGGCTTTTTGGGCGACGGATAAAGCACCTTTGGCAGAATCGACATTAGCAGCAGCGATTGCATATTGATTCACGCCATTATCAAAGGCGTTGGCTGAAATAAAATTTTTATCCAGTAGTGCCTTGTTGTTATCACGAGTTTGCTTGGCAATATCGAGCTGGCCTTGGGCTGCCTTAAGTGCGCCACGTGCCTGCTCTAGCTTGGCATCGTATTCTGTGGTGTCCATTTTGACTAACACCTGACCGATCTGCACTGCCTCACCCTCACGTACCAATACTTCGCGTACTTCTGCTGCGACTTTGGCTTTGACTGCGGACTGATTCATGGCACGCAAAGCACCCGACAAGGTTAAGGTTTTTTGAATATCGGTGGAAGCAACCGTCACAATATCCGTGGGTAAAAACTCTAATATTTGCGGTATTTGTGGTGTGTTTGTGGTCGCTGTCACGCTGGCGACTGCTTTTTGTGCTGTGTTTGTATTCTGTAAGCTGCCGCTCGATTTTTTCTTCATGAAAAAAAATCCTGCACCCAGCAATACCAATACAACAATGATCCATAATCCCCGACGCTGCAGCATAGTTATCCCGTGTTATTTAATTTTTATTTTGTTTTTTTAAGCGAATACACCAGTGTTGCAGTGGCCCCCTCTCAGACTAAGTTAGACAAATTCAGGCCAATTTAAATCAACAGAGCGCCCGTCCACCGGCGTTAACTGACTACTTCAGTTTGGATTAACTAACAGTCCACGTAATGCCATGTCCATGTAGTGTTCCAAATAGGTTTCTAGGTCCTCGGTCCGAATCTGACCCACGCTATAAGAATGCTTCCACATCATCATCATGATCATCGGCGCGATCAATATCTTGGCGCCAATACTAGGATCAATTTTCCGCATTTCCCCGCTATCGATACCTCTTTGCAACAAACGTATCATCATTGCATCGCTGGGGGCGATCACTTCTTCGTAATAAAACTGTGCCAGATCAGGGAAGTTAGCCGCTTCCGCCATCATCAACTTACTCAGTCCCGATAATTTAGTTTTGCCAATCCGCTCCCACCAGGTTCCCATGAACTGGCGGAACAAATCGGCAGTGCTGCCAGTAAATTGATCAATTAATTCACCCGCCTCGCCAATTAAAGGCACAACGCTTTCACGCACGACTGCTTTGAACAGCTCCTCTTTACTGCTGTAATACAGATACAAAGTCCCTTTAGAGACACCTGCAATGCGCGCCACATCGTCCAGACGGGTAGCAGCAAATCCGCGTTCGACAAACAAATCGAGCGCAGCAGCGAGTAGTTCTTGAGGGCGAGCATCCTTACGACGCTCCCAGCGGGGCTTGAACGGACAGGGCATGATGATGGGGAAATTTAACTTACTGAAGAGTCAGTAATATAAACTTCTCTACCCTGAGCGTCAAGGAAACAGTTTCCGCTACAGCCTTACCAAAGCATGCTCTGGCGTTGTTTACCATTGCTGCATCGCACTGAGGCAGATTGTCAGGTTTCTATCAGTATCCCGCCATCAATATGCGATCAAGCAACAAAATTGGGAGTTGAAATGACAAAATACAGCCGCGAACGACAAGATCACCGGAGGGATTGATGGTTTTTCAATATGGCAAGTCTCTGCTACTATTTAAGTAGGAACTGGAAAGTGTCTACGAAGCACCAGCAACACAAGTCATGCCGTATTCTGGTCAAAACTCTACTGAATAACGTTTACTAATAAAATATCCACAAATACCTACATGATCTGTCGTGACAATTGCGGTGCATGTTGCACCGCCCCTTCGATTTCGAGTGCTATCCCCGGAATGCCCAATGGCAAACCGGCGGGCGTCAGATGCATACAATTGACGGCAAATAATCAATGTCAGATTTTTGGGCGTCCGGAGCGCCCCTCTTGTTGCTCGGGACTTCAGCCGTCCACAGAGATGTGCGGATCAACCCGGGAGCAGGCGATTCTATGGCTTAGCGAACTGGAGAGAATTACTGCGCCGGCTTCGCACTGACCGCGGGGAAGCTGCGTAAATAAGTAAGTAGATTGACAATTTCCTTTTCATCACCGAGTCCGTAAAAACGCATTTTTGTCCCGGGCACAAGATCGCTGGGGTCTTTCAAAAATGCGGTCAACGATTTCTCTGACCAGACGATGCCTGAATTTTTCATTGCTTGTGAATATCGATAATCATTGGTTTCCCCTGCCCGTCTGCCGATAATGCCATTCAGTTCAGGACCAAAACCACCTCGGGCAGAGGGACCAACCTGGTGACACGAAGCACATTTTTTAAAGGCGGCCTTACCAGCCTCCAAGTTGCCAGAAGTTTGCGCCGAGGCAAACTGACTGACCAGTAAGAATATAAATAAGACTAATTTATGCATGATGGGTCAACAGTGGAGGTAAGTATGTGAAGTGTGCATGCAATATATCGCTGCAACGCGGGCACAAAATAGATCATATCCAATTTTTGTAAAACAGGATTAATGGGACGACGTTGGGCTACTCAAAGACTTACGCAAAATCGCCCCAGCTGCGTTGTAGCTCCTGACTCTACTCAAGTGCTATCTTCGTCGCCACGCCTTGCCGGGACAATTTTGCGTAGCCTTATATTCTTCACTGACAACCACCCTGCCAGCATATATCTGCATAGCGCTGACGGAATCTCAAACGCGCCCGACCTGTACAAACATTCTTTGCTATATTTAAATACTCCCATATAGTATTTTAAATATATCCATATATTATTTGGACAATACGCCATTTAATAAAAAATTTATGGGGAGTATATGAATTCATCGTACTTTGTAACAAATTCGAGGGGCGCGTAGCATGCGACCATGTTAAGCTTCGTGCCGACTAATTGAGCATGCGATTTTTCTCATATTTGTTCAGCATTGACGCATCATCTACCTTCTTTTTTCATCCCATTCACTCACAATTTTCTGCCGACTATGGATCTTATCTTCGCCGTAAAAATCATCATCATGGGTATCGTTGAGGGACTGACGGAATTCCTGCCGATCTCCTCTACAGGGCACTTGATACTGACAAGTAGTCTGATTAACTTTACCGAAGGCATTTCATCAGATACGGCCAAAGTATTTGATATCGTGATACAAGCTGGTGCGATTTTCGCGGTTTGCTGGGAATATCGGCAAAAAATTGCGAGCGTGACGATGGGGTTAGCGAGCGATAAAAAATCTCAGAAATTTGCGCTCAACCTAGTGGTTGCGTTTTTGCCTGCAGCGATACTCGGCGTGTTGTTCATCAAAACAATCAAGGCCTATTTATTTGCGCCGGTTCCGGTCGCACTCGCCTTCATCATCGGTGGCTTGATTATTTTGTGGGTAGAGCGTAAAAACAAACCCGTTAACGGCAACGCAAACACAGTCGCCAGTGAAGACAAAGTGGCGCGTGTCCAGTCCGTGGATGATATGACGATGTTAGATGCGCTCAAAATTGGTATCGCTCAATCATTCGGTTTGATCCCCGGAACCAGCCGCTCAGGCGCGACGATAATTGGCGGTATGTTATTTGGCTTAAGCAGAAAAGCCGCCACTGAGTTTTCGTTCTTCTTAGCGATTCCAACACTGCTGGGAGCAACTGTATATTCGCTCTACAAAGCACGTCATGAATTGTCGATGACCGATGTGCCGGTGTTTAGCCTCGGAACTGTTGCCGCATTTATCTCAGCCTTCTTTTGTGTACGCTGGTTATTGCGTTATATCGCTTCTCATAATTTCAATGCATTTGCCTGGTACCGCATCGCGTTTGGCATCATGATTTTAGTTACTGCCTACACTGGCGCGATCGCCTGGGTTGATTAAGTTGTGACAGAAGCTAGCAATACTGCCGATCCGGCACTGCACTTATTACAAACCGTATTTGGCTACCCGTCTTTTCGTGGGCAGCAAGAACAAATTGTCGGACATGTCGTCAAGGGCGGTGACGCTCTGGTGCTAATGCCAACTGGCGGCGGTAAGTCTTTGTGTTATCAAATTCCGGCGCTGATACGGCATGGCGTCGGCATCGTCATCTCGCCACTGATTGCGCTGATGCAGGATCAGGTGGATGCGCTGGAAGAAGTTGGTGTGCGCGCTGCCTTTCTCAACTCAACACAAAGTTTTGACGAAGCCTTACGCATCGAAAAAATGATGCGTAACGGCGAGTTGGACATGGTGTACATTGCGCCAGAGCGCTTGATGACACAGCGTTGTCTGGAATTATTATCGGTAACGCCACTGGCTCTTTTTGCGATTGATGAGGCACATTGCGTATCGCAATGGGGTCATGATTTCCGTCCGGAATATATCAAGCTGTCGATCTTGCATGAACGCTTTCCCTCGGTGCCGCGTATCGCCCTGACCGCGACCGCCGATCAGCAAACCCGTGATGAAATTATTCACCGCTTGCAGTTAGAAAATGCACTGCAATTTGTATCGTCCTTTGATCGTCCCAATATCCGCTACCAAATTGTGGAGAAGGCGAATGGACGCAAGCAATTACTCGATTTTATTCAGGCGCAACACAATGGCGATGCGGGGATTGTGTATTGCCTGTCGCGTAAAAAGGTCGAAGAAACGGCTGAATTTTTGAATGAAAATGGTATCACTGCTCTGCCCTATCATGCCGGGATGGCGCTGCCGGACCGGACAAAAAATCAGTCCCGTTTTTTGCGCGAAGACGGGATAGTGATGACGGCGACAATCGCCTTTGGCATGGGTATCGATAAACCTGATGTGCGCTTTGTCGCCCATCTGGATTTACCCAAAAGTATTGAAGGCTATTATCAAGAAACTGGCCGTGCCGGACGTGATGGAACGAGTGCCAATGCCTGGATGGCCTATGGTTTGCAAGACGTAGTTCAGCAGCGTCGTATGATTGACGAATCTGAAGCAAATGAAACCTTTAAACGTGTGCAAGGCGTTAAGCTTGATGCCATGCTGGGCTTGTGCGAAACGCTGAATTGCCGGCGCGTACATATCCTCGATTATTTTGGACAACAATCGCAAGCCTGCGGCAACTGCGACACCTGCTTGTCACCACCAACCTCGTTTGATGGCAGCCTGGCAGCACAAAAAATCCTTTCTACTATCTACCGTGCCGATCAACGCTTTGCTGCGGGTCATATCATTGACGTTTTGCGTGGCATCGACACTGATCGCGTCAAGCAATGGCGACATGATCATCTGTCCACTTTTGGTATAGGCTCTGACAAAAGCGAAGCAGAGTGGCGCGCTCTGTTGCGACAATTAATCGCACTCGGTCTGGTCTCAGTCGATTATGACAATTTTAGCTCGCTCAAACTAACTCAGGAGTCACGCGCTGTTTTAAAAGGCGAGACCAAAGTACAACTGCGGCAATACAAAAAAGCAGAAAAAGCCGTCAAACATAAACGTCAATCGGCGAAAGATTATGCTGAATCAAATCTCTCGAATAGCGAGCAAGCGATCTTCGAAAAACTACGTTGGTGGCGGGTAGAAACTGCCAAGGCGCACAACACAGCGGCCTTCATTATCTTTCATGACTCGACCCTGCGCGAAATCGCCAAAGC
>JANXTO010000303.1 GCA_025352365.1 Undibacterium sp. | reverse complement strand
AAAGACATACCTACTTTTGGTATTTGCCTTGGACATCAGATTATGGCGCTGGCTTCCGGTGCTAAAACGCTCAAGATGAAATTTGGTCATCATGGTGCTAATCATCCAGTGCAAGATTTGGACACTAAACAAGTGTTGATCACGTCGCAGAATCATGGTTTTGCAGTTGATGTAAATTCACTGCCTGCTAACTGCCGCATTACGCATGTCTCTTTGTTTGATGGTTCTTTGCAAGGCTTTGAGCGTACTGATAAGCCGGCATTTTGCTTCCAGGGACATCCAGAAGCATCCCCAGGTCCGACGGATATCGCCTACTTGTTTGATCGCTTTACTAATTTAATGAGCGCAGCAAAAGCGCAGGCAAACGGAGAACAATAAAAATGCCTAAACGTCTCGATATAAAAAGCATCCTGATTATTGGTGCCGGCCCGATCATTATTGGTCAGGCTTGTGAGTTCGATTATTCCGGTGCCCAAGCATGTAAGGCTTTGCGTGAAGAGGGTTATAAAGTCATTTTGGTCAACAGCAATCCAGCGACCATCATGACTGATCCTGAAATGGCCGATGTGACTTACATTGAGCCAATTACATGGCAAGTGGTAGAACGTATTATCGCCAAAGAAAAGCCGGATGCCATTTTGCCGACGATGGGCGGTCAGACTGCCTTGAATTGCGCTCTGGATTTGCACAAACACGGCATCCTGACCAAATACAATTGCGAACTGATCGGCGCTTCACCAGAAGCAATCGACAAAGCAGAGGATCGCTCTAAGTTTAAAAATGCGATGACTAAAATTGGTCTGGGTTCTGCCCGTTCCGGCGTCGCGCATAACATGGATGAATCATGGGAAGTGCAGAAGACACTCGGTTTTCCAGTGATTATTCGCCCATCCTTTACTATGGGCGGCACCGGCGGTGGTATTGCGTATAACGAAGAAGAGTTTGAGACTATTTGCAAGCGCGGTTTAGAGGCGTCACCTACTAGTGAGTTGCTGATTGAAGAATCACTGATCGGCTGGAAAGAATTTGAGATGGAAGTTGTACGCGATAAAGCGGATAACTGCATCATTGTTTGCTCTATTGAGAATCTGGATCCTATGGGCGTCCATACCGGCGACTCAATCACGGTAGCGCCTGCGCAGACACTGACTGACAAGGAATACCAAATCATGCGTAACGCTTCGTTGGCAGTTTTGCGTGAAATTGGTGTCGATACTGGCGGCTCTAATGTTCAATTCTCTATCAATCCTGCCGATGGTCGCATGATTGTGATTGAGATGAATCCGCGTGTATCCCGTTCATCTGCCCTGGCATCGAAAGCAACAGGTTTTCCAATTGCGAAGATCGCTGCCAAACTGGCGGTTGGTTTTACTCTGGATGAACTGCGTAATGAAATCACCGGTGGCGCTACCCCAGCGTCATTCGAGCCTTCGATTGATTATGTCGTTACCAAAATTCCTCGATTTGCTTTTGAAAAATTCCCGCAAGCAGACAATCATCTGACAACGCAGATGAAGTCGGTTGGTGAAGTCATGGCAATCGGTAGAACTTTCCAGGAATCTTTTCAAAAAGCACTGCGTGGCTTAGAGGTTGGCGTTGATGGTATGAACCAAAAAACGCTGGATCGTGAAGTTATCGCAGAAGAATTGGGCGAGCCTGGTCCTGATCGTATCTGGTATGTCGGTGATGCGTTTGGTCTTGGCTTTAGCTTGGAGGAAGTACATCAGCTGACGCATATTGACCCGTGGTTCCTAGCGCAGATTAAGGATATTGTCGATATCGAGCTGTGGTTAGATCACCAGAATCTGGATGAGCTAGATAAAGAAGTGTTGCTAAAGATTAAGCAAAAAGGGTTCTCTGATCGTCGATTGGCAAAGCTACTCAAGACTACGGACACTGCGGTGCGTGAGCGTCGCCATGCCTTAAATATTCGGCCAGTCTATAAACGTGTAGATACTTGTGCTGCGGAGTTTGCAACTAAAACTGCTTACATGTATTCGACTTATGAAGAAGAGTGTGAGTCTGCACCGACCGATAAGAAAAAAATCATGGTGTTGGGTGGCGGTCCAAATCGTATCGGTCAAGGTATTGAGTTTGATTATTGCTGCGTCCATGCGGCTTTTGCGATGCGCGAAGATGGCTACGAAACCATCATGGTCAACTGTAATCCAGAAACGGTTTCGACTGACTACGACACATCCGATCGTCTGTACTTTGAGCCTTTGACTTTAGAAGATGTATTAGAAATCGTCGATAAAGAAAAGCCAGTCGGCGTGATTGTGCAGTACGGCGGACAGACACCATTGAAATTAGCTTTGGATCTGGAGGCGAATGGCGTACCGATTATTGGTACATCGCCAGACATGATTGACGCAGCTGAAGATCGCGAGCGTTTTCAACAAATGTTGCATAAGCTTGGTCTGCGTCAACCACCTAATCGTACAGCGCGTACCGAAACCCAAGCGTTGGAGTTAGCGCAGGAAATTGGTTATCCCTTAGTGGTTCGTCCATCCTATGTGTTGGGTGGACGTGCGATGGAAATCGTGCACGAGCAACGTGATCTTGAGCGTTATATGCGTGAGGCAGTCAAGGTATCGCATGACTCACCAGTATTGCTTGATCGCTTTCTGAATGATGCGATCGAGGTCGATGTCGATTGTATTTCTGATGGCGAACACACCTTCATTGGTGGCGTGATGGAGCATATTGAACAAGCAGGCGTGCATTCTGGGGACTCTGCATGTTCCTTGCCGCCTTATTCACTTGCCGCAGAGACGATTGAGGAATTAAAGCGTCAGACATCATTGATGGCGAAAGGCTTGAACGTTGTCGGCTTGATGAACGTACAGTTTGCGATTCAGCAGCAAGACGGTAAAGATGTTGTATTTGTTCTGGAAGTAAATCCACGAGCATCTCGAACAGTACCTTACGTATCGAAAGTCACTGGTTTGCAATTGGCTAAAATTGCTGCGCGTTGTATGGTGGGTCAGTCACTGGCTTCTCAAGGTATTCATAAAGAAGTTGTGCCGTCTTACTTCAGTGTAAAAGAAGCGGTGTTCCCATTTGTAAAGTTTCCTGGTGTGGATACGATTCTTGGCCCAGAAATGAAATCCACTGGTGAAGTGATGGGCGTTGGTAAAACTTTTGGTGAAGCCTTCGTCAAGTCACAACTGGGGGCTAGTATCAAACTACCAACCTCTGGCAAAGTTTTCCTTAGTGTCAAAGGTAGTGACAAACCACGCGCAGTAAAAGTAGCCGGTGATCTGGTAGAGATGGGATTTGCTGTCGTAGCGACTAAGGGCACGGCTGCAGCGATTGCAGCAGCGGGTATTCCGGTCAGTACGATCAATAAAGTGGCTGAGGGCCGTCCGCATGTCGTTGATATCATCAAAAATCATGAGATCGCTTTGGTGATTAATACCGTAGAAGAAAAACGTAGCGCGATTACGGATTCTCGTGCTATTCGTGTATCTTCGCTTGCAGCGCGCGTACCAACCTACACCACGATTGCTGGTGCGGAGGCTGCAGTTCAAGGTATGCGTCATCTAGATGAATTGCATGTCTATGATTTACAAGGTCTACATAAAACCTTACACTAAGCAAATAGCTTAAACTTCGATACAGAGGTCACAGACGGTGTCCAATCCGGATGCCAGATGTGGCCTCTGTATTTTTACTTTATGAGTGTGAATGAAATGAGTACAGTACCTCTTACCAAATTTGGCGCAGAACTGCTTAAGCAAGAATTACATAATTTGAAGACCAAAGAGCGTCCAGATGTAATTAATGCGATTGCAGAAGCTCGCGCTCAAGGCGACTTGTCTGAAAATGCAGAATATGATGCGGCTAAAGAGCGTCAAAGTTTTATTGAAGGTCGTATCGCCGAGCTGGAAGGCAAGCTCAGTGCGGCGCAAATCATTGATCCGACAACTTTAGATGCAGAGGGGCGCGTGGTATTTGGAGCGACCGTGCATTTGGAGGATTTAGATAATGAACAGAAAGTGAGCTATCAAATTGTAGGCGACGACGAAGCTGATATTAAACTCAGTAAAGTATCAATCAGCTCCCCAATTGCTCGTGCATTGATCGGTAAATATGTTGGCGATATAGTTGGTGTGCAAGCGCCTGCAGGTATTCGTGAATATGAAGTATTAGAAGTGCTGTACATTTAAGCCGAATAACAAAAATGGTCAGCGCTACATAGAGCCGACCATTTTTAAATAAAAAATATTATTTAGTATATTGAGCGCAGAGCTGCTTAGTTTTATGGCGTTGTCGCTTCAATGTGATCAGGTATTACCGAGGGCTGATTTTTTGACGCTAGTTTGACGTGGTTTAGCACGTTTTATTGAGCCGCCCTGAGTTACCCGCTCATTGCCCTTTACCATGACTTTTGAGACACTAGGTTTTTTGGTGCCACTGGCGCTAGGTTTGACGATAGTTACCTCGCGCATACCTTTGCCTTTTTTGACTAGCTTGGTTTCCTTAATGCCGTCTAACTTAGGACGGTAAATAACCAATAATTTGCCAATATGCTGTACCGGCGCAGCTTCTAAGGAGCTACAAATGGTATCGTACATGGCAACGCGTGCTTCACGATCATCGCCAAACACACGTACCTTAATTAATCCATGGATATTAAGGCCAGCATCGATTTCCTTCATCACGGCAGGCGATAAACCGGCTTCACCGATCAATACGATGGGTTTTAGTGCATGGGCTTCAGAGCGCAGTTCGCTGCGTTCAGCGGGCGTGAGTTTCAACATATAAATTCCTTTAAAAGCAGTATTTTACGCGAATGGCAAAAAATAAATTCAATCAAAATTGGGTGCACGATCATATTAACGATCCTTATGTCAAATTGGCACAAAAGGAAGGTTATCGTGCGCGCGCTGTTTACAAGCTCAAGGAAATCGATGAGGCTGAAAAATTAATCAAGCCAGGTCAAATTATCGTCGATCTTGGCGCAACCCCTGGTAGTTGGTCGCAATATGTACGCAATAAACTAGCCGGTAAAGACGGTGGCGGGATCTTGGGCGAGATTTTTGCGTTAGATTTGCTGCTAATGGAACCAATTGCAGATGTTCAGTTCATCCAGGGAGATTTTCGCGAAGCCGACGTACTAAATCAGCTAGAGGCTAAATTGCTGGGGCGCAAGCTTGATCTTGTATTATCAGATATGGCACCCAATTTATCAGGCAATTCCACAGTGGATGCGGCGCGCATTGAATATATTATTGAATTGGCGGTTGAATTCTCTAATGCACACTTAAAACCCTCTGGTGCATTGCTAGTAAAATGTTTTCATGGTCCTGCTTACAATACGATTGTAACCATGTTTAAAACACAATTTAAAACTGTGATCAGCAAAAAACCCAAAGCTAGCAAAGATAAGTCTTCTGAGATTTTCTTACTCGGTAGAGGTTTAAAGAATAGTTAAAAAAGTAAAAAGTAATGATTTATATGTTAATCCGCTCTTGATAATTACCAAGAATGGCAACATATGCACTCTAGCAAGCTCTATCCAATACGGGTATGATGCAAAATTATTGTGTGTACAGGCGTAGTTCTACGTCCAAGGAGTTCTCGTGAATAATATGTTTTCAAAAGCGGCGATATGGGTAGTCATTGCCTTAGTGCTGTTTATGGTATTTAAACAGTTTGACAAAGGCATGTCTGCTAACACTGCCTCTATGCCGTATTCCGAATTTCTGGATGAGGTTAGGGCTAAGCACATTAAAGATGCAACGATTGATGATGCCAATCGTACTGTTACAGCGACTACGCTGGATGGTAAAAAAGTCAAATCACAACTTACGATATTTGATCGTGGTTTAGTAGGTGATCTGGTAAACAACGGCATTAAATTTGATAACAAACCGCCTGAAGAGCAGTCCTTCCTTTCCCAAGTCTTTATTTCTTGGTTCCCAATGCTGTTGTTAATTGGCGTTTGGGTGTTTTTCATGCGTCAGATGCAAGGCGGCGGCAAAGGTGGTGCATTTTCATTCGGTAAATCTAAAGCACGTATGCTGGACGATACTAACAACAACGTTTCTTTTGCTGATGTCGCAGGGTGTGATGAGGCGAAAGAAGAAGTTGGCGAGATTGTTGATTTCTTGCGTGACCCAAGCAAATTCCAAAAGCTCGGCGGTCGTATTCCACGTGGTATCTTAATGGTTGGTCCACCGGGTACAGGTAAAACTTTGTTGGCACGTGCGATTGCGGGTGAGGCGAAGGTACCATTCTTCACTATTTCCGGTTCTGATTTTGTTGAAATGTTTGTTGGTGTTGGTGCTTCCCGTGTGCGTGACATGTTTGAAAATGCCAAGAAGCATGCACCATGTATTATTTTCATTGATGAAATTGATGCTGTTGGTCGTCATCGTGGTGCCGGTATGGGTGGCGGTAATGATGAGCGCGAACAGACATTGAATCAGATGCTGGTAGAGATGGATGGCTTTGAGGCTAATTCTGGTGTGATTGTGATTGCAGCGACTAACCGTGCTGACGTCCTTGATAAGGCTTTATTGCGTCCTGGTCGTTTTGATCGCCAAGTCTCCGTTGGTTTGCCGGATATTCGTGGTCGTGAGCAAATTTTGAATGTGCATATGCGCAAAGTGCCTATCAGCACGGACGTCAAAGCCGATATTTTGGCACGTGGTACACCAGGCATGTCAGGTGCAGATCTTGCCAATCTCGTCAACGAAGCTGCTTTGTTTGCTGCACGTCGCAATAAACGCATCGTCGAAATGCTTGATTTTGAAGATGCTAAGGACAAAATTTTCATGGGACCTGAGCGCAAATCCATGGTCATGCGTGAAGATGAACGCCGTAATACTGCTTATCATGAGTCTGGCCATGCCGTTGTCGCTAAACTTTTGCCAAAGGCAGATCCAGTCCACAAAGTAACAATCATGCCGCGTGGGTTTGCATTGGGTCTGACATGGCAGTTGCCAGAGCATGATCCGATTAGCGGCTACAAAGATAAAATGCTGGAGGAAATTTCCATTTTGTTTGGCGGTCGAATTGCTGAAGAAATTTTTGTCGGTCAAATGTCCACTGGTGCGTCGAACGATTTTTCACGTGCAACTAAGTTGGCCCGTGCAATGGTGACACGCTTTGGTATGTCTGACAGCATGGGTGTGATGGTGTATGAAGATAGTCAAAGTGAAGGATACTTTGGCGGACCTTCAAAAACGATTTCTGAAGTAACCCAGCAAAAAGTAGATGCAGAAATTCGTAATATTCTGGATACACAATATGCCCTGTCCCGTAAATTGCTCGAAGAGAATCGCGACAAAGTTGAAGCAATGACTAAAGCTTTGTTAGATTGGGAAACGATCGATGCTGATCAAATCAATGACATCATGAGCGGCATAGATCCACGCCCGCCAAAGTTAGGTCAGTCAACACGTAAGACGCCGACGGATACAACGTCTGGTGGTGTATCTCCAAACGCGGCGGCACCAGCTTAAATATCAATCAATAGTTTGACTTTAATTTAGGGTGAGAAGCGATTCTCGCCCTAAATTTTTATATTCATGAATAATTATTTCGAATGTGGTCGATATCGATTTCCGTTACAGGAGTCAGAGTCTCGTCCTTTAGTAATGGGAATACTCAACATTACGCCTGACTCATTTTCAGATGGAGGGCAATTCCAGGGATTAGATGCGGCGCTCTCACATGCGGAGCAGATGATACGAGATGGTGTAGATATTATTGATATTGGCGGCGAATCTACTCGGCCAGGTGCGACGCCTTTATCGCTCGATGAGGAGTTGAGCCGGGTTATGCCAGTGATTTATGCTTTGCGTGATTGTGGTAAGCCCTTATCCGTCGATACCTACAAGACACAAGTAATGCGAGAAGCCATTCTTGCAGATGTTGATATGATCAACGATATCAACGGCTTTAGAGCACCAGGCGCTATCGATGTTGTTGCCAAGGCTGATGTTGGCTTATGTGTGATGCACATGCAAAATACGCCGTCAGATATGCAACTTCAACCTGAGTATGACGATGTAAATACTCAGGTAACTGATTTCTTAGATGCGATGGTGGCCGATTTATTAAATGCTGGAATTGCGCCTCAACGTATTTGCCTTGATCCCGGATTTGGCTTTGGAAAAACCTTGCAGCATAATGTGGCAATGCTGAAAAATATAGATCAATTTCAAGCTAGATTTGGTATGCCAATACTTGCTGGTTTATCGCGTAAATCGATGTTGGGAGCAATCACAGGGAAAAGCGTAGAGCAGCGTCTTGCCGCAAGTATTGCTGCCTCAATCGCAGCCGTCGCCAATGGCGCAAAAATTTTACGAGTGCATGACGTAGCAGAGACCGTCGATGCGTTAGCCGTGTGGCGCGCGTTATCAAATTAAAGAAAGAAAATAAAAATGACGAGAAAATATTTTGGTACCGACGGTATCCGCGGCAAAGTTGGCGTCGCACCAATTACCCCTGATTTTGTAATGCGCTTAGGTTATGCTGCCGGCAAAGTGTTAGCGCAACGTGGACATAAAGGAGAGGGTAAGCCTACTGTCTTGATCGGTAAAGATACTCGGGTGTCTGGCTATATGCTAGAGGCTTCTTTAGAGGCAGGATTTGCTGCAGCTGGAGTTGATGTTATGCTCTCAGGGCCGATGCCTACTCCTGCTGTAGCTTACTTGACCAGAGCCTTACGCTTGTCGGCTGGTGTCGTGATTTCTGCCTCACATAATCCTTATTATGACAACGGGATTAAGTTTTTTTCTGCGCTGGGCAATAAATTACCTGATGAAGTCGAGCTCGCAATTGAGGCCGAGCTAGAAAATGGGATGGACTGTGTTAGTTCAGATTTACTCGGCAAGGCGCATCGTCTGCGTGACGCAAATGGTCGCTATATCGAATTTTGTAAAAGTACTTACCCCAACGAATTAGATTTACGCGGTTTGAAGATCGTAGTCGATTGCGCGCATGGTGCAGCTTACGATATCGCTCCGCATGTATTTCATGAATTAGGTGCTGAAGTTATCTCTATCGGTAATCAGCCGAACGGTTTTAATATTAATGACCAGGTCGGTGCTACCGCGCCAGATGCGTTGGCTATTGCCGTCAGAGCGAATCATGCAGATATCGGTATCGCTTTGGATGGTGATGCCGATCGCCTCGTTATGGTCGATAGGAACGGTAAAATTTATAATGGCGACCAACTACTTTATTTGATGGTGATGGATCGTCTTGCAATTGGTTCAGTTCAGGGTGTGGTTGGTACTTTGATGACCAATATGGCGGTTGAGTTGGCATTGCAGGATTTGGGCGTTGGTTTTGTCCGGGCTAAAGTGGGCGACAGATACGTGCTGGAACAAATGCAAGAGCGTGGCTGGATGCTAGGTGGTGAAGGTTCCGGACATTTACTCTGCCTGGATAAGCACACTACGGGCGATGGTATTGTCTCTGCGTTGCAAGTTTTATCTGCGCTCCGTCGCAATGGTAAGACCCTGGATCAATGTTTTGAACATTTGATCTTATTCCCACAAGTTTTACTCAATGTTAAAGTGCCTGCCGGATTTAACTGGCAGAAAAATGAAGCTGCCGTTTTAGAAAAACAGCGCATAGAAGCAGAGTTAGGTAACAAAGGGCGAGTGCTGATTCGCGCTTCTGGTACTGAACCATTAGTGCGCGTTATGGTTGAGGCGGTCGATCTAGAAATGGCCAATAAATTTGCTCGCAGGTTAGTCGACTCTATAACGCCTGCCTAATTTTATATTTGAATTTGTGTCAGTCACATTATTGAATATGGAAGCGATACCATGTACTATTCAGCCTTCGGTTTTTTATATTATTTGGCCAGTACCGCGAATAATATAAGTACTAAATAATTCAATAGCACTTAAGAATTTGATTGAATTGAATCCAAGTATTCTGTACCAGAATATTTGGTTGTTATGGTAAGTGTTATTGCATAACAATTCACATACTTCTCCCGCGCGTCGGTAGCTCAGCTGGATAGAGCAATGCCCTTCTAAGGCATGGGTCGGGGGTTCGAGCCCCTCCCGACGCACTTCTTTTCTATTTTCTCCAATTTTCTAAAGTCATCCTCAAAAAATTGGAGTCTTACCAGTGATCAGAAATAGGTTTTGACCATTGGTTCTAGTCTCGATAAACACAAATGTCTTTGTGTTTGCATCCCCTGATAAAAATCCAAAATTATTTTACTGTCATACGAGATACATAGTCATATAGATATAGCATTCCAGTTCGCTCGCATTCTTAGATACTTCAAGAGTTGAGTTGCAGGTTTGACTTGGATTGATCTACATCAAAGCCACCATCGTAATACAGTATTAAACTTTTTTCCCTACAAACCACGATTGATGGGGAAGTAAAAATGAAAAAGAC
>JANXTO010000278.1 GCA_025352365.1 Undibacterium sp. | reverse complement strand
AATTCACCTTCCATGTAAGTTAGGTCAGTTGACATCAGCCCATTAAATTTTTTAGCAATTTTATTCACGAAGTCCATCCTGTCTTCCTTATTAGGCAAACTCTTTTTCGCCCCCGTAAATCGGTCTTTAACACCATCAGGTACATCAAAGATCGTTTGTAATTTGGGATCATCGGTTTTGGGTAAAAAGCTGTACACGACTTTGAATTGTGGCGACAACCATCCCCCTGTCAGACGACTAAATTCGTGGTTCATGTCCATGGTTTTTTTGAGTTCAGGATCGTTGTAGATTAATGGCTGTAGTACATTGACTTGTTCGTGTTGCGCAATGATCGCAAGTTCTTTTTTCTGATGATTAAATTTTTTGTTTTTGTCGGAAGTGGCGTGTTCTTCGATGATTTTCGCATAAGCCTGTCGAATTTCCCCCGTCACCTTAAACTGCCTTGCCTTCACGATCTCCGCAATGGCTGCGTGGTCTTGAGTGACACGCCCCAGTTCCACATGTTCTGACTCCATCACAAAGTAGGCTTCTTTAAATTTACCCCAGTACGCACTAGCGGGTGTGCGATAGCCATTGTCGTATTCTTTGACATGCGCTTTACAGTACCGATGGGCTAACTGCGTGGCGGCGGTATATTGGCCGTAACCACCATCCTGACTCCAGCTGGGTGGTGTGTCAAAGTAGCTGCCCGCCTTTTTGTAGACTGGATCGGCGCTCAGACGGCCACTGAGCCGGCCGAGCCATTCGGGTCCGAAAGGGAGTTCTTCTACCGCAGTTTTGGATTGAATCTGAAACGTCGCTAAGTTGCGCTCACCCAGACAGGCATCTAGCCGGGTTTTATTCAGACTGCCATCCCGATTGATACCATATTCCATAAAAAACCAAAGCCAAGGGTAAATGTCCATGAATAGCCAGAGATTGCCTTTGGCCAGCGCCGCATAGGTTCGCATCACATGTTGGTACGGCGAGCTACCGCTGCTCATCAGACTGCCTATATCCGCCAGTGAAGAATTACGGAAGGCACTGGCAACATCCTTCCATTCACGTTGCAAGACTTCTTCACGAGCAAAGCGGTAGGCCTCCACAATATCTTTGACGACAAACGCAGCGAGTGCGACCCAATAAAACTGGAGATTACCTTTGGATTTATCGCTGCTTTTAAAATACAGATCGGCATAATTGGCGGCGATCCGTTTGGCGCGACGTTCCGGGTCATCAATCAAGTAATAGCAAGCATCTTTGGGACTTTTTTCACAAACGGCAATGAGGGCTGCTTCTTGGGCGAATGACCACAGGTGCTTGTACTGCACCGTCGCGGTATGTTGAGAATCGGGCGTGGTGTTGGTCATGCAGGTACCCAACACTTCCAGATGTACGCCGTTTTCTATTTCTGTATGATCCATTGATGGGGTTTCCGTGAAGGTGATGCGTATTAATATGGCTTAGTCATCAAACTCAGCAATCAGATTAGGTAGCAAGGCTTATTTTTTGAGCTTAAATGCTGAGTAGCGCAGCGCGTAGTCCAGCGGTTGTGCACTTGCTGTATCCAGCCGCTCAATATCACCTTTTTCTGGGCTTTTATTAATCACTTTTTGCGTTTTGTCAGTCTTGTTGACGACATGAACAGGCATGTCTGCTATTGGCGCATCGTGGGCATCTTTATAAACGATTTGTTCATCGTATTTTACAAACAAAGATTTTTCTGGAGGAATAGGTGGGACGATGCGGTCCGGCAAAGGAGCAAGCGTCGCCGCCCCTCTAGCCCCACCCTCAAAAGCATGCAGTCCCCCTTTGACCGTAAAGTTCCCCGGACAAGCAAAGGTAATATTCGCCCCCTCCAGCGTAATCGACGACTGGCCTGCTTGCAGTGTGATCTTCTGCTTGGCATTGATCTCAATCTGATCATTGACTGACACCACGGTAATAGCCTTGTCCGCCAACAACTCCAGCTGACCGGTATGCGCCTGCAAGGACAAAGGACCATTCCCCGCAAACACCTGAATCCCCCCCGCATGGCTAAACAAACTAGTCGCCTCACCCGACACCAGCGACGTCGTCATCGCCGCCGCCCAATGGGTATCGGTCTGGGTAGTCCACTGAAGATGTTGACCCGCGAAGAGGGCAGTGGACGCAGGACTTGCCCAATGGATGCTGCTTGGACTCTCCAGATGCATCAAAGGCGACGCAAATTTCTCTACCGGCTGCGCGGCATCTAGTACCCTAGTACCACCAGCAGGCTTCAACGCCGCCTGCCCATTGACGGGCCCCGGATACTTCCCTGCTTGTTGGGGATCGATCGCCTTGATCAAGGCCGTCTGCGCCTGCATCGCCTCGTTACTGATCAAAGCCTGCTGATGACGCGCCGCCTGTGACAAAGCATCGCTCAATGACGCCGCCCCCTTTAATTGCGCCACGCTCTCTGCGACATCCAGCTGAGTCGACGTCACGCTACTGCCATTCACTGAGCGCTGGGTCGTCGACAACAACACCCCCTGCGCACCACGCACCACCCCCCAGGCATCCGAGCGTAATTCAAAGCCCTGACCCCGATAATGACCGCGTTGTGCCGAGGTCGGCGCCTGCGCAATCAGATAGCCCAGATTTAACTGAGACGCCGCCGTACTCGTCGCCAGTCGCATGCGCAACTGCTGCGCCGTATCATCCACCGCCCACTGGTTGTAGCCATCGTAGCCATCACCACTCAGATTCTGGCTATGGAAACCCGACAACACCCCCGCATGATTCACCCCCGAATCCACCCCAGCCGCATACGGCGGTAGATCGGCGCCATTAAACAAAGACGCCACCACCACTGGTCTATCCATCTCGTTCTCAATAAAATCGACCAAGACCTCAGAACCGATGCGTGGCGTGAAATTGCTTCCCCAGTTAGGACCAGACAAGGCCTCTGCCACTCGCACCCAGGTACCCGAAGTCTCATTACCGGGCGCATTACCGCTGTGATTACTGTTGTTAGCAGAACTAGCAGAACTAGCAGAACCAGCCCCCGACTCTGTCAACCCACCCGCCACGGGCATTGCACCGCGCTGCCACGGGAATTGCACTTTAATCCGATGATCCCTGTCGGTCGTCAATGGTGTTGCTGCCAATCCCACCACCAAAGCCACCTGCGCCCCCAAGGCAACCGGCGCACGTCGCCATGCCGTGATCTCCGGCACAATCGGCACGACTTGGCGCACACAGGTAAATTGATTGCGATATGTCCCCCGTTCCAGCTCAGGCGATGACAACATCGTCGCCATCCCCGCGCCCAGATTATTGGTTGCCTGATGCCGTACCGATAACACGGTGAACGCATTGTCAGCACCATCGGCACCATAGTGATCATGCTGACTCAGCTGAAACACATAACCCGAGGCCAGGCAACGTACCGCACCGGCACCGCTAAACGTCTTATTACGTAATTCCAGCGCCTGCAATACCAGCTCACTATGCTGCGTGGCCACGCCACTGTCGGCATACCGCTGCTCTGCTGCACCATCGTAAAGAGACAAGGACGGCAACATCCCATTGTCCAGACCCGAGGCCGACTCTGCGGCTGGCGCACTCACTTGACGTGCATCCCAGCTAGACGAACTCACCGCATTGGCTTGCACAGAACGGCGTGCAGAAAACTGATTGATGGCATCACTCGATTCAGACGCGCGCACCCCATGAAAACGGATAAGCTTACTCCCAGAACCCTCACCAGCTAAGCCAACTACCAAGTCAGGCGCTGTCGCTTGCGCATCGAAGATCACCAGCGTATGTCTGGCATGCGGCACATCGCCAGCAGAGTGAGCAGAATCAGCAGATTGGGAAGAGCGAGCAGAAGAGACGGAAGATGCTGCATCGGAGCCGCTAGCACTCTGATCATGCTCAAAGCGCCAGCTCAAGCCTTCGGAGGCCAGTAAGCGGGTGAAGAATTCCAGATCACTCTCACGGTATTGGGTACAGACAGGGCGCGCAAGCAGGGGTTGCGTCACATCCCATCGGAAATGGGCTTGTGGATAATCAGCGAGTAAATCGGTGACGATCTGCTGGACATCTTTGTCCTGAAAAATAAACGAGTCACGGCGTAAGCGTAAGAAGGACAAAAACGGTTCTAAGCGTAAGCGATAGCGGGTCGTACCGCCATCCGCCCCCAGCCAATACGCCTGTGTACAGTAGCCATGCCAGGCTCGCCGTGAACCATCCGCTTGTAACAGACGCAAGGTGATTTCTTCGCCGATAAACTGTTTCAGATCGACCTCGGTAGAGACGCTGAAGGCATCGATATCAAATAAAAACAGCGCATTGACTGCCTCGTAGCCGGTAAACGCTTCCACCACCAAGGACTCTGGCAAGGCCGAACCTTGTGCGGTGTCCATACTGATCAGGCGGGCATGCTGACTGAGAAGTGAGCCGGTGAGCTGCTGGACCAGGTCGCCCAAACCAGACAATGCATCAGAAACTGCACCAGAGAGTGCGCCGGAGAGTGCGGTGGGGCTGGTGGTGAGGTAATCCATCAAATGTATTTCCGTGAACGTGGGCTTGTTGATATTGATCAATTAATGGTAGTAAATCAGTAGCAATAAATTAATGTTGATAATTTTATCATGACATTTTATAAAGAAAGAAGAATGGGCGCAAAAAAGTATTTAGCCTTGATTAATGCCAGATTTATGCAAAAATGATGAACTGTCACATAAGTTATATAGTATTAAATATACTTGTGGTGAGTATATTTAATTGTCTATGTGTTTGCTGGTCAATACGGCATATTTAGTAAAAAATAGGGGGAGTATATGAGTTCTGTTGATTTTGGGAGAAGCAAATGAGCTTGTTAACCTGTGATATCTGCGATGCGTATGAAGATAAAATCGCCAGCGGAGAGCTACAAGTTTTTACGCCTTTTTTTAAACAATTCGGTCGCAAGACGCAATTTGCCGGACCTGCCGTCACGCTAAAATTGTTTGAAGAAAATGTATTGGTACGCAATAAGCTAGAAACCCCTGGCAACGGTCGGGTGCTAGTCGTCGACGGTGGTGGTAGTTTGCGGTGTGCGCTGGTGGGTGGCAATCTCGCCAAACTGGCGGAGCAAAACGGCTGGGCTGGCATCATCGTCAATGGCTGTATCCGCGATGTGGACGAGATTAATGCCTGCGAGATCGGCGTGCGTGCTTTGGCGGCGTTCCCGGTTAAAAACGCCAAACGTAGTACCGGGCAACAAGATGTGCGTGTCCGGTTTGCTGGCGTAACCATTGATACCGGTGACTGGATTTATGCAGATGCGGATGGCGTGCTGGTGTCGCCTGTGGCGCTGGAGAATTAATTCGCTTTCAAGCTGCTTTAACCCAAAACACCACTGTTGACGTTTTTTCTGCAAAGCGTTCCGCATGCTCTACGCCAGCGTCAATCATGCACCATTCCCCTGCATGAAACGCTTTTTCTTCGCCGCCACTGGCGACAAACATAGTGCCTTCGGTGACCATGACATAAATCGGGGTTGGATGTGTGTGT
>JANXTO010000270.1 GCA_025352365.1 Undibacterium sp. | reverse complement strand
TATCGCTTTAAAAAGACTAGGATTCTTCCGAATCAACCACTCTTTTTTCTCTACTTTCTGACAAAGCGTTTTGTTTGTCAGCAGCAAAGAAGCAAGATTATGAACCACTTGCCGCTTTCCGTCAATACCTATTTTGAAGCTTCCTTTTAAATCCTATCCGGTTTCTTCTACCGGATCTTTTTTAATTCTCTGCCTTCAAACCCCGTACTCACTTCTTGTGTTTCACTATCCTTCTTACCTCTACTTCACCGCCTCTCAACGGGAGCCAAACCATAGCAAACTTCCCTTCCCTTTGGCAAGTAGTTTCAAATACAAAGTCGTTGCAACTGGTTTTAACCTGGGTACGAAGAGTAAAATGTTGATTTGGTCTTTGCTATACAGAAGGCTCTTTATTTACCTGGAATGCCGTAAATGCTACGTTTGACTGATATACAACTCCCACTCGATCATCCTGAGTCCGCTATTAAGATAGCTATTTTGCAGCGTTTAGATATTACTGAAAGTGATCTAGTCAGCTTCACTGTCTTTCGCAGAAGCTACGATGCCCGCAAGAAATCTGCCATCGTCTTGATTTACACCATAGACGTCGAAACGACTAAAGACGCACAATTATTGTCCCTAATAAAGAACAAGCCTAATATCGGCATCACGCCAGATACCAGCTATCACTTTGTCACTCACGTAAAGACCGCCCCAGAATTACGCCCTGTTGTGATCGGTTTCGGCCCTTGCGGATTGTTCGTTGCTTTAATTTTGGCACAGATGGGATTTCGTCCTATCGTATTAGAACGCGGCAAAAATGTGCGTGAACGCACTAAAGATACCTGGGGTCTGTGGCGCAAACGTGAGTTACAGCCAGAATCGAATGTGCAATTCGGTGAAGGCGGTGCTGGCACTTTTTCTGACGGAAAACTCTGGAGCCAGGTCAAAGATCCCAAGCATTACGGACGTAAAGTACTAACTGAATTTGTCACCGCCGGCGCGCCACCAGAAATCATGTATGTCAGCAAACCGCATATCGGGACTTTTCGATTAGTGAAAATGATTGAAGAAATGCGCGCCAATATCGAATCTCTAGGTGGCGAAATTCGCTTTGAACAAAAAGTCAGCGACATTGAAATTACAGATGGTCAGATTAACGGCGTACATCTGGCGGATGGCTCATATATAGCGACGAATCATGTCGTCTTGGCTGTAGGGCATAGTGCAAGAGACACTTTCAAAATGGTACACCAGCGCGGAATTTATGTTGAGGCAAAGCCATTCTCCGTTGGCTTTCGTATTGAACATCCGCAATCCATTATTGACAAAGCCCGCTTCGGACCGAATGCGGGCAATAAAATTCTAGGCGCTGCCGACTATAAATTGGTACATCATACAAGCAATGGACGCTCCGTTTATAGTTTCTGTATGTGCCCTGGCGGCACTGTGGTAGCAGCAGCATCCGAACCGGGTCATGTCGTGACCAACGGCATGAGTCAATACTCTCGCAATGAACGCAACGCCAATAGCGCCATTGTTGTGGGGATTACTCCAACCGATTACCCGGAACATCCATTAGCCGGTATTGATTTCCAGAGAAAACTAGAATCTCTGGCATTCCATTTAGGGGGCGAAAATTACAATGCTCCAGGACAGTTGGTCGGCGATTTTTTAGCTAACAAGCCCTCAACAGAATTAGGCAGCGTAGAGCCATCCTATAAACCGGGCATTACCTTATGTGATCTGGCCGTAGCCTTACCTGAATTTGCCATAGAGGCTATAAGAGAAGCGATCCCGGCATTCGACAAGCAAATTAGCGGCTTTGCGATGAAGGACGCAATCATCACGGGCGTCGAGACAAGAACGTCATCACCGATCCGGATAAAACGCGATGATGTGAGTTTGCAGAGCATTAATACAAAAGGTTTATATCCCGCAGGAGAAGGCGCGGGTTATGCTGGTGGCATATTATCAGCGGCAATTGATGGCATCCGAGTCGCTGAAGCACTCGCTCTGGATATGCAAAAACATATGCAAAAACGGATTACCTCAAACTAATCACGCAATCATCATTACGTATAAAAACGGACAGATCGAAGATTCAATCTGTCCGTTTTTTTCAAAAATTTGCTTTTGATTTGTGATCTGATTTTACAATCTGATTTTATGATCTAACTACTAAGCAATTTACTAAGCAATTAAGTCTTCCATCCCTTCGCTTAAGTCAGTCAAAGTCGGCATGTCATTCAATATGGCGTTAGACGAAATGCCGAGTTTTTTCGCCACCTCGGCTGGGAAAGTGGCGTCTAACTCTTCTTGCGAGTAATTATTTTCCTGCGCACGTGAACGCCAGGCCGCAATGTGGATGATTGCTGCCATTGGCTCAAAAGGTGTATGTTCTAGCGGCTCTGGGAAAGCCTTAATCACAGTCGCAAAATTATCTGGAAACCGCCAGCGCTTTGCCAGCTCTGCACCTACGTCAGAAAAATCATATCCAAACGAAGAGTGCTCAACACTCAATCTGCGAGAATCTAAAGTCCCGGCGATTTTATCAACTTGCAGCATTTGCTCCGGCATTGCTGCATGCATTACCAGTTGACCAATCGCATGCATCATCCCGACGGTAAATGCAAAATCCGAATTACCCCGAATTTGTTTTGCTAGCCACTTTGCGATCACAGCAGTATGCAAGCTATAACGCCAGAACTGCTTTAAATCCACACCCGGCATCGCCTTAAAACCACCAGTCAAACCACTACTGACAACTAGTGTACGTACCGCCATAAAACCGAGCATCAAGACGGCATCATCCACGGTACCTATGGTTCTTGATGAGTGATAGTAAGAAGAGTTTGCCAGTCGTAATAACTTTGCACTCAAGACTTGGTCAGCGGCTAATTTTTTTGCAATCTCATCAATTGATACGTCTTCATTATTAAAACTATCAATGACTTCTTGAACGACTTTAGGAATCGTAGGCAGCGCATTTTGTTGCTGGAATAGTGCGTCGAAATTCATATAGCATCTCCTTTAACGACAGTATGGAACTGTTACAGCTCATTATTGAATTTATATGCACAAGGAAAGCGATTGCCGCCTTCATTTGATGTGAGGATTTTATTTTGCTCTCACTATCGAAAATCATACTCCGATAAGATACCGAAGGACATTAAATTTTCTGCGAGATCAAAAAAGCACGCTGCCGTTGGACGAACGTACATTCAAACAAAGGCGAACAATCAAAATTCAGCTCTGCCAGGATTTACAAAAATCAAAGCTGCTTCTGCCAATACGCAACATCGATCCATCGCCCATGCTTAAAACCGACCTGTGCAAATTGTGCCACTTGCTTAAATCCACATTTTTTATGCAAATGCACGCTCGCCTCGTTGGGTAAAGCGATACCACCAATTGCAGTATGCACACCCTGCTTAGCTAGTTGACTCAACAAGGCTTCATACAAAATCGTACCCACCCCTTGACCACGCGCCTCCGGTGACAAGTAGACAGAAACCTCTGCTGAAAATCGATATGCTGAGCGCGCCCTCCATTTTGTTGCGTATGCGTAACCAAGCATAGCGCCATCACGCTCCAAGATTATCCACGGAAAATTCTGAGTTACCTCAGCAATGCGATCCGACATTTCAGCCGGACCGACCTCACTCTCTTCAAAAGAGATCGCTGTAGTCACAACATAATAGTTATAAATCCTACAAATTGCTTCAGCGTCGTCATGACTCACGGGGCGCACGTCGGACATCATCATATTCTCGCTAATAAAAAAACGCCTACCTGTAACATCACAGAGAGACGTCTTTGTTGACCCCAGATCAGAAAGATTTCTATCACTTCATAGAGCATTTGAACAAGTCAACATCTAGGCAATATCAATATACTCCCCCTATTTTTCATCAAAAACCTTCAATTGTCCATGTTTTACAAGGATAACTAAAAATACTTACTAGGAGTATATTAATTAACTACTTCCAAGTCGATACGTAAAGACTGGAAGATTGCTCAAACTTTTATTCGTCTTTAGCACCATCAATGCCAAGTTCTTGAATCTTCCTTGTAATCGTGTTGCGCCCTATTCCCAACCGAATTGCCGCGTCATTTTTTCTGCCGTGTGTATGTTTTAGTGCTGCCTTAATCACAACGGATTCAAAACTGCGACCTAACTTATCGATCACATCGGATTGGCCTTGCGTCAGCATTGCTGTCGCTTCGGCTTCTAACAAACTCATCCAATTATCTGCCTTGTGTTGCTGCGATTCTGCACCATTGCCAACCAAACTACTTCCATTTAAAACACTGCTGGCATCACCTTGACGCGGCAATTCGCTGCTGGGATGTATGGCACTTATGGCATGCTGTGTCGGTGCAGCAGCAGGCATAGGAACTGGCAATAAATCCTGAGGCAAGTCCGGCACTTCCACCGTTTGTCCCGGTGCCATGACGGTAATCCAATTGCATAAATTTTCTAACTGCCGCACATTACCTGGGAACTCTAATCCAGATAAAAATTGCAATGCTGGTTCTGACATCCGCTTAACTTCTACGCCAAGTTGCTTGGCGCTTTGCGCTAAGAAAAATTTAGTCAGTAGCGGAATATCTTCGCGTCGTTCACGCAAGCTGGGTAAGCGTAAGCGAATCACGTTTAAACGGTGATATAAATCCTCGCGAAACAAGCCATCCTTAACGCGGAATTCTAAATTTTGATGCGTCGCCGCAATCACACGAACATTCGCTTTCATCGGTTGATGTCCGCCGACGCGATAAAAATGACCGTCGGACAAAACCCGCAGTAACCGTGTTTGCAAATCAAAGGGCATATCGCCAATTTCATCTAAAAATAAGGTGCCGCCTTCGGCTTGTTCAAAGCGTCCGCGTCGGGTCGCTTGCGCACCAGTAAATGCGCCGCGCTCGTGTCCAAATAATTCCGACTCCAACAAATCTTTAGGGATCGCGGCGGTGTTCAGCGCAATAAAAGGCTGTGCTGATCTGGGGCTGTGCTTATGCAAAGCGCGGGCGACCAACTCTTTTCCACTACCGGATTCGCCGGTGATCAAGACTGTGACATTCGATTGGGATAAGCGGCCAATCGCTCTGAAGACATCTTGCATTGCGGGCGCTTGTCCCAAGATTTCTGGCGTCTCCGAAATGGTTTGCTCTACATTCGATTCGCGCAAACTTTCATCCAAAGCGCGACGAATTAATTCAACCGCTTTGTCCAGATCAAATGGCTTGGCGAGGTATTCAAATGCGCCACCCTGGAACGCCGCCACGGCAGAATCCAGATCCGAAAACGCAGTCATAATAATCACCGGCAAGCCAGGGAATTTTGCCTTAACGACCTGTAATAACTCTAAGCCGGAAGCACCATGCATGCGGATATCGGAGACCAAAACCTGTGGCGTATCGCTTTGCAATGCAGCCATCGCATCACGCGCATTAGTAAAGCTTTTTGTCGTGAGATTTTCGCGTGCTAAGGCTTTTTCAAGCACCCAGCGAATTGAATCGTCATCGTCAACTATCCAGATTGGTTTCATATAATCGTTTTGTCCCGCATTAAAAATTAAAGCAAATTAGGTAGCGGCGCTTGTGGCACCACCAACGTTCCACTATCCTCTATCAAGGTAGTGGAATCAAAATCCGGAAATCCGTGCACCCAGGCCGACTTTCACAATCGATCACGCCCATGTGTTGCTCGATAAAAGTTTGCGCTAGTGTCAGTCCCAATCCACTACCACCGTCACGTCCCGATACCAAGGGGTAAAAAATGCGATCGATGATTTCGGCTGGAATACCTGGTCCGTTATCGATGATATGCAAATCTAATGCCAGCCTGTACCGTATCTTGGAAATAGTAATCTGGCGCACCACACGCGACTTAAATGTCAGCTCGGCATCGCTGTGCTTGATGCGCTCGCTTAAAGCCTGCGCTGCATTGTGGGCAATGTTGAGTACGGTTTGAATCAGTTGTTCCTGATCGCCACGGAACTCAGGAATCGATAAATCATAATCACGCTTAATACTCAAGCCTTGCGGAAATTCAGCAAAAATCAAACTACGCACCCGCTCACAAACCTCGTGAATATTCACATCGCCAACGATGTGCGGCAAACGATGCGGCGCCAACAAACGATCAACCAACGTCTGCAACCGATCGGCCTCTTTGATAATGACCTGGGTATATTCGCGCAACTCTTTTAGCTGACGCTCGGGCAATTCAAGCTCTAGTAATTGCGCCGCACCGCGTATGCCGCCGAGGGGATTTTTGATCTCATGGGCCAGATTACGAATCAATTCTTTATTCGCCCTGTTTTGGTCTTGCATGCGCTCTTCGCGATCCAGCTTGAGCTGTTGTACGTTCTCGCGCAACTCGATTAATACCGGATTATCGGGATTGTCCAATGCAGTGACAATACTGTGTACATGCAATGGATCTTTGCCCGCCCGCACCAGAGTTAAATCTTGGCGCTTGTCTCCGAACTGATGTGCGACTGCCTGATCAAATACTTCTAACAGCTCGTTACCGTTTAAAAACAAATCACTTAATTTTTGTTGATTTAAGGCCTTGAGTGAATTCTCTAGCAAACTCTCTGCCGACGCATTGGCATATAAAATATAACTATCTGCATCCAGCACAATGACGGCCGAGGTCAGCAAATCGAGTCCAGCAAAAGAGGTCATTGGTGTTTTCAAGATAGTCCATAAAAAAAGGCCGCCTAGTGCGACCTTGTTACGCAAGCATCATGCCTGAAATGTCTTTTTACTCAGACACCGGCACAATTATTTTAAATTGCTGAGCTCTCGTTTCAGTGCTTCGATGTTTTTTTCGGTGCGGCTAATATCATCTTTCATCATAGTAGTGCGCTCTTGATACTTGGCATAATTTCGCTCATCGCCACGTCGTTCTGGCTCACCGTTGTTGTAATCTTTTTTCAATGCAGCTAATTTTTGCTCTTCCGTTTTTAACTCATCTTGCAGAATTTGTTTTCGATCAGAGTCACGTGCTTTCTGAGTACTCTCATCTACCTTGGGAAAATCTGAAGGTGAGGATGCTGATTTTGACGCTGTTTTTTTTGTCCCCATAAATGCTGGCGCAGGGACGACTGTAATACCGGGCAACTCAACTCGCTTGCAACCTTTAGTTTCGCCTGTGTTTTTGTATTCTTTATTGCCATTGGCATCGACGCACAAAAACACATCCGCATCTGCATGTGCAGACGGCGCAAAAAAAACTGCCAGCAAAGCTAGGCCACTCAATAGTCGATTCATTTTATCTGGAGGTCAGTCAATAACATCTTTAGTGTATTCCAAGCAAGCGCCCAGCACAATTACCATCTGTAAATGCTTACAATAAATTACTTAATCAACATGGCATCCGAGTTTTGATGCATAGCGCCAAAGAGGTGATTTTAAAATACTCCTCTTTATTTTTTTAATTTATAGCCAATTGCCCATACTTTATATGGACAATGAAAATATACTCACCATGAGTATTTATAGAAAGCAATAAGAATTTCGCGCGGCTTAAGTTGAAAAGATATAAAAAAAGCGGAGAAATTTCTCCGCTTTTGCTTCGATGCTAATTACGTGAATTAGCTTACATTGGCATGTAGCCGATTACAAAGAGTAGTACATATCAAACTCAGCCGGATGCGTGGTCATACGCATACGCTGTACATCTTGCATCTTCAGTTCAATGTAAGCATCAATCATACTGTCGCTAAATACGCCACCGCGTGTTAAGAACTCACGGTCTTTGTCCAGCGCTTCCAATGCTTGTTCCAATGAATGACATACTGTTGGGATCAGTGCGTCTTCTTCTGGTGGCAAGTGGTACAGATCTTTAGATGCTGCCTCACCCGGATGTATCTTGTTTTGAACGCCGTCCAAACCAGCCATCAACAAAGCAGAGAATGCGAGATATGGGTTAGCCAGTGGATCTGGGAAACGAGCTTCAACGCGACGGCCTTTTGGATTCGATACGTAAGGAATACGGATAGAAGCG
>JANXTO010000263.1 GCA_025352365.1 Undibacterium sp. | reverse complement strand
ATTATATGGTCAATATAGTATTTTTATAAAAAATTATGGGGAGTATATTAAATTGATGAGCCAAAATCTGACCAAAAAGTGACTTAACCGTCAATTTATTGACTTAGGAGAATACGATGTCCAAGAAAGAAATCACCATACAAAGACGGATACTAAGTGTATTGAGCTTATATAGTGCCCTGCTAATTGGCGCACCAAATGCCTTTGGCCAAGACGCTGATAGTTACATGGCAGCAAAAGACAATCTGAAGCACGGTTGGGTGACACACCTCTACGATGCGAAGTCAGATCGTAAAGACTTGCCTGAGTGCCTGGAAAAGCTCACTGACTCCGAGCGCGAAAATAAGCATTTTGCCAAAATTCATTACAAGCACGCTCGTCGTGGACTAAATACCATCGCGGAAGTACCGGAGTCCATGAGTTTAAAATTAGACGATGAAGTGGATGTCGTCCCTGAGAATTGCGAGAAAGGGAAATTTGCCCATATCGTCAAAGTTCCATCGATTAAGTAATACGTTGATTATATAAAAACAAAATTTATTAATATGCAGGCATGGCAAACATTCTAAAAAATGTTCGCCCATTTGTTATCCACTATAGTATTAGCTGGGTATTAATAATCGATAACCAACTGCTGTCTCGGTCAAAAAGAAGCGAGGCTGGGTAGGATCATTTTCCAGTTTTTGCCGTAAATGTCCCATATAAATACGCAAATAATGCCCGTCTTCGGAGTGAGATGGCCCCCATACTTCACGTAGTAGTTGCGGATTCGTTACCACCCTTCCGGCGTTCGCGACTAGCGCGCTGAGCAGACGGTATTCTGTCGGTGTCAGATGCACCATCGTTCCGCCTTTGGTGACCATACGTGCTTGCTGATCGACACGGATATCGCCAAATTGCACGACACCATCCGTGTTAGCGCCAGGCTGACGCTGTCTGCGCAAAGTGGCACGTACACGTGCCAGCAACTCACCGACACCAAATGGCTTACTTAAAAAGTCGTCTGCACCGGCATCCAGCGCCTTGATTTTATCGGCCTCATTAACTCTGGCGGACAACACGATTACCGGCACGCTGGACCATTTACGCAAGTCTTTTAAAAAATCAACGCCGTCGCCATCTGGCAAGCCAAGATCTAACACGATTAAATCGGGCTGGCGGGTTCCGGCATCAATCAAGCCGCGTTGTAAACTGCCAGCTTCTTCGACTTGCCATCCCTCTTCTTCTAGGGCGCTGCGTACAAAGCGGCGTATTTGCGGCTCATCCTCGACCAATAAGGCGGTGGGAGTGGTTTCTGTCATCATAATTTTCTAACTTGTATTTTTAACGCAAATTGTTGACGTCGTTTTAATCAGTTTTAGCTCATTCTATTCAGGCAGTATTTAAACTAGCTAGACCAGCAATTCTGGCTCGGGCGACATGGGCGGCGTTCCTAGCGGTAACGTAAAGCAAATACATGCCCCACCTTTTTGCGAATGCGCCGCCGCGATGCGCCCGTTATGCGCCTCGATAATGGCGCGGCAAATTGCCAGGCCAAGACCAACTCCGGGGGTGGCGGACTCACGTTCGCCACGAGTAAACTTTTCAAAAATCGCTTCTTCGCGCCCTATTGGCAAACCAGGGCCATTGTCGTCCACCATCACTCTGACTACGCTGTTGTGTGTATCAACTTCGGCACGGATCACGATGAGCGATTGCGGTGGAGAATATTTGGCGGCGTTCTCTAATAAATTACACAAAACCCGCTCAATCAGTACGGCATCAAAATGTAGCAAAGGCAAATCACGCGGTAACTTGGTTTGTACCTGATATTGCGCCAATGCCGCAGTGCTGGCACGCAGAGAACTACCAACCACCTCTTCCAGCGGTTGCCATTGCAAATTCAATTTCACTTCGCCACTTTGGATTCTTGCCATATCCAGCAAATTGGATACCAGTGCGCTCATCCGTATTGCTTCGTCGTGCAACACTTGCGCCATTTGTTGCTGGGCATCGGACAGAGCCGGCTTGGACATCGTTAGTGATTCTGAGATACCGACCAACGAAGTTAATGGCGTGCGTAAATCATGTGATAAGGCCGCTAAAAGAGAATTACGTAGACGCTCTGACTCCATATGGATCAGTGCATCCTGTGCGACCTCAATGTAATGCACTCGTTCCAGCGCAATCGCGGCTAAGGCGGCAAAGGTATCTAGCTGTTGACGTTGCTCCGGAATCAAAATCCAGCGCCGGTTGTCAGGCTGTATGACTAGCAAGCCTCTGGTGCGCATAGGCGCAACCAAGGGCAAATAGAAAAAGCTACTGGCGGGCAAAGTATCTGTGCCCATGCCTGCTGCCTCTACTTTATCAAATGCCCACTGTGCAATACCCAGATCAAGGCCTTCTACCGGCGTCTGCGGCGCTTGTAATTTACCTGCATCGTCGGGTAACAATAAAGTTGCCGTCGCACGGAAAGCACGCTGAATAATCGCCTGAGTACTTTCAGAAATTTGCTCAGATTGCAGAACGCCGGACAGATCGCGTGCAAACTCATATAAAGCGCGGGCACGGGATTCTCGGTGAGCAGATACTCTGGCCTGATACCGCAATCCAGCAGTTAAATGTCCGGTAATTAAACCGACCGCCAGCATCACACAGAAGGTGATCAGGTACTGCAAATCGCTGACGGCAAACGTAAATCGCGGTGGCACAAAAAAGAAATCAAAGGTCGCAACGCCAATCACTGTCGCCAGCACAGAAGGGCCACGTCCCAAGCGCAATGCTACCAAGACTACCGCCAGCATAAACAGCATGGCGATATTGACCAGATGCAAATGGTCTAGCAATGGCGTACATAAAATTGACGTACCAGTGATCGCTAGCAGCGCATATAAATACCGTAACTGCTTACGAAACCCGCGGGCTGATCTGACTGGATCTTCTGCCCTGTCCCAATCACTACCGGCGGCGTTGAACTGCTCTATACGTTCCTCTTTTTCGGCGCGTTCGGCGTTTTCATCATGCGATGCGGCACGACCAATTTCGATCAAATCTAAATCAGGCGCTAAACCGGCGATGCGTTTATGAATAGAAGTTTGCGACCAGGAGGTACCGCGACGACCCACCACAATTTTAGAAAAATTTAAGCTATGCGCATAATCGACAACCGCCGTTGCCACATCCTGGCCTGTCAATACCGCCGTCTTGGCGCCTAGGTCTTGCGCCAGTTTTAAGCTTTTTAAAATCCGTTCGCGTTGCGCCGCAGACAGGCGCTGCAATTGTGGTGTTTCTACATACACTGCATGCCATTCAGCACTGAGCTGGCTGGCTAATCTGGCGGCACTGCGTATTAAGTGGTTCGCACCAAAACCCGGACCTACACAGGCGAGTAAGGCGGCATCTGTTTTCCAGACTTTGCCGATGGATTTTTCTATCCGGTAAGCCTGCACGTCTTCTTCTACCCGATCTGCGGTGCGGCGTAAGGCCAGCTCGCGCAGTGCAATCAGATTGCCTTTACGGAAGAAATTTTTTGCAGCGCGTTCTGCCTGCTGCGGTTTGTAAACACGGCCACTTTGCAAACGCGCCAGCAGTTCGTCAGCGGGGACATCGACCAGCACGACTTCATCGGCCTCATCAAATACGGTATCGGGTACCGTCTCTGCTACACGGATACCAGTGATGCCGCCCACGACGTCATTCAGGCTATCTAAGTGCTGGACATTGACAGTGGAATACACATCAATCCCTGCATCGAGTAATTCTTCTACGTCTTGCCAGCGCTTAGGATGACGCGAACCCGGTGCATTGGAATGCGCCAGTTCGTCCATCAGAATCAACGGTGGTTTGCGTTCCAGCGCCGCATCGAGATCAAATTCGGCCAGCGTTTTGTCGCGATAGTTAATGGCTTTGGGTGGCAGGATTTCTAAACCATCCAGTAACGCCAGCGTCTCACGGCGGCCATGGGTTTCTACCACACCGATCAATACCGGCTGACCTTCACTCTGTAATTTGTGCGCGGCACTCAACATTGCATAGGTTTTACCAACGCCCGCCGATGCGCCGAAATAAATACGCAACTTGCCACGCGTAGCGCGACGCTCTTGTGCCTGCACATGTGCGAGCAAAATGTCGGGATCGGGACGTTGATCGTGAATATTAGCCATCTAGGTTGTTATTGAGCTTCTGGTTTATGCTGATAATTTAGCTTCGGGATTCAGCGTCAGCTTCTATGGGCGATTAGATTAAAAATATAAACAAATTGGGGGGGTATATGCCAAAAAAACCCTTATTGTCCATATATTATCTGGAGGATTAAAAATACAGACACCAGTATATTTAACGACAGAATGATCAAATTACTTCTAAAAATGCTTGATACGGCATTCGGCGATTCACTAATTAATTGACCTGCTGACTAAAAAACCAGCAAACAGTAGATCATCGAAGCACTTTTAGAAATACTCTACAAAAGGACTTGCGCAAAATTGTCCCAGCAAAACATGGCGACGACATTCATCTCCGGTAAGACAAGTCGCAGCAACGCAACCGGAGCGGTTTTTCGCAAGTCCTATCAGATTACTTCTGATCCAGTGCCAGGTTCAAGGCTAATACATTGACCCGTGGCTCTCCAAACACACCCATCACTGGACGTTGTGAGAATTTCTCGATCAATTCCA
Source organism: Undibacterium sp. (assembly GCA_025352365.1). Classification (GTDB taxonomy): domain Bacteria; phylum Pseudomonadota; class Gammaproteobacteria; order Burkholderiales; family Burkholderiaceae_D; genus Undibacterium. The sequence goes on along the minus strand of JANXTO010000263.1, from coordinate 12,227 downwards.
TGACTTGTTCATTGGTCATTTTACGCTCGCGGGCAATTCTAGTCGCTTGATATTGTGCCGCGGCGATACTGATTTCTGGATCAAGACCACTGGCTGATGCGGTCACTAAATCGACCGGAATCTTTTGTTTATTCTCTGGATCAGCTGCTTGCAAGGTCGCAATGCGTCCTTTAACCGCATCCATCTGGGCAGGGTTAAATGGACCCAGATTAGAACCGCTCGACGCGGTTGGATTGTTCGGCATCGGCGATGTCGCAGAAGGACGGCTCCAGAAATATTTGTTTGAGCTAAACGCCTGACCGATCAGGCTAGAACCGATCAGCTTACCGTCACGTTCAACCAGACTGCCTTCAGCTTGCTTGTTAAACGCCACTTTGCCGATGCCGGTAATTGCGTAGGGATACGCGACACCAACGATCAGACTGAAGCCAACAAACAACACCACGGCAGGACGAAATTGGGAAAATAGAGAATTCATTTTCAATCCTTCATTACACTAAATTAAACAGAGCAAGAATCATATCGATCAACTTGATGCCTGCGAACGGCAGCACAATACCGCCGAGACCGTAGATCAACAGATTACGACGTAACAGACGTGCTGCACCGATTGCACGATACTTCACACCTTTGAGTGCCAGCGGGATCAGGAACACAATGATCAGCGCATTAAAAATCACGGCAGACATAATCGCCGAAGCCGGGCTGGACAAATGCATCACGTCCAGTGCCTTCAACTGCGGATAGGTGGCGACGAAAGCGGCAGGGATAATCGCAAAATATTTCGCTACGTCATTCGCAATCGAGAAGGTGGTTAAAGAACCGCGTGTCATTAGCATTTGCTTACCGATTTCTACGATTTCTAACAACTTGGTCGGATTAGAATCCAGATCCACCATGTTGCCAGCTTCTTTCGCTGCTTGGGTACCGGAGTTCATGGCAACTGCCACGTCTGCTTGTGCCAGTGCTGGCGCATCATTGGTACCGTCACCGGTCATCGCCACCAGACGGCCTTCTGACTGATAACTACGGATCAATTTCAGCTTATCTTCTGGCGTTGCTTCTGCCAAAAAGTCATCCACACCGGCTTCTGCAGCAATCGCAGCTGCAGTCAGCTTATTGTCACCGGTGATCATGATGGTTTTGATCCCCATGCGACGCAGCTCGGCAAAACGCTCCTTGATGCCACCTTTGACGATATCTTTTAACTCAATCGCACCCATGACTTTGCCATCGTCCACGACCACCAGTGGTGTACTACCACGACGAGAAATATCGTCTACTGTTTTGCTAACTTCGGCTGGGAAAGGACGACCTAAGCTTTCAACAAACTTCTTCACTGAATCAGCCGCACCTTTACGGATGACACGAGTACCGATATCGACACCGCTCATACGAGTTTGCGCTGTGAATTCGATAAATTGCGCATTCAGGCTCGCCATTTCACGTTCACGCAAATTACATTTTTGCTTTGCCAATACAACGATACTGCGACCTTCTGGTGTTTCGTCAGCTAATGATGCGAGTTGTGCTGCATCACCCAATTGAGCAAGGATTACGCCTGGCGCAGGGAAAAACTCAGATGCTTGACGATTACCTAAAGTGATCGTACCGGTCTTATCCAACATCAAGACGTCAACGTCACCAGCTGCTTCAACTGCACGACCTGATGTGGCGATGACATTGGCTTGCATCATGCGGCTCATACCAGCAACACCGATAGCGGATAACAAGCCACCGATGGTGGTTGGGATCAGACATACGAGCAAGGCGATCAAGACCGTAATAGAGATAGGGCTAGATGCAATGCCCGCCAATTTCGCCGCCTCTACGCTGTACAAAGAGTATGGCAACAGAGTGACCGTCACGAGCAAGAAGATGATCGTCAGTGCTACCAACAAAATCGTCAATGCGATTTCATTTGGTGTTTTTTGGCGTTTTGCGCCTTCTACCATGGCGATCATACGATCAATAAATGCTTCGCCAGGGTTGGAAGTAACACGCATCACCAACCAGTCCGACAACACGCGAGTACCACCGGTGACAGCAGAGAAATCGCCACCAGATTCACGGATCACCGGTGCAGATTCACCTGTAATCGCGCTTTCGTCCACGGTTGCTACGCCTTCGATGACTTCACCGTCGATAGGAATGACATCACCAGTTTCTACCAACAAGACATCGCCTTTACGCAAGTCGCTGGCATTGGCTGGCAACCAGCTTGTGCCGTGTTTTGGTACTGCCAGTTTCTTGGCAATCACTGTTTGCTTTAAAGCGCGTAAGGAGGCGGCTTGCGCTTTGCTGCGACCTTCGGCCAATGCTTCGGCAAAGTTAGCGAACAAGACGGTGAACCACAGCCAGACTGATATCGCCAGGATAAAACCAGCACTGGCTTCACCTTTACCAAACAAGGCTTGCAGCCACAACAGCGTCGTTAAGATACTGCCGACATACACCACAAACATGACCGGGCTGCGCAATTGCGTCGCTGGGTTCAGCTTTTTAAAGGCATCGACAACTGCTGGCCACATCAGTGTGCTATCCATCATGCTGAGTGATTTTGCGCTACGCAGTTTATCTGCGGAGGCATCACCTTGCTCAGCTATGGCTTTATTTGTATTTTGAGAATTAACGCTAGACATGAGTTTTTTCCTTAGTGAACTTAATGAGCCGCGAACAATTGCAGATGTTCGACAACCGGTCCAAGCGCCAATGCCGGAACATAATTCAATACGCTAATCAACACCACGGTACCGACCAGTAATGAGATAAACATCCAGCCATGGGTCGGCATGGTGCCTGCGTTCACTTCCAAACGTTTTTTAGATGCCAGAGAACCAGCGATCGCCAAGATAGGCACGATCATCGCAAAGCGACCAAACCACATCGCAATCGCCAACATGATGTTGTAGAACGGCGTGTTAGCAGACAAACCAGCAAACGCACTGCCGTTATTATTTGCAGCTGAGGTAAATGCATACAGCATCTCGGAGAAACCATGCGCACCGGGATTGGCAATACCTGCTTTGCCTGCATCTGCCATCACGGCAATTGCCGTACCGACCAGAACCAGTGCTGGCGTCACCAAGATCACAATCGCTGTCATTTTCATTTCATAAGACTGGATTTTTTTGCCCAGATATTCTGGTGTGCGTCCAATCATCAGACCGGCGATAAACACTGCCAGGATTGCGAAAATCAACATACCGTACAAACCAGAACCAACACCGCCAAATACCACTTCACCAAACTGCATCAGGACGATAGGTACCAGACCACCGAGTGGCATTAAAGAATCGTGCATCGCATTTACAGCACCGCAAGATGCAGCGGTCGTAATCGCAGCGAACAAGGCAGAGGCACTGATACCGAAGCGAGTTTCTTTACCTTCCATATTGCCGCCGGATTGCAGCACACTCGTCACCTGATCGACATTCAAGGCTTGCATGAGCGGATGGATTTGCTGCTCTGCCACCAATACACCGATCGTCATCACAACAAACAAAATTGTCATGGCGCCGAGTACCGCCCAGCCCTGGCGAATATCACCGACCATGCGACCAAACGCAAAACATAATGCTGCTGGGATCAGGAAAATACTCAACATCTGTGCAAAGTTCGTCAGGTAGTTTGGATTTTCATAAGGATGGGCTGAGTTGGCATTGAAGAAGCCGCCACCGTTCGTACCAATCATTTTGATGGATTCTTGCGACGCCACTGGACCCATCGCAATCGTTTGGGTTTTAGTCGTCAAGGTTTCCATTACTGGCGCGCCTTGTGCATCTTTTAAAGGCTGACCATCAGCACCAACTTTAGGCTGGCTATAAGTGACTGGATCAAGCAAAGTCGCCTCTTTGTAACCATCAAAGTTTTGGATCACGCCCTGCCCCATCAGGAACACAGCGAAGATCACAGACAATGGCAATAACAAGTACAAAGTCGTGCGAGTGATATCGACCCAGAAGTTACCGATGGCTTTAACTGAATGATGTGAAAATCCGCGAATCAACGCGAACACAACCGCAATACCAGTCGCTGCGGAGAAGAAGTTTTGTCCAACCAAAACCAGCATCTGAGTCAGATAACTCATGGCGGATTCGCCTGAATAACCTTGCCAGTTGGTGTTACTGACAAAGCTCACCGCTGTATTAAATGCGGAATCAGGACTGATATTGGCAAAACCTTGTGGATTCAACGGCAACCATTGCTGCACACGTTGCAGCAAGTACACCGCCAGCGCGCCCAGTGTGTTGAACACCAACAACGCAAACGCGTAGGTTTTCCAACCCATGCCCTGCTCTGGATTGACACTAGCAGCACGATACAAGACTTTTTCCACGCCAGATAACCAGCCAAAACCGGGAACACGACTATTACCCGCTAATTTGGCAATGAAGCTTCCTAACGGATAGGACAGCACCAACAATATTGCTAAAAATGTCAGCAATAAGACAATCGCCTGAGTCGTCATCACAGTTCCTCTGCTTTTAACAACGCAATCACCAAATACACCAACAAGGCAGCAGCTACGACTGCGCCTAAAATAGTGAACATACTCATTTCGTTTCTCCCAACTTGTTACAAACGTTGGCGAACAAAGCGACCAATATAAAAAAGATCAAAATGCCGCCGACATAAAAAATATCCAGAAGATCGCTCATCATGTTTCCACGGTTTAGTTTTAACAACCGGAAGGATAGCCAGAAGGGTCTAAAGATTTTGTAAAGACTGTTGGGAGGGGTGTAAACGAGATGTAAAAATTTGAAGCCAAGGATGAGGAAAGTGTTTTTTTACTACGAGTCCGTGAGGATAGGACGGTCAACTGAGATAAATGGCCGCCACCGTTACATCAGTCAATCCGCTGTATTTGCTTTTGCATGTTAATGCCAGTGACCTCATAACCAAGCGAGGCATACAAAGCTTGAGCGCCGCTATTGAAAGCAAATACATGCAAACCAATGACAGATAATCCTATTGAAAGAACAAATAACTCCAGCGCGGCAAACGCACGTTTTGCATGCCCTTGGCGGCGATACGACTCAGCCACTTCAATATTGTAAATATACGCGCTACGCACGCCATCTTTTTCAATCACCGCCAGCCAAAGTGTGCCGACATTGAAGTCACTACTGTCCCCGATGCCCCGGATTTCAAATAAATAGTTATCCGGCGTCTGCAATCCTAGCGGCAACAACTTGTCATGCTCCAAACGTGACTGCGCCATCGCATTCTCTGCAAGCCAGCGACCTGATTTTATATTTTGCTCCGCATAAGTGAGTATGGCGCTTTCAACATAACGCGCAAAAGCATCAGATGACATAGGGACAAGAATTGACATAGATTTTTTGTTGTAATGTTGGATGACGATAATGAAAAAGACGCTGTACGCTGATGCGTAATTTCTTTAAAAATACCATGAGAATTCATATACTCCCCAATATTTTTATGAAAAATCCCCTATTGTCCAATTAATCTAAGGACGACTTAAATATACTTACTATGAGTATTAATAATAAGAGAATTTCCAAAATAAAAAATATACCAGAATCGCTGTAGGCGTGTGTGCATTTGGCATGGATTCTGGACAAAGAAACTCTTATTGATTGCAGCAGTACGCACAAGCGTTTGGAAGCTTCAATAAGCGAGGTAACGATATGAGAACATATAGTAATGATTGGCACATCAAATGCAAAACCAAAAGTGTCACATCATTGGTCGATCAAAACATCAATCGGAACAGGTTGCATTGGAGAGATGATGGCACACCAGAAAACCAAAAAAAAAGCCAAAAAGAAAAATGCCCACTTAACTCTCGTTAAGTGGGCACATATTCTTTGGCGGAGGCGGTGAGATTCGAACTCACGATACAGGTTTAAGCCCATATGCTTCCTTAGCAGGGAAGTGCCTTCGGCCACTCGGCCACGCCTCCACACTATTGCAACGCTTTAATTCAATCACAATAGAGACCGAGATAATAGCCGCTAGCTTTCATTTGGTCAACCACTAGAACCAAACAAGGAGTATTTTTTTACGCAGATTCCAAACCAAATGCTTTATGTAGCGAACGCACTGCTAATTCCATGTATTTCTCGTCGATCAAAACTGAGATCTTGATTTCTGACGTAGAGATCATTTGAATATTGATGCTCTCTTCCGACAAAGTGCGGAACATTTGCGAAGCAATGCCAACGTGGCTGCGCATACCGACGCCGACGACGGACACTTTAGACACTTTAGGGTCACCAATGATGCTGCCTGCGCCTATGTGGGCTTTAACGCTTGCTTCTAATACCAACATGGCCTTGGCGTACTCGCCACGCGGTACAGTAAAAGTGAAGTCAGTTTTGCCATCTACCGATTGGTTCTGGATAATCATATCCACTTCGATATTGGCATCCGCAATCGGACCCAGGATTTGGTAGGCGATGCCTGGTTTGTCCGGCACACCGAAAACGGTAATTTTTGCTTCATCACGATTAAACGCGATACCGGTGATGGTTGCTTGTTCCATGTTGGTGTCTTCCTCAAACGAAATCAGGGTGCCGGAATTCATTTCTTCTTCCAGCGGAATTAATGGGTCTGTCAATGAAGACAAAACGCGGGTTGGCATGCGGTAGTTACCAGCAAATTCGACAGAGCGAATTTGCAGCACTTTGGAACCGAGCGATGCCATTTCTAACATTTCTTCAAACGTGACTGTATTCAGACGGCGGGCATCCGACACCACGCGCGGATCAGTGGTATAGACGCCATCTACGTCGGTGTAAATCAGACACTCTTGCGCTTTGAGGGCTGCGGCGACGGCCACTGCCGAGGTGTCAGAGCCGCCGCGTCCCAGTGTCGTAATATCGCCTTTTTCATCAACACCTTGGAAGCCGGTGATGATGACAATCTTGCCCGCGTCCAGATCAGCGCGCACCTTGGTGTCGTCAATCGATGCGATGCGTGCTTTGGTGTGTGCAGAGTCGGTTTTAATCGCGACTTGCCAGCCAGCATAAGATACTGCTTGCTTGCCGATGGCTTGCAACGCCATCGCCAGCAGGCCGACAGAAACCTGTTCGCCGGTAGAAGCGATCATATCGAGTTCGCGCGGATCAGGTTGATCCATAATTTCTTTGGCGAGGCCGATAATGCGATTGGTCTCACCAGACATGGCGGACGGCACCACAACAATCTGGTGGCCTGCATCATGCCATTTGGCGACGCGCTTGGCGACGTTCTTGATGCGTTCTGTCGAACCCATCGAAGTACCGCCGTATTTGTGGACGATTAGAGCCATAGATAAAAACCTAAAGGGTGAAAAATGCGGAAAAACAACCCTTTACTTTACATGCTGCTACGCAAAATAACAAGCCTGAATTGCCTATTTTTTAAGCAGATGAGGCGATGCTATCTGGCGTGACGCAGGTTGCGATATCGAAATTTGATCAGAGTGCTTACAAAACCACCAAGCTAGCTGAAATTAATCTGGGCATCTGATGTAAAGACAGAATTGATCTAACTCTCTAATAACGAAAAATACAGGGAGTATATGAAGTCACCTAGCTACCCTCCAATATTTTAAAGGAGACCGATGAAAAATGGCTATATACACTGACCCAGTATATCAAACAAACCGAGTTAAATAATTAAACTGATTCGATCAAAAAAACGAACGAGACAAATTACTTTTACGCATATCGATATAAAAAAAAGATTGCAGATCAATGCCGAGGATCCTCAATTATTACCGGACAAATCATTTTTTACGATAAGCAGAAAATAATTTGCGCCAGCCCTCATGACCTAAGTCGCGCATCGTTTGGATATTTTTTTCATAAATCGCGTCTGCGTCGGGGAAAGCCTCAACCGCTTTGTCGATGCTTTCTTCTCGCAATAAATGCAGTGTTGGATACGGTGAGCGATTCGTAAAATTCTCTATATCGTCAGATTCGGTATCGGCAAATTGGTAATCTGGATGGAAGCTAGCAATTTGGATAATGCCCTCTAGATTCAATTCATGCAGCGCGGCATCGGCCACATCGAGAAAGTCGTTATAGTCTAAAAAGTCAGTCAACACATAAGGATGAATCAGCAAGCTGGTCTCGATTTTTTCAGGATTGGCTTCTGCTAACAACTCTAATTCGTTGATCAGTTCTTTCAATAATTCCTCGGGCGTGTGCGCTTCGCTCACAGTAAAGCGGATTTGCTGTTTGACCTGCACTGCTTTAGCAAAAGGGCATAAATTCAGGCCGATCACTGCCTTTTCTAACCACCGCTCAGTGTTGGTAATCACGTCGGTACTACTGATAAATTGTTCAGGCATGGCGATATCTGAAATAAAAGAAGGCTCAAGAATAGCATGCAATTATTTCATGGCGCATTGCACCATAAAGATAAAACAAACTACTCAAGAGCCTTGCTTAGTTTTGACCAGCACGTGATGGCTATCAAAATGCAATGCAGCAATGATATGGCATTAATACAGCATTAATACAGCATTAATGCGGCGTTAAGCCAGATGATCTTAATCCGCTTATTTACTATCGCCAGCGATCATTTTATAAGTCACCGCGCCGATCACCGCACCGACAATCGGAGCAACCCAGAACAACCACAATTGCTGAATCGCCCAGCCACCGACATAAATCGCCACGCCCGTGCTGCGCGCTGGATTGACCGAGGTATTCGTGACCGGAATGCTGATCAGATGAATCAGTGTCAACCCCAAGCCTATCGCAATCGGCGCAAAACCTTTTGGCGCGCGCGCATCCGTAGCGCCCATGATGATCACCAAAAACATCATCGTCATTACTGCCTCAGTCAGCCAAGCTGCTTGTAAAGAATAGCCGCCTGGCGAATGCTCGCCAAAGCCATTAGAAGCAAAACCGGCGGACACATCAAAACCTGGCTTACCACTGGCGATCAGATACAAAACCCCACCGGCAACGATACCACCCAACACTTGTGCCACGATATAAGGCAGCAATTTATTGGCAGGAAAACGACCGCCAACCCACAAACCTATCGATACCGCTGGATTTAAGTGACAGCCTGAAATATGACCAATCGCATATGCCATAGTTAATACCGTCAAGCCAAAAGCCAGCGATACTCCATGCAAACCAATGCCAACACCGGGAAACGTGGCCGCCAACACGGCACTACCACAACCACCTAAGACCAGCCAGAAAGTCCCAAAAAACTCCGCGCCATATTGTTTCATTTTTATACTCACTTTTCTATGAAGAGGGATTTACCATCAATCGTCATGCATCCGCCAGTTGAAGAATTGCCAGGCAAACACAGTGGGCATAAATATAACAAATTAAACTTACCTTATTGTTAAAATTTGTCGTCTTCTGCTTATTTTTTTCTGAGATTTAAACTTCTTTAGCAAATTATGAAAGATGGTAGAGAGTTCGCAGCTATCGGACTAAGGCAGAGATACCGGATATCAATCTTGCTTGTTTTTTCTATAAACACTGAACTAACTCATAATCGATTAAAATATACTCCGGGCGTGTATATATTAATAGTCCATATAATCATTGGATATTAAAGGATTTATTGAGAATTTTATGGGGAGTATATTTTTATGTTGTTTAAAATAAAAAAACGACCCGCATAATTTACGGGTCGTTTTTAGGTGGCTGACTAACTACTTTTTTTATCAATTTTGACGCAACGAAACTCCCGCTGCGAGCAATTTAAATCTCTTCGTACAACGGCAAGGTCAAAAATTCTGCAAATGAATCTGAAGTCGACATCTCCTCAAAAATCGTCGCAGCGCGGTCATAACTTGCGCCGGAGCCGACCAAGTCCTTCACTTTGGCCAGTTCTTCGGGAATCATCGCGCGCACCATATCAGCGGTGATTTTTGTACCATCTTCGAGCAGGCCTTTGCTGGAGCGTATCCATTGCCAAACTTGTGAACGACTGATTTCTGCAGTAGCAGCATCTTCCATCAAGTTATGGATTGGTACGCAACCGTTGCCCGCCAGCCAGGCACCAAGGTAATGAATACCGACGTTGATGTTGTAACGCAAACCAGCTTCGGTGATCGGTGTTTCTGGTTGGAAGTTGAGCAAGTCTTTGGCAGTAACTTCAACATCTGGACGCTGTTTAGAAATTTGATTTGGAGCGTCGCCCAATACTTTTTTGAACTCGGTCATCGCCAGTTCAACCAAACCTGGATGAGCAACCCAGCCGCCGTCATAACCATCCGTTGCATCACGCGCCTTGTCAACCCGTACGCCACCCATCGCAACATCGTTTTTTGCCGGATCGTTTTTGATTGGAATCAACGCCGCCATACCGCCGATCGCCGGCGCATTCCGTTTGTGACAGGTCTTCAACAGTAGCAATGCATAAGAACGCATAAACGGCGCTGTCATTGTGACCTTGGCACGATCTGCAAGGCAGAAATTTTTGTCGTTCTTGAATTTTTTAATGCAAGAAAAAATGTAATCCCAACGGCCGGCGTTTAAACCAGCGCTATGTTCACGCAACTCGTACAAAATTTCATCCATCTCAAATGCAGCAACGATGGTTTCGATCAATACGGTTGCTTTGATCGTGCCTTGTGGCAAACCGATCTCGTTTTGAGCCATAACAAAAATATCGTTCCACAAACGCGCTTCTAAATGGGACTCTAATTTTGGCAAATAAAAGTAAGGACCAGCACCGCGAGCTAATTGTTCATTAGCGTTATGGAATAAAAATAAGGCGAAATCAAAAATACCGCCGGAGATACGTTTGCCGTCGACTAACACATGCTTTTCGTCCAAATGCCAGCCACGGGCACGCACTACCAGGTTCGCAATCGTATCGTTGAGTTTGTAGCTTTTGCCATTTTGCTCCAAGCTGATCGTGCGGCGCACGGCGTCGCGCATATTGATCTGGCCACTGATCTGGTTGTCCCAGTTTGGCGTATTGGAATCTTCAAAGTCCGTCATGTAACTGTCCGCACCAGAATTGAGTGCGTTGATTACCATCTTACGCTCTACGGGACCTGTGATCTCAACCCGGCGGCATTCCAGAGCCTTAGGGATAGAAGCGATCTTCCAGTCACCTTCGCGGATGTGTTTGGTTTCTGGCAAAAAATCTGGCAATTCACCAGCATCTAAACGCAGCGCCCGTGCGGCGCGTGCGGCCAGTAATTCTTGGCGACGCGGCTCAAATGCACGGCTCAGTTTAGCGACTAACTCCAAGGCTTCCAAGGTCAGGATTTGCTCAAAGCCTGGTTTGATTTCGCCCTTGATTTCCATACCGGTTGGCAATTTGATTTGTGTCATGCGTTTCTCCGTTGATTAAAGTAAAAGTCGAGATCTGGATACAAAGTATATTCAGCAAAAACCTGAATAAACAAGATGTTTTATCATTTTATCTTTGCGTTTTAGTTAAAGATAAATGACAAAACCCTCAAACATCATTTATATTTGTCATATATGGCTAAGCATCGGTGCTTGGCAATGACTCATTTTTAATGGCGATCATATGGATCAATTCAAACAAATCTCCACATTTGCAGAAGTCGCAACTCGCGGTAGCCTGTCCGCTGCGGCGCGGGCAGAAGGTGTCGCACCAGCGATGATAGGCCGCCGGTTGGATGCATTAGAAGAACGTCTAAGTGTCAAATTATTGCAAAGAACCACCCGTAAAATCGCATTGACCAATGAGGGTGCTGCATTTTTAGAGGATTGCCAGCGGATATTAGCAGAGCTGGAGGAAGCCGAGACATCGGTATCCGAACGCAGTGCACGAGCCAGCGGACAACTGACGATCTCTGCGCCGGCAGGATTTGGCCGGCAGCATGTCGCACCGCTGGTACCTTCTTTTTTAAGCGAACATAGAGATGTTAAGCTGACCCTCAGCCTGAATGACCGGGTGGTAGATTTGATCGGCGAAGGTGTTGATGTCGCCATACGTATAGCATCCTTAACAGACTCCAATTTGATCGGGGTTAAATTAGCCGACAATAAACGGGTAGTTGTCGCCTCTCCCGCCTATATCAAACGCTTTGGTGCGCCCATGTCTTTGGATGAATTAAGCCATCATAACTGCCTGGCTTTTAATAATGATGGTAGCCAGCGTGGATGGACGTTTCGGCAAAATGGAAAAAATGTCGTGCTTAAAGTCGATGGCAATATGGTTTGCAATGATGGCGAGGTCTTGCATGACTGGGCACTTGCAGGCAAAGGCCTGGCTTGGCGCTCAATGTGGGAAGTCGGTACAGAAATTGAGTC
>JANXTO010000239.1 GCA_025352365.1 Undibacterium sp. | reverse complement strand
AGCCATTTACCGGCAATGGTGATTGACACTCCGGTACGTGCAGGCCAGCGCATTTATGCACGCGGTACCGATCTGATCATCACCGCGTCGGTCAACAATGGTGCCGAAGTGATTGCAGATGGCAGCATCCACATCTACGCACCGCTGCGTGGTCGTGCGCTAGCAGGCGCGACTGGCAATACCGAGGCAAGAATTTTTGCCCTGAGCATGGAGGCGGAATTGGTCTCAATTGCAGGGATTTACCGCACCTTTGATACCGGATTCCCGGCCTTATTGCCAAATCATCCGGTACAAATCAAGCTTATTGGCGACAGTATTGAAGTATCATCGGTAAAATCGGCGGGTTGATATTTATTTATTAATATCATTATAAAAATATATTAATTGCAAGCAGCCAAACAAGTCAAAATCGCTTTCAGCAAATTGAGTTAAAAATTAAAGGAGTTCTTTGTGGCAAGAATCATCGTTGTGACATCTGGTAAGGGCGGCGTCGGGAAAACAACTTCCAGTGCCAGCTTTTCGTCTGGCCTTGCCATGCGCGGACATAAAACTGCGGTGCTGGATTTTGACGTGGGTCTGCGTAATCTGGATCTGATTATGGGTTGCGAACGTCGTGTGGTGTATGACCTAGTCAACGTCATCAGCGGCGAAGCAACATTAAAGCAAGCACTGATCAAAGATAAGCACTGCGACAATCTGTTTATTTTGCCTGCCTCGCAAACCCGCGATAAAGATGCCTTGACCGAAGAGGGCGTAGAACGCGTTCTGAACGAATTGATCAAGATGGATTTTGAATACATCATCTGCGACTCCCCTGCGGGCATCGAGCGCGGCGCAGTGATGGCACTGACATTTGCGGACGAAGCAATTGTCGTCACCAATCCTGAAGTATCTTCTGTACGTGATTCGGATCGTATTCTGGGTATTATTCAGGCCAAATCCAAACGTGCTCAGGAGGGTGGTGAACCGGTAAAAGAACATTTGCTGGTGACACGCTATTCACCTAAACGGGTAGAAGCCGGTGAAATGTTGTCCTATACCGATGTACAAGAAATTTTGCGCATCCCGTTGATCGGCGTGATCCCAGAATCGGAAGCGGTATTGCATGCGTCTAATCAAGGTAATCCGGCCATTCATATGAAGGGTACCGATGTCTCTGATGCTTATGAAGATGTGATCTCCCGTTTCCTCGGCCAAGAAGTGCCCCTGCGTTTTGTCAACTATGAAAAACCGGGTCTGCTGCAACGGATTTTTGGAGGTAAGTAATATGGCCTTGCTATCATTTTTATTTAACAATAAACCAAAGAGCGCCAACACCGCCAAAGAACGCCTGCAAATCATCATCGCCCGTGAGCGCACCAGCCGTGACGGCTATGATTTTTTGCCCGCTCTGCGTGAAGAGCTGATCGCAGTTATTTCTAAATACACTAAAGTCAACGCCGAAGACATCAAAGTATCGCTGGATCGCCAAGGTAATTTAGAAGTGCTGGATGTGAATGTGGTGTTGCCAGACGTGGAATTGCGTAGCTAGCAAAATAGGGAATTTAGCAATGTCATCACTGGATGCATTTGCCAAGTTTTAAGCGAGATTTGGACTACTTAAAAACGGCTTACTCTTTAATAGGAGTGAGCCGTTTTTTTACGATTATTAGCGTAGAAAAAATGATGTTTAACTTGATTTTTAAACATAGTTTTCAGGATTTTTCTAATTTTCTGTTTTTATTTCGTATCAAGAGCGGCTAGCATCAGGTTTTAACTGCACGCGTCAATCTGCCTAAAAATTCATTACATAAACCATATACTCCCCATCATTTTTAAAAAATATAGCCTGTAGGCCAATTTATATATGGACAATAAATAATACTACTTACCAGTATATAAATTTATGCATTTCTTCTTACGTAAAACTACGGATCATTTTCACGAAAAATATCAGAAATAATCTTTTAGTCAACTTCTTACAAGAATTGCATGGCACACCTCTAAAAAATATTTATAGGGTAATATTAATTGCTGGTTTTGTGACTAATTGAGAAAAATATGGAGAAAATGCCTATTTATTTTGCTCATTATTAGAAGCTTTCCTACAATCATTCTTGTGTTAGGTACAATGCTGTATCTTTATTACTCGATGATTGCTCAACCCCAATCTGTGTGCTCCCATGAGAATTGCCGTACTTGACGATGACAATAATTTATTAGAGCTGGTTTGCACCATCTTGACTGCGGCTGGTCATACCTGCCACCCTTTCCTTAGCGGCAAAGAAATGCTGCACAACTTACGTCGTGATAGTTACGACATGCTGATACTTGATTGGCAAGTTCCCGATTTAAGCGGAACTGAAATCCTGCATTGGGTCAGAGAAAAACTCTCCCCTAATCTGCCGGTCTTGTTTATGACCAGCCGCTCTGGCGAAGACGATATCGTCGCTGGTCTGGCCGCGGGTGCAGATGACTACATGATCAAGCCAATACGTCGTAGCGAACTGGTGGCAAGGGTGCAAGCGCTGTTGCGCCGCGCGTACCCGGCACAAACTATGTCGGAGCATCTGCAATTTGGTATCTACAAGTTTGAAACGCGCGCTGGTCGGGTCAGTGTCAATGACGTATCGGTTGAAATGACACAAAAAGAATTTGATCTGGCACTGCTTTTGTTCCGCAATCTTGGTCGCCCTTTATCGCGCGCCTATATTTTAGAAGCGGTCTGGTCGCGTGATATTGATATTCCGTCACGCACCATGGATACGCATATCTCACGCGTCCGCAGCAAGCTCGAACTTCGGCCAGAAAACGGCTACCGGCTTGCTCCTGTTTATAGCTATGGTTATCGCCTGGAGCAAGTGACAGCGGAGCAGTAAGATTACTGTTTAAGTCATAGCTAGCACTTTGCCAAGGATATTGATCAATCATATCTGCCGCAGTATCTATCATCGACGTGTTCGATAGCTTGCCTGGCAGCTTGTTTGGGGTTTGTTAATAATTAGCAAACCCTGATACTAAAGTCAGGCCAATGTCCCTTCGGAGATTCACATGTCGCTCGCTTTACGCCCCGCCCTCAATCCATCGTTACATTCCTCGCTGTATTCTTATTTCTGTTCTTCGCTACGCACAAACTTGATCCTGTTGATCGTCAGTGTGGCTAGTTTATTACTGTCCACGTTAAGCGCACCCGCATTTGCCGCGCCAAAATCGACTGGTGAGCCGGGCTCCATCTCGCGTACAGAAACCGATATGGTCTACTACGCTTTAGAGGGCGATACACTCTCTTCAATTGCGCAACGATTTACAGAAAAAACACCCAACTGGGTCATCATCGGCAAAGTCAATAATATTACCAATGACAGAACAATACCCATTGGCTCGCTCATCCTGATCCCATTAGACTTATTGCCGGCTGATCTCGTGGAAGCCAAAGTGCTGGCGATGGCAGGGACGTCAACCGCAAAATTACCCACTGGTGCCGAAGAGAATATTGCTTTAGGAAATGCCTATAAAGAGGGCACCATGATTACCACTGGTAAAAATGGATTTTTGACTTTGGTGCTACCGGACGACTCACGTATCTCTATTCCATCCAATAGTCAGGTCAAGTTAAGCAAATTACGCATGACCAAATATTCTAAAAGCCCGCGCACTGAAATTACTTTATTGCAGGGTCGGGTCGAGTCTAAAGTCACGCCATTGGAATCTAATAAAGGACGCTTTGAAGTCCGTTCGCCACTCGCCGTTGCGGGTGTCCGTGGCACACATTTCCGTGTCAGCGTGAATGATAATGGCATAGCGAATGAGGTCTTGTCTGGCGGTGTTGCGGTAGGTTCGGTCAAAAAACCCAATACGCTGGTAATACCGGCCGGCAAAGGCAATGTAGTGACTCAACAAGGGGTGGGTGATGCAGTTGATTTATTGCCACCACCTGCACTGGTTGGTAGTTATCAATTACAAGAAAAACCAACACTGGTTTTCAATCTGGAAAAATCTAGTGAAGCAAAAAGTTACCATGTACAAATTGCCAGCGATGCGGCAATCCAAAATGTGTTGACCGAAGTTCGCTCAGTTGAAGACCGTATAAAAATTGATGGACTGGAAGATGGCAATTATTTTATCCGCGCCAGTACGATTGATAGCGTTGGCCTGGAAGGCTTACCGTTAATTCAGGCATTCACTCTTAAAGCTCGCCCTGAACCACCTTTTAACGTACTACCTAAAGCGAAAATACG
>JANXTO010000236.1 GCA_025352365.1 Undibacterium sp. | reverse complement strand
CACAGTCAGAGCCATAAAGCACAGCTAAACCATACTTCAAGCACATTCGATATTTTTGCCATTGAATAAGCAAACGTCCAACAGACGAGCGGGTCGCATCTCATTTTAAATATTTACTAGGGTCTGTTAACATTTAAGCCAACCAAATATAAGCAAAAACGAGATTGATAAACGACAGAAAGTTTCTGTCCAGTTTTTCATATCGCGTGGCAATTCTTCTAAAGTGCTTGATGCGACTAAAAAATCGCTCAACCAAATTTCGGTCTTTATACAACAACTTATCATACTCACGTTGCTCGATTCGATTGCGTTTTGGCGGAATAACAGCGCGCATCTGCTGCTCTTGGATATACGACACAAACTCGTTGGAGTCATCGCCTTTGTCCGCCAAAACCGACTGCGCTTCCATGCCTTCAATCAGCGCTTGAGCCTGCGTACTGTCGTGAACCTCTCCGCCCGTCAATCTCCAGCGAACCGGATTTCCCAGCCCATCCACGGCCACATGAATCTTGCTGGTTAATCCGCCACGCGAACGGCCTATCGCTTGCCGACCTGCTTTTTTTGGGCGCCGGCTGAATGTTGATGGGCACGCACAATCGTACTGTCTATCATCAATAATTCCATATCCCTGTCATGGCTGACCGCTTCAACGATGCTTTGCCAGACACCTGTCTCGCCCCAACGTTTGAACCGGGTGTACGTCGTGTGCCAATTGCCCAATTCTGCCGGCAAATCCCGCCATGGCGAGCTGGTGCGAACTATCCATAGAACGGCTTCAATAAATAAGCGATTATCTTGCCCTGACCGGCCTTTATCTCCTACCTTACCTGGCAACAAGGGCGCTAATTTCTGCCACTGGTCATCGCGTAATATCTTGCGTACTGTACTCATTTCGACATCTCAAATTTCAAATACCGAATGTAAACACATTTCTCTAAATGTTAACAGCCCCTAGATTTAACCTGGTTTTAACTGAGATTTCCCATCAGGTGTACCAAAGATAAAAAAGCCCGACACCATCATGATGTCGGGCTTTTTTTATATATTAACGCTAAAAAATTAATCTGCGCGTTCAGCTAAATTCAAATTTAACTGAGAGCGCATTACATCCTCGGTATCTGGACGCGGATTATTTCGTGCCGTTTCTAAGCGATTAAGATAATCTGGACTGACGTCACCGGTAACATAATGTCCATCAAAGCAAGATGCCTCGATGTTGCGCAGATAAGGGTTAACGTCAGAGATAGAACGCTTCATGGCGGCTACATCTTGGTACACCAGAGCATCTGCGGTAATTTCACGGCAGACTTCATCTTCGCTACGACCGTAGGCAATTAATTCACTGCGGGTCGGCATGTCGATTCCATATACGTTGGGGAATTTTACCGGTGGCGCAGCAGAAGCAAAAATCACTCGCTTGGCACCGGACTCGCGTGCCATTTGGACGATCTCACGACTGGTGGTACCACGGACGATAGAATCATCGACCAGCAACACACTTTTACCAGCAAATTCCTGCTTGATCGCGTTCAATTTCTGGCGCACAGATTTTCTGCGGATCGCCTGACCTGGCATCATAAAAGTACGGCCAATGTAACGATTTTTGATGAAGCCTTCGCGGTAATCCAGATTCAATTTCATCGCCAGTTCCATCGCTGATGGGCGGGAAGAGTCTGGGATGGGCATGACCACATCAATCTCACCATCACGGAATTGATTGCGTACTTTGTCGGCCAGATATTCGCCCATTTTCAAGCGAGTCAGGTACACCGATGCACCGTCGATAATGGAGTCAGGACGCGCCAGATAGACGTATTCAAATGCGCAAGGATTAAGGGTAGGATTATCAGCGCATTGTTCGTTGTACATTTTGCCGTCGAGATCGATAAAAATCGCCTCGCCCGGTTCAACATCACGTAAGAATTTAAAACCCAAACCATCTAAAGCAACCGACTCACTGGCGATCATGTATTCGATACCATTTTCGGTATGCGATAAACCGATACACAGAGGGCGAATCCCGAACGGATCGCGGAACGCCAGCAGACCATAACCCGCAATTTGTGCAACAACAGCGTAAGAACCACGCACCCGGCGATGCAACATCGATACGGCACGGAACATAGACTGTGGATCAAGCGAATAACCACTAGTCACTTCCTGGATCTGATGCGCCAGAATATTGAGTAATACTTCTGAATCAGAATCGGTATTCAAATGACGCATATCATTTTTGAATAACTCAATTTTGAGTTCATCTGCATTGATCAAATTACCGTTATGTGCCAGCACAATACCGAAAGGCGCATTTACATAAAACGGTTGTGCTTCTTCTTCGCTGGTTGACCCAGCAGTGGGGTAGCGCACCTGACCGATACCGATATTACCTGGCAAAGAACGCATATTGCGGGTACGAAATACATCTCGTACCAAGCCGTTTGCTTTGTGCATTGCAAATTTATTGCCATGGCCCGTTGCAATACCAGCTGCGTCCTGACCACGATGCTGTAACAACAGCAAGGCGTCATAGAGCAATTGATTGACGGGACTATTTGAAACTACACCGACGATGCCACACATGGTGGACTCCTAAAGAACAAATTAAAATCTAAAAGCTGACATGCCGCGTAATCGACGCGGGCAAAAATGGCATCACAGTTTGCGCCGACGTCACGACAATCGGACTGAGCAGCGCGTTGCGCCAGAATGGCTGTTGCGGAATCGATGTCATGCCACAAACCATCACTGCTGCAAGTACCAGAATACAGCCACGCGCCAAGCCAAACAAACCGCCTAAACCACGATCAGCCAGGCTCAAACCACTGGCTTTCAGCACAGCGTCTACCGCCATCATTAATAAGGACATGAGCAAACGTACGCCAATAAACAAGGCAATAAATGCCACGATTAAACGCAACATCTGCCCGGGGAACAGATCTGGCAAATAGCCAGCAGCGGTTGCGCTAAACGTATTGGCAACGACAAATGCCACTACCCAACTGACCAGTGACAACATCTCTTTTACCAGACCGCGCATGGTGCTGATAACTATGGAGCAAATCAGTATAAACAGCACCAAGTAATCAAATAAGGTCACAGCACATTCCTACTACCATCAATATGGGGTTCATCAGTTGGGAATCAATTTAGGGCTTAATCCGAGCTTGACCAGATTCGCAGTCGCCTTGTCCGCTTCTTCCTTGCTTTCAAACGGACCTACGCGTATGCGCGTCACTGATTTGTCTCCACTCGGTGAAGTTGCTACTTTTTGTGTGTACGATTTAATACCAGCAGCGTTCAACTTGCCTTGTACTTCGCTGATTTTTTCTGGGGTAGAAAAAGCACCTGCCTGAACCACGTATCCGCTATGTTCTTTCGCTGGAGCTTCTGTTTTTGCCGCAGATTTAACAGTTTTTCCTTCGAGTATTGCTAAAGCACGCGCAGCATCATCATTTTGTTCAGAGGATTTTACCGGAGGTTTTATGACTGGTATTTTTGCCTCAACTTTAGTTTCTGGCTTAGTGTCAGCTTTAGTATCCGACTTCGCATCTGTTTTTGTTTCAGCTCTAGTTGATTTGGTTTCCGGCTTTAATTCTGGCTTGGATGCAGGCTTGGCGTCTGTGGACACTTTCGGGTCGGACTTTGATTCAGGCTTGATCTCTGGCTTCGTAGACACTTTACTATCTGCCAGCGCAACGGCAGGCAAGGCAGCAACATCTTTGCTTGAGGCTTTAACTTGCGGCTTTTGTTGCGTCTGAGGCAGATCGATAATTTCTTCCAGAGGTTCAGCTGGCTTGCTAGCTACTTTTGGTGGCGCTACTTGCTCGCTCGCTGGCAATTTATCTTTAGAAGGAATCTGAATCGCGATGTCGTCAGCCAGCGGTTTTGGTTCTGAATCCAGAATCATAGGCAAGCCAATTACAGCGGCTAATACTAAAGCGATGGCACCAATCAAGCGACGGCGGGCACGTTTTTTTTCTGGCAATACAGGATCGGCAACTTTGCTTTTACGCGCATTATCTGAACGATCAGCGCGTTTGCTGCCACGTACGGGCTTGGTGTCGTCTTCTGCACGAGAACGGTATTCGCCATTATCCTGATCGGATGTTGTTTCTTGCTTTTGTTTAAAACGTGATAGCAAGCTCATGTGCAAGTATCTAAGTGAGTCGTGATCAAGAAGATCACTAGTGGTTATTCTGCTTCCGCGCCTTCATCACACCCGCTACCGTGAGAAAGGAACCAAAGACCGCTATTCTATCATTTTCCCCTGCCTTACCGAGTGCAAAGGCATAGGCATCCTCTGGACTAGTGAAAGTTTGGATACTATGTTCCGCATCTTGCAAGGCACCTGCTGCCAATAATCGTTCCTTTAAATGGTCAGCGCTGGCAGCGCGTGGCAAAGGCAAATCGGTGACGCACCAGTGATCAATCTTGCCTTTTATCTGGGTAATAACGCCATCAATATCTTTATCCAGCATCGAGCCAAACACGGCATAGGTGTAGGCGTGAAATCCCATATTGTCGAAATTTTGCGACAGTGTCGCGGCTGCATGTGGGTTGTGCGCCACATCCAGCACGACCACTGGACGACCGGGCATCACTTGGAATCGCCCTGGCAAATCGACCATTACCAGTCCATTGCGTACTTCTTGCGCACCTACGGGCAAGCGATTTCTTAATGCTTCCAGCGCAGCTAATACGGCAGATGCATTTAGCAATTGATTCGCACCACGCAAACTTGGATAGCCGAGCGAATTACGGCGTTGTACACGACCACCAAAATTCCACTGCTGTTTATCGCCAGAATAATTGAAATCTCGCCCAAACAACCATAGATCTGCACCGATCGCGGTCGCATGCTCGATCAGAGATTTTGGCGGCACAGGATCGCCGCAAATGGCTGTTCTACCGGTGCGGAAAATACCGGCTTTTTCAAATCCAATTTTTTCGCGGGTATCCCCCAAATAATCCACATGATCAATATCGACGCTGGTCACAATCGATACGTCGGCATCAATCACATTGACTGCATCGAGACGACCACCCAAGCCGACTTCCAGAATCACCGCATCCAATTTAGCATCAGCCAGCAATTTACAAATTGCCAGCGTGGTAAACTCAAAATAAGTTAACGAGATCGCAGGCTCCATCAACCTTGCTGCTTCTACCTCTGCAAACACATCAACAAACACCTGATCTTTGACTGATTCGCCGTGGATACGGGCACGCTCATTAAAATCTAAAAAATGGGGCTTGCTGTATAAACCGACACGATATCCGGCTTGCAACAAAATCGACTCCAGCATGGCGCAGGTGGACCCTTTGCCGTTGGTGCCACCAACGACGACGACTGGGCATTCGTAGCGAATATCCAAACGCTCCTTCACAGCAGCGACGCGATCCAGACCCATGTCGATTTCTTTGGAGTGACGAGTTTCTAGCAATGACAGCCAATCCAGCAGATTGTCAGGCGTCGTCATAGAAGTAGAAGAATTAAGCGAATTGGTCATAAGATAAAAAAAGCCCGACAGTATCGGGCTCTTATTGAAATTTCAATGTGAACGATGTACAACAATTTACGATACGGCTTCTGCAGACTGGTTCTGCAACAAAGCCAATAAACGGGCGATTTCTTCGCGCATTTTGCGACGGTCAACGATCATGTCAACTGCGCCTTTTTGCAACAAAAACTCCGAGCGCTGAAAGCCTTCAGGCAATTTTTCGCGAACGGTATTTTCAATCACACGCGGACCCGCAAAACCAATCAGTGCCTTAGGTTCTGCAATCACAACGTCGCCCATAAAGGCGAACGAAGCAGATACGCCACCCGTGGTCGGATCGGTTAACACTGAGATGAACGGCAATTTCTTTTCTGATAATTTCGTTAGCATCATCGTGGTTTTTGCCATTTGCATCAGGGACAAGACACCTTCTTGCATACGCGCACCGCCACTGGCAGTAATACAAATGAACGGGACTTTTTGATCCAGTGCCGCTTGTGCGCCGCGCACAAAACGCTCACCCAATACGGAACCCATGGTCCCGGCCATAAAGTCGAATACAAAGCAGGACACAACAACGGGAACGGTCATGATAGAACCACCCATGACGATCATCGAATCCGTCTCACCAGTCGACTCTAAGGCATCCTTTAGGCGATCTGTATATTTTTTGCTGTCTTTAAATTTGAGGGTATCAATCGGCAAGACTTCCTGACCGATTTCATAGCGTCCACCGGCATCGAGCAAAGCGTCCAGACGCTCGCGTGCGCCAATGCGCATATGATGGCTGCATTTTGGGCAAACATGGATATTTGCTTCCAGATCGGAGCGATACAGTACGGCTTCGCAGGAAGGGCATTTAACCCACAGCCCTTCTGGCATGGATTTGCGGTGCGCAGATTCGGAGCGCTGAATGCGCGGTGGTAGTAATTTTTCTAGCCAACTCATAATTTCTCCTGAATTCGGCTTGCGGTCACGTAAAAACCGCAAGCATCATGTTCATTCTGGTGGAACAAACGCGGGGGACAAACAATCGTCAGCGCGTATTTTACTCGTCCAACGCCTGTCTGACACCAGAAATAAAGCTTTTTACTGCCGCGACAGCATTTTCACGCGGCGTCGTTTCTAGCTCTTGAATAATTCGAGAGCCTATCACAACCGCGTCGGATACGGACGCAATTGCTCTTGCCGTCGCACCGTCACGTATGCCAAAACCCACGCCCACAGGGACTTGGACGTGTTTTTTGATACGTGGAATCATGGCGGCAACGGCGTCTAAATCCAAGCTTCCCGATCCGGTCACGCCTTTAAGTGAGACATAATAAACATAACCAGTGGCAATTTTACCAACCTGAGCAATGCGCTCATCGGTGGAGGTCGGTGCCAGCAAGAAAATCGTATCCATGCCATTTTGCTGCATCTTGTTAGCAAAATCTTCACACTCTTCTGGTGGATAATCCACGACCAACACGCCATCCACGCCGACTTCTGTTGCCGACGCAATAAAAGCATCGATGCCCATGCGCTCAATCGGATTAGCGTATCCCATCAAGACAACTGGCGTGGTTTGATTGCTCAATCGAAATTCGCGGACGAATTGTAATACATCACGCAATCCAACTCCATGTAACAGCGCCCGCTCGGAAGCGCGCTGTATCACTGGACCATCCGCCATCGGGTCAGAAAACGGCACGCCGAGTTCGATAATATCCGCACCGCCCTCAACCAGGGCATGCATCAGTGGCACCGTCAATGCAGGATCGGGATCCCCTGCGGTGATGAAGGGGATCAAGCCTTTTTTATTATTGACAGCGAGTGCGGCTAAGGTCGTTTGTATTCTTGGCATGATATTTTTCCTGCTAAATTTATAGTATGAATAGGTAGTATGAGGTGTGGCTTAGGATGCAACCTAAAGTACTGCCTGAGCGTGTAACGAAAGCATTCGCACACTACACTTGCACTAATCAAATCAATATACTCCACCTAGGTATTTATTAGCTGTCCAGAGATTATCTGGACGATAAGCCGATTTATTAAATTTTTTAGGGGAGTATATTAAAATCCAGAGCAAACCCTGATAATTCAGGTGCGCTCTGGATGCGACATTACTGAACTTTCAATTAGGCTGTTAATAGAACTTAAGGCCAGCCTTTTCGGCCACGGTATGCATGTCCTTATCGCCACGACCAGACAAATTCACCAAAATGATTTTATCTTTCGGCAAAGTCGCAGCGAGTTTGGCGGCATAGGCTAATGCATGACTAGATTCCAAGGCGGGAATAATGCCCTCGATCCGGCAGCAATCATGGAAGGCTTGCAGCGCCTCAACGTCAGTAATCGTCACGTATTGGGCACGCCCCATATCCTTCAACCATGCATGCTCTGGCCCAACGCCAGGGTAATCTAGTCCAGCCGATACCGAGTGCGTCTCGATGACTTGGCCATTCGCGTCTTGCAGCAGATACGTACGATTGCCGTGTAGCACGCCCGGTGAACCCGCCGTCAGCGACGCCGAGTGCTTACCTGTCTCCATGCCCTCGCCTGCCGCCTCTACGCCAATTAATTGCACATTTTTTTGATCGATGTACGGATAGAAAATCCCGATCGCATTCGAGCCACCGCCGACACAAGCCAGAACGACGTCAGGCTGACGACCGGTCATTTCTGGCATCTGCCATAAGCATTCCTCACCAATCACAGACTGGAAGTCACGCACCATCATAGGATATGGATGCGGACCAGCGACGGTACCAATGATGTAAAACGTGTTGTCAACATTGGCAACCCAGTCGCGCATCGCCTCATTCAGCGCGTCTTTTAAGGTCTTGGAACCTGACTCGACTGGCACCACGGTCGCACCTAGCAGCTTCATGCGATACACGTTTTGCGCCTGGCGCTTGACGTCTTCCGATCCCATGTAGACCACGCATTCCAGACCAAAACGTGCGCAGATCGTGGCGGTTGCCACACCATGCTGCCCTGCACCGGTTTCAGCAATCACACGCGGCTTGCCCATGCGTCTGGCAAGCAAAGCCTGTCCGATGACATTATTGATTTTATGCGCGCCGGTATGGTTTAAGTCTTCGCGCTTGAAATAAATTTGCGCGCCGCCACTGATTTCGGACATGCGCTTGGCGTGATATACCGGAGAAGGCCGGCCGACAAAATGATGCAACTCATCGCGGAATTCGGCTAAAAACTCTGGATCGTTTTGATAGCGCGCATAGTTTTCTTTTAAGTCAGTCAGCGCATGGGTCAGGGTTTCTGACACAAAGGTGCCGCCATATTGGCCAAAATGACCGCGTGCATCAGGGAAATTGTATTCAGCCGCGTGGAAAATTGCTTGCGGATTAGTCTGCAAACCCGGCTGGGTTGGAGACAGAGGATTGATCGTGCTCATGATTTTACTTTCAGTGGCAATTAGCTAAGCTCATTAACATAGCTGATTAGCTAGTTTTCATTGTCTGCCAAGCGAACGGCCTCAATAAAAGCACGTACCTTGACATCATCTTTAATCCCTTTGCTGAGTTCAACACCACTACTGATGTCGACCGCAAACGGACGAACCTGACGCACTGCGTCAGTCGCGTTTTGCACGCTCAAGCCACCACTTAAAACGACCCGAGGCGCGAGTTCTTTTGGGATGAGAGACCAATCAAAAACCTTTCCACTACCTCCGTATGCATCGACGAAGGTATCAAGCAATAATCCGGCAAACAAAGGGCTTGCCGCACGATGTGTTGACTCATATTCTAGCAAATCAGCCGCGCTTGTGGTGGGCTTGACCCGAAAAGCTTTGATAAATGGGCGGTTCACAGCGCTGGCAAGTGCGTGACATTGCGCCGCGGCCTCATCACCGTGGAACTGCAATAACTGCAGCGGCACCACAGCCACCGTCGCTTGTAGCTCCTCAAGCGTCGCATTCACAAACAAACCGACCGACATCACAAATGGCGAAATTTCTTTCACCAGATTCGCCGCAACTGCGGGCGTGACATACCGAGGACTCGGCGGATAAAACACAAAACCCAAGGCATCCGCACCCGCAGCGACCACACGCCGCACATCGTCTGCCTGCGTCAAGCCGCAAATTTTTATTCTTGTTTTATAGTTTTGATGAAACATGTTGCTACTTTCCAATACAGAATCACAGAAACACCGCGATAGCTGAGATAATCAATTTCCTGACACGCTAACCCTCTTGCGAATATTATCCTATGTCCTCAGCCAACGACCATTTGCCAAGCGACCCAGCGCTACAGATCAGCCATTTATTCGGACTCGATATTCGAGCCTGTACCTTTGACCAGGCAACAGCACATTTACTAGAGGTAGCCAGCCAGCGCAATCATGCCAGCCGTATCGTCGTCACGCCAAACGTCGATCACGTCGTCAAGCTAGATAGTGACCCGACGTTTAAAAAGCAATACGCCGAAGCTGATTATATTTTTGCCGACGGCATGCCCATTATCTGGGCCAGCAAAATGGCGGCAATAACCTTGCCAGAACGCGTCACCGGTGCCGATTTATTTGTCTCGCTGTGCCAAGGTGCCATACAAAAACAACTATTGATTTTTGTCATCGGTGGACAACCGGGACAAGAAGCCGCCCTATTAGCATCGTTTGCACAAACCTACCCCAGCTTACAAGTCAGTATTTTTTGTCCATCAATGCAATTCACCGCAGATGGTGAAGAAGGCACAGAAGCCATGCAACTGATCCAGCAAGCGCGACCTAACATCGTGTTTGTCTGCCTCGGCATGCCCAAACAAGAACGCTGGTGCCTGCGCTACCGCAAAGAATTTACCGAGAACAATGCACCACTATTACTCTGCGTCGGCGCCGCCATGGAATTCGCCTTAGGACAAAAAAAACGCGCCCCGCTATGGATGCAAAAAATCGGTATGGAATGGTGTTGGCGCCTAGCCAGCGAACCTCGCCGTCTGTGGCAACGTTACACGACGCAGGGAGTGAAATTTATTGGAGTACTTCAGAGGGAA
>JANXTO010000233.1 GCA_025352365.1 Undibacterium sp. | reverse complement strand
TTTGCACTAAAATGCAGGGTTAGACTCAATTTGCTCTTCAAGACTACCTATGCCAAAAAAATTTCCCTCCATCGGACAACCCGGTCAGAACGATCAGCCAACTTCTTTCGAAGCAGCGATGTCGGAATTATCAGAACTGGTCGCCCAGATGGAAGCTGGTGAGCTGCCTTTAGAAGCCTCCGTCACGGCTTATCAACGTGGTTCTGAATTAATTAAATACTGCGCAGGCCAACTCGACAAAGTAGAACAGCAGGTCAAAGTACTGGAAGCTGGCATGCTGAAACCTTTCGTTGCAGATAATTCTGGCGAGGCCGATGCATGAGCGCACATTTTCAGGATTGGATGAAATCCACTCAGCAGCAATTTGAAGTCTTATTAGCTAGTTTTCTACCAAGCACCGATGCTATACCAGCAAAATTGCATGAGGCTATGCGTTACGCCGCTTTAGATGGCGGCAAACGCGTGCGTCCTTTGTTAGTGTATGCCGCCGGTTTTATGTTTGATGCGCCAGCAGATTTATTGGCGCGTGCCGCCGCCGCATTAGAAATGATTCACGCTTATTCATTAGTGCATGACGACATGCCATGTATGGATGATGACGCTCTGCGTAGAGGAAAACCGACTGTGCATGTCAAATATGATGAGGCAACTGCTCTGTTGGTTGGTGACGCGCTGCAAGCACAAGCTTTTTTAGTCTTGGCAGAAGCAGAGAGTGAATCTTCACGGCAAGTTGCCATGCTGCGTTTGCTGGCACAAGCCGCTGGGTCAACCGGTATGTGCGGAGGTCAGGCGATTGATTTAGCCAGCGTCGGTGTCGCGTTAAACATAGATCAGCTTGAACAAATGCATCGTTTAAAAACAGGCGCATTGCTGCGTGCTTCAGTCATCATGGGCGCGACGTGTGGCAAGACTTTATCTTCGGCGGAAATCGCTGCACTGGATGCCTACGCCAGCGCAATTGGACTGGCATTTCAGGTAGTAGATGATGTGCTGGATGCCACCGCAGATTCTGCCACCTTAGGTAAAACTGCTGGCAAAGATGCCGCAGATAACAAGCCGACCTACGTATCCTTGCTAGGTCTGGAAGCGTCACAAGCGCTGGCAAAAAAACTATGCGACGACGCCCATGCTGCGTTGTTGCCCTTTGGAGAAAAAGCACACATCCTGCGCAGCCTGGCAGATTTGATTGTGCAGAGGAAGGCGTAATTTATGACCACAACTAATAATACAAATACTCTGTTAGACAGCATTAATTCTCCAGCCGATTTACGCAAGCTAACACGTGCCCAATTAAAACCGCTGGCCGACGAGTTGCGTCATTTTGTGATTGATTCTGTGTCTAAAACAGGCGGTCATTTATCGTCTAATTTAGGCACTGTTGAACTCACCATCGCGCTGCACTATGTATTTCAGACACCGGAAGATCGTCTGGTCTGGGATGTGGGTCATCAAACATATCCGCATAAAATTCTGACGGGTCGTCGTGATCGCATGCATACCTTGCGTCAGCTGAATGGCATCTCTGGCTTTCCACGCCGGGTCGAGAGTAAATACGACACGTTTGGTACAGCACACTCATCTACGTCTATTTCTGCTGCATTGGGAATGGCCTTAGCGGCAAAAACCAAAGGCGAGGATCGTCATTCTGTTGCCATTATTGGCGATGGCTCGATGACGGCCGGCATGGCGTTTGAAGCCTTGAATAATGCGGGTGTCTACGATGATATTAATTTACTGGTGATCCTGAACGACAATGATATGTCGATCTCACCACCGGTCGGTGCACTCAACCGCTATCTGGCACGTCTGATGTCGGGCAAATTTTATGCAGCAGCTCGCAATGTCGGTAAATCCGTCCTGCCAACACCAGTATTGGAATTAGCCAAACGGTTTGAAGAGCATGCAAAAGGCATGATCGTGCCAGCGACGATGTTTGAAGAGTTTGGTTTTAATTATATTGGCCCGATTGATGGTCACGATCTGGACTCTCTGGTACCGACGCTACAGAATTTAAAGAATCTGAAAGGTCCGCAATTCCTGCACGTGGTCACCAAAAAAGGCCAGGGCTATAAATTAGCAGAAGCCGATCCAATTCTTTATCACGGCCCTGGCAAATTCAATCCTGCTGAAGGCATTAAGCCCTCCACTGCGCCCACCAAACAAACTTACACGCAAGTCTTTGGTAATTGGTTATGCGATATGGCTGCCGCTGATCAACGCTTGATTGGCATTACGCCCGCAATGCGCGAAGGTTCTGGCATGGTGGAATTTGAGCAAAAATTCCCTGACCGTTATTACGATGTTGGAATTGCAGAACAGCATTCCGTTACGTTTGCCGGCGGCATGGCATGCGAGGGTCTCAAACCTGTCGTCGCGATCTACTCCACTTTTTTACAACGTGCTTATGATCAGTTAATTCACGATGTCGCGTTACAAAATCTGGATGTTACTTTCGCCCTGGACCGAGCGGGACTGGTCGGTGCCGATGGCGCGACCCATGCCGGCAATTATGATCTGGCTTATCTGCGCTGCATCCCTAATATGGTCGTGATGGCCGCCTCAGACGAGAACGAATGCCGTCAAATGTTGTCGACTGGCTTCCACTATCCAGGCCCTGCTGCTATCCGTTATCCACGCGGTGCCGGGATTGGGGTAGCGATCAATTTAGAACTCAGCACCCTGCCGATCGGCAAAGGCGAAATCAAACGTAAAGGCAAGAGCATCGCCATTTTGGCGTTTGGCTCTATGGTGCAGCCGGGATTAAAAGCTGCAGAAAATCTAGATGCCACACTGGCAAATATGCGTTTTGTCAAACCACTAGATACGGCATTACTGGCAGAACTGGCCAACACCCACGACGTGTTAGTCACGATAGAAGAAGGCACTGTGATGGGTGGCGCAGGCTCCGCAGTCGCAGAAGCAATGGCAGAAGCAGGAATTACCAAACCATTGCTGATACTCGGATTACCAGATCAATTTATCGATCACGGTGATCCGGCACTACTGCTCGCCAGTTGTGGTCTGGATGCAGCGGGAATAGAAGCCTCAATCAAAAAACGCTTCGGAGCAGAAGCACTAAAGCTAGTAGCAAATAATCAGTAATGAAACGAAATAAAAAAGCGAAGTCAACAAGCTTCGCTTTTTTATTTCTGACAGATGAAAGTCTTTAGTCTGAAACTATTCCAATTAAATTAAGCCCAATTTAGTCAAACTAAGCTCAACAATTTTTGCGTATTAAATAAGGGAGAAATAATTTATGTCGAAGAAAAATTTATATTCATTAAAAATCAATGCGGTTAATGTTGCGTTTGCAGTTGCTGGCTTGGGTTTATTGATCTCTGCTGGCTCGGCAATCGCCGCAGATAAAACTGCGCCGCCAACGCGAGTCGCAGAAGTGACTGACACTTATGGCGATATCACCTTTAAAGATCCTTACCGCTGGTTAGAAAAACAAAGCGATCCTGCGGTGCATCAGTGGAGCGTGGCACAAGATAAACGCACACGACAATATTTCGACAGCCTGCCATTTCGCAAATCCATATTTGATAATCTGATGGCGCAAATCTCCGCGACATCCAGCTCTTACTATGATTTGCATACCGCGGGCGACAAAGTATTTACGATGTATAACCAGCCGCCAAAACAGCAACCAATGATTGCGGTGCTGACGAATGCGGCTGATCCTGTACAAGCTAAAATCGTCCTAGATCCAAATCTCATCAATACCAAAGGCACGACTGCAATCGACTGGTTTGTACCATCGCACGATGGTTCCAAAGTCGCCGTGTCGATGTCTGAAAACGGCAGCGAAGATGGCTCCGTACATATCATTGACGTCGCTACCGGCAAACAAATCGATAAGCTGATTCCACTCGTACAGTACCCGACTGGCGGCGGCAGCGTCGCCTGGAAAGCCGACGGTACCGGCTTTTGGTACACCCGCTATCCAGGCAAAGATCAAGCGGCGAATCGCC
Source organism: Undibacterium sp. (assembly GCA_025352365.1). Lineage (GTDB taxonomy): Bacteria > Pseudomonadota > Gammaproteobacteria > Burkholderiales > Burkholderiaceae_D > Undibacterium. The sequence goes on along the minus strand of JANXTO010000233.1, from coordinate 1,413 downwards.
AGCATTTCTACCAGCAGATTTACTTCCATAAAATCGGTACTGATCCGTCAAAAGATGTTTACGTATTAGGAAAAGACTTTCCTAAAGTGGCAGAAATCGCGCTCGACAGTCATCAAAATCCTGACTATGTGGTCGCCTCAGTTGCCAATGGTGATGGCGGCGAGTTCGCGCACTATGTCATAAGCCTGGATGGCAAGATCAAGCAAGTCAGTCGGTTTGAAGACAAGATCGTCGCTGCGACTATTGGCTCGGACAACGCTATGTATTTAGTCTCCCGCAAAGACGCACCGCGCGGAAAACTCCTGAAGTTAGCGTTGAATGATTTAGATCTGACGCACGCCAAAGTGCTGGTGCAGGAATCTGACGCAGTAATCCAACCTGGTGGGGAGTTTGGCGGCTCACCTATTATCGTCACAAAAAATGCTTTATACCTGCGCGAAATTATCGGCGGACCATCACGTGTTGCTATCTATGATCATAACGGCAAATCCTTAGGCAATCTGCCACTGCCAGATGTAGCGACCGTGGATGAGATCGATACCTTGAGTGACGGCACACTACTATACTCAGTGAAAACCTATCTGACACCACCCTACTATTCTCGTTACGATGAAAAATCAGGTAAGTCAGAAGCCACCAAATTAGCACAAACTAGCGCCACTTCTTATGACGACACCGAAGTTGTCAGAGAGTTTGCGACATCAAAAGACGGCACTAAAATTCCATTAAATATAGTCCGCCGCAAAGGGACTAAATTGGACGGGACTAATCCCGTTTTACTCAACGGTTACGGTGGCTATAGCGTCAATCAGACACCACGCTTTTTAAGCCCGGCTACACGTTTGTGGCTGAATGCGGGTGGTGTATTCGTGATCGCCAATCTGCGTGGCGGTGGTGAATTTGGTGAGGGATGGCACAGCAAAGGTGCGCTGACCAATAAGCAAAATGTGTTTGATGATTTTACTGCAGCAGCACAATACCTGATCGCTCAAAAGTACACCACTAGTGAACATATGGCCAGTATCGGCGGCAGCAACGGTGGTCTGCTGATGGGTGCGGTGTTTACCCAACATCCAGATTTGTTTAAAGCAGTGGTATCGCAAGTTGGCATCTACGATATGTTGCGGGTGGAACTAGACCCCAATGGCGCCTTCAATACCACCGAATTTGGCAGCGTCAAAAATCCAGAGCAGTTGAAAGCCTTGTACGCCTATTCGCCGTACCACCACGTCCAAGATGGCACGACTTACCCGGCAATTTTCATGGCAACGGGCGAAACCGATGGCCGCGTCAATCCTATGCATTCGCGCAAAATGATCGCTCGTTTGCAAGCAGCGACTGCCGGCAAACCGGTATACCTCAGCATCAACTCACATGCAGGGCATGGCATCGGCAGTTCTTTGTCGATTAAAC
>JANXTO010000227.1 GCA_025352365.1 Undibacterium sp. | reverse complement strand
TGCTTCTTTTCCAGCAAGACCGCTTGAGCATAAGCATCGCTATACGAGTCACCATGCAAGACGATTTCGACATTGCTACCGCCAAACGTACGCACCGCATCTATCTTCACCGGTGGCGTGGTGGTTGGCATCACGATCACCGCTTTGCAATTGAGCTTGGCGGCAGACATCGCAACACCCTGCGCATGATTGCCGGCCGAAGCACAAATTACCCCGCGTTTTAATTGCGCTGCAGTCAAATGTGCCATTTTGTTGTACGCACCGCGTATCTTAAAGCTGAAGACACTTTGCATATCTTCGCGCTTAAATAAAATTCGATTTTCCATGCGAGCTGACAAGCTAGGGGCAAATTCCAGCGGTGTTTCAAATGCCACGTCATAGACGCGGGCTGTCAGGATTTTTTTAAGATAATCGGTCGTCATGGAGGTGATGTTGGAGGTGATTTGACTTAGTCGGGGTAGTAAAAAAGCATAGAAATCATGCAAATAGCGTACAAAAACGATAGTAAATAGCATGTCATTATAATGGATGCCATATTTAAGACACCATAAGAGCGCCACAAGAGCGCTGTTTAAGCAGCATCGCGGCACCACGACGGCACCATAACAGCACTGCAGACGCACTACAACAGTATCGGATTAGTATGATAGAGGCAGCGATTCATGGTTTATTAAATTTATTGGCACTGCCAGAGGTCGGGTTGACTTCGGTATTTTTGATTAGCTTTATCTCTGCTACGTTGTTACCTCTGGGATCGGAGCCGGCGGTTTTTGCCGTGATTAAGGCCAATCCCAATTTGTACTGGGCAGTGATGTTTGTTGCTACCGTCGGTAATACTTTGGGTGGCGTGGTCGATTATTGGATGGGCTATTACGCTAAAAAAGCGTTTGCTGTAGAACGCGATACCACCTGGTTCCGCTGGCTACGGCGCTTCGGCGCTAAAACGATGTTGCTGGCCTGGTTGCCAGGGATTGGCGATCCGATTTGCACCTTGGCTGGGTGGCTCAAACTCCCTTTTTGGCCAAGCGTGATGTATATGGCCATCGGTAAATTTCTGCGTTATGTACTAATGACCTGGCTATTGCTCAATGTGCCGGATGGTTTTTGGCGTGGATTGGCAGACTTGTTGGCATAAAAATCCCTCTGTCTCACAATAATTTGGTTTAATACCAATTTCAATACCAGTTCAATCCCATTGTCTAAGGTGGAATAATATACTCCTATGTGTATATTATTATGTCCATACGTTTGCTGGACGTTAAGTAGTTTTTTTCCATATACTCCCTTTATTTTTCTAAATCTTTCAATAACTCTTCGCCAAATAATCTTAGGAAAAATCAAAATATTCCTCAGTTTGTATGGCTGGTAAGGCGTATTAAGCGTAAGGCTGTTGCCGCGTGGTGCGTTGCAATAGGCTAGAATGGGCTGTAACTTTCCAGCATATTTAAATCTGGCGGTCGAGAATGTATGTCATGTTTATGTCATGTCTGTGCCATGTTCATGTCATGCATCACTTTGCCGCCCTTGATCAGTCCAAAAGATCCCACTGATGAACGCTCCAGCACAAATTCAAGCTCTACTTTCTGACCTCGCTCCCGGCGCTACGCCTACCCGCGTGCGCGAAATTCCTTATAACTACACCTCCTTTTCAGATCGCGAAATTGTGATTCGCCTATTGGGTGAAGATGCCTGGGATTTGCTGGACAAGCTGCGTGGTAAGCGCCAAACAGGACGTTCTGCCCGTATGCTCTATGAAGTGCTGGGCGATATCTGGGTGGTGCGCCGCAATCCGTATTTGCAAGACGACATGCTGGACAATCCTAAGCGTCGCCAAGCCCTGATCGATGCGCTAAATCACCGTCTGGCGGAAGTGGAAAAGCGTCGCCTCAGCACGATTAATGATGACGACGGGGAGCGCAGCAACAGCGTAGAAATTTTAGTGCAGGCAGCGCGCAAAGCTGTCGCCCAATTCGCCAAAGAATTCCGCGATACCTATGACTTACGCAAGCGCGCAAATAAGCTGTTGGCAAAATACACTGCAAAAGACAATATCAAATTTGATGGTTTATCGCGCGTGTCGCATGTCACTGATGCCACCGACTGGCGTGTGGAATATCCATTTGTCGTACTCACGCCAGATACCGAAGACGAGATGGCGGGACTGGTTAAAGGCTGTATCACGCTGGGCTTAACCATTATTCCGCGGGGTGGCGGCACTGGTTACACCGGCGGTGCGATTCCGCTCACGCCCTTATCCGCTGTGATTAATACCGAAAAATTAGAGCAATTAGGTGCAGTCGAAATGACGATGTTGCCTGGTGTTGATCGGGAATACGCCACGATTTATTCCGGCGCTGGGGTTGTTACCAAGCGGGTCTCTGATGCCGCTGACAAAGCAGGTTTTGTATTTGCTGTCGATCCCACCTCGGCAGAAGCCTCCTGCGTAGGCGGCAATGTCGCCATGAATGCAGGCGGTAAAAAAGCGGTTTTATGGGGCACTGCGCTAGATAATCTGGCCTCTTGGAAAATGGTCGACCCCAACGGCGATTGGCTGGAAGTCACCCGACTTGAACACAATCTCGGCAAGATTCATGATGTTGCAGTAGCTAAGTTCAAACTGGAATGGTCCCATCCCGGCGAAAAAATACCGTTTAAAACCGAGCAGCTGGATATCCCTGGTCGCACCTTCCGCAAAGAGGGTTTGGGCAAAGATGTGACCGATAAATTTTTGGCCGGTTTGCCTGGTGTACAAAAAGAAGGCTGCGACGGTCTGATCACGTCGGCGCGCTGGATTTTGCATAAGATGCCTAAATTCACCCGCACCGTTTGTCTGGAGTTTTTCGGTCAGGCACGGGACGCGATTCCGAGTATTGTCGAGATCAAAGATTATCTGGATGGCTTACCAAAAAAGGGGGGCGAGAATTTCTCGACCCTGCGTCTGGCTGGCTTAGAACATCTGGACGAGCGCTACTTACGCGCCGTTGGTTACACCACCAAATCCAAACGTGGCGTCTTGCCCAAGATGGCCTTGTTTGGCGATATTGTCGGTGATGATGAAAACGCCGTGGCACAGGCCGCGTCAGAAGTAGTACGCATGGCGAACACTCGTGTTGGTGAAGGCTTTGTCGCGGTGAGTCCAGAAGCACGCAAGAAATTCTGGCTTGATCGCGCCAAAACGGCTGCAATTTCCAAGCATACCAACGCCTTTAAAATTAACGAGGACGTGGTCATTCCGCTGGATCGTATGGGTGAATATACCGACGGTATCGAGCGCATCAATATTGAATTATCGATCCAGAATAAATTGGCGATGCTGGAGCAATTGCAGGCATTTTTCATCAAAGGTAATTTGCCGCTGGGTAAAAGCGAAGATGCTGACGGTGACGATATTTCAGCCAACGAATTGCTGGAAGATCGTGTATCACAAGCCAAAAGCTTGCTCGCTGCTACGCATGCACGTTGGACGTATTTATTAACCCAGCTCGACAAACCTTTACGCGACGCGCGGGACGAACTTATTGCGCTGGAGCTGGATAAACTTGCCTTCGTCTTTGATGAGCGCCTGCAAGTACAAACT
>JANXTO010000221.1 GCA_025352365.1 Undibacterium sp. | reverse complement strand
TCAACCTATGATAAGCCGGAGGATTTGGGCTTCATGTATTCGCACAGCTTCGTAGACCCCGATGGCCACGGATGGGGGCTCTTCCACATGAATGCCACGCCGGATCAGGAGCAAGCGTAGAGCGCATTCCACACACGATCTTTTATAAATACTCCCTATATGTATATTTAAATGTCCATGTATTGCTTGGACAAGAAGGCATATTGATATCAATATATAGGGGGTATATACAATAGTATAAAAACTCTGGGGCGTGAATACGTTAGTTTGGCCCACAATGTAGTGCGTAGAACGCCCCTGCTTTTACCGCGTATTTACTAAGCGTAATCAAGGATCGCCAACGTCCATCGGTTTTTGTAGAGATTTAAAACAAATTGCCTATCTTTGTTTTGTCGGCTATTTTCGCAAATACTAATTACCTCTTTGAGAACCTCAACCATAGTGGGTTTTAGCGTAGTAAGTTCCAACACAATACACTCCAACACAATACACCCCAACGCAGTACGTCCAAACTTCACCGCCATTAGGAGACACAAATGAAAAAAGTCACAGGTATCGGAGGCATCTTTTTCAGTGCTCAAAATCCGGTTGAGCTGCGTGCTTGGTATCAGCAGCACCTTGGTATAGATGTCCAGGACTGGGGAGGCACTGCGTTCACTTGGGCTGATGCTGATGGCAATCCGACAAAGGGAACGACCGTATGGTCCATTGGCTCAGCCGATGGCACGCACTTCGCGCCGAGTAAATCGTCTTTTATGATTAACTATCGTGTCGACGATTTGGACGCTGTACTGCAAGCGTTACGGGATGAGGGTTGCAATGTTCTGGAGAAAGCGGACGACTCCGAATACGGAAAGTTTGGCTGGGTCATCGATCCTGAGGGCAACAAGGTTGAACTATGGGAACCACCTCCGGGGCAATGAGTTTTAAATACTTTTCACATGCCGCATTATATTAATACTCCCAGTACGTATATTTAAAACGTCCATATTTCACTTGGACAATAAGGCATATTTGAGTAATTTAATGAGGAGTATATGTAATAAGCCTGGTGTCGCTAAATGCATATGTGCCATTTTTGTGCTTGATAAGGCAGGTTCAATACGCCTCTGCTCTTGCTGATATTTACTCAACCCAGACTATCCTTGCAAAATACAGGCTCGGTCACTTTATTCTTCTTAATTTGTTCGCTCCACCATGCTTCATCCCCCTCTGGAGAAAATTGATGTCGTCTGACCCAATCGCGATCTGGCACCAACTCGTTAAGGAACACAACGTACAAGGACTTGATGCGTTGCTTGCTGAAAACGCTATTTTCTATTCGCCGGTGGTGAATACGCCTCAAGTCGGGAAAAGTATTACAAAAAAATATTTGAGCGCCGCTCTTCACGTCTTGGTCAACGATTCGTTCCAGTACGTTCGGGAGCTCAGGGGCGATCGTGATGCGATTCTTGAATTTGAGCTGGAGTTAGATGGCATCGCGATCAACGGTGTTGATATGATCAAGTGGAATGAGGACGGTAAGATCACGGAGTTTAAAGTGATGCTTCGGCCTCTGAAAGCGGTGACCCTGATCCATCAGAAAATGGCTGCGATGCTTGAGCCGGGCGCCTAGACCATTCAGGTCTTGTTGGTTTAGAACTCATTCGAACTAACAGTGTATAAATAAAAAAACCGCGCGATCTGCATCGTGCGGTTTTTCTTTATTACTAACATTCAAACCAACTCAAACCCACTTCAGCCACTTAATTAAGCAACTTTTTTAGCGTCGAAGAACTGTTCATCTTCTGTCGAGCCATGCAAGGCCGTAGTAGAAGATTGACCTTGTTGAATGACTTGTGTCACTGCATCAAAGTAACCTGTACCGACTTCACGCTGATGCTTGACTGCGGTAAAGCCTTTTTCTGCTGCGGCGAATTCTGCTTCTTGCAATTCGACAAAAGCCGACATCTGGTTACGTGCATAACCGTGTGCCAGGTTGAACATGCCGTAGTTCAATGCATGAAAACCAGCCAAGGTAATGAATTGGAATTTGTAGCCCATTTTGCCCAATTCTTTTTGGAACTTGGCAATCGTTGCGTCATCCAGATTTTTCTTCCAGTTGAATGATGGTGAGCAATTGTAGGATAACAATTTACCTGGGAACTTGGCGTGGATTGCATCAGCAAATGCTTGAGCAAATTCCAGATCAGGTTTGCCAGTTTCGCACCAGATCATGTCGGCGTATTCGGCATAAGCCAGACCGCGGGAGATCGCTTGTTGCAGACCTGGTTTAGTTTTGTAGAAGCCTTCAACCGTGCGCTCGCCGGTCAGGAAAGGTTTGTCATTGTCATCGACATCAGATGTGATCAGATCAGCCGCTTCTGCATCGGTACGTGCCAACAACACGGTTGGTGTGCCCATGACGTCAGCTGCCAGACGCGCTGCGTTGAGTTTTTCAACTGCTTCACGTGTTGGTACCAATACTTTGCCGCCCATGTGGCCACATTTTTTAACGGAAGCCAATTGATCTTCAAAGTGGACGCCTGATGCGCCGGCTTCGATCATGGCTTTCATCAATTCAAACGCGTTTAATACACCGCCGAAACCAGCTTCTGCATCGGCCACGATGGGTGCGAAGAAGTCTGTATCGCCTTTACCTTCAGACCATTGGATTTGATCCGCACGTGTCAGGCAATTGTTGATGCGCTTAACAACCAATGGTACTGAGTTTGCTGGGTACAAAGATTGATCTGGATACATTTCGCCCGCAACGTTGGCGTCGCCAGCAACTTGCCAGCCGGACAGATAGATGGCTTTTAAACCCGCTTTAACTTGTTGCATCGCTTGATTACCAGTCAACGCGCCGAGGGCGTTGACGAAGGGCTCGTTATTGACCAGATCCCACAATTTGATAGAACCGTTTTTCGCAATGGTGTGCTCAACTTTGATCGAGCCACGCAGATTAACCACATCTGCTGCGGTGTAATTACGTTTGATACCGATCCAGCGTGGATTGGTGTCCCAGTCTTTTTGCAATTCAGCAATCTGTTGTTCGCGTGTCGTCATGGTTCTCTCCTGTGGGCAAAATAAATGAAACTGTTAAAACGAATGAAAAGTGAATTCCGTTGAGAGAAATAATAGGACATTTTTTGCGAAGCAACAAGGTCTTATATAAGACATATAACAAATATTTAATCATTTAAAATCAGATACTTAAATATTGTTTTTTGCGATGTGAAATAATATTTCTTAAAATGAGAAAAATAAATTGTGCAGAGTAGAATTATTTTTCATATTATGAAATTTAAATTTCACATCATAGGATATGAAAAACAGAAGAGAAATAAAGAAGAAAATTAAGTTTCAGCAGGCTAAAAAATTTGCAATTCCTGTCGCCAAAATTACGCTGAATTCCACTGAATGACGATAGTTTTAAAATAATTATTCAACAATTAATTCAAACCAAGGTGAAAGCTGTTCACTTTGCCCTAAGTTAGATAACCCTAATTGCAGCTCAAATCCGCCGATGACTTTTTTGATCGCAGTTGCAGGTAAGGCAGAACGGCGCTTACCAGAACCATCTAGTGGGAAGACCTGGATTATTTTACATTTACTGGGATAAAACATCACCATGGGAATCCGTTCCAGCCAAACTGGCGCTTGTGAATCACGTGGGCCTGACGGTTTGTTGCCAGTGTCAGGATCTGGCTCCAAAGTCCACCAGCTACCGCCGTATTGCCCGGCAACGGATAAACCAGATAGATATGGGATCAATTTTTTTGGTCGCGCGGGGATGGCATTAGGTTGATTGCCAAGCGCCACGCTTGCAACGGTTAATAAAATACGTTTTGAATTGGCTAAACTGAGGCCATCACGACTAGTTGCCAGGATGGTCGCAAAACGACGACTGCCACTTGGAAAGCTGACCGATATCTCTGCCGTTGTTGACGAATCATAGGAGGAAAAATTTATAGCAGATTGTATGCTGCCACCGCGCGACTCTTCGCCAAAACCCGCCCAGATCAAGCTATAAGGCGTGCTTGCACTCAATTGCCCGAGAGTAGATTGATAACGCAAGGAAGTGCCCTGCCCTTGCTGACCTTGCCACATCACACTGTCTTCAGCCTGGCTTTGTGCTACAGCATTAGTGGGCACATCGGCCTTAGCCACATTATTGACACCAAGCCGATATAAAAATGCCGTCTTAGGTGCAATCCCAAAGCGACTCAGTAAATAAGCAGGATAAGCAGACTCATCTCGCAAGGCGCCTAGCATTTGCCTGATATCAGCTGAGAGCAAAATAGTTTTGCGTTCGGCTAATGGTTTGATCTGAAATTGTCGGAACAATGCCGCGGATGTGCCTGCCGTTGCGTACTTTGCCCAATCACCGCTGAGTGAGAAACTATCGGGTACGGACTTCCAGGTATCACCATCGATATATTGGAAGAAAAATAAACCGTCCCAATCCTGTGCACTGGCAAATGCCGCCATCACTGGCAATATCTCTGCGCCTTGTCGATTGGGATACGCCTGATTAAATTCACTCAGCACAAAAGGTTTGTTCACATCCCTGAAATACGCTCTTTGCAACAACTGCGGCCATGCTTCTTTTAACGCAGATTGATCGCGGATACGCCAATCGTTTCTATCCCAGGCTTGATGCGGAAAATCATAATGATCTACATAAAAATGCTCATCGACATAGTCCATAGACTGCTGCGCATCGGCATTCATCACGCCGCCGTAATACATTTGCGTGCCGGTTAATGGCACCAGATCCCCTACCTCAGCGCGCACCGTACGACGCATGATGTCTAGATATTGTTTGTCCATATCGACTAAAAATCGGGTGAAGTCGAGTACCCGTTTACCGGCACCTTGCGGATGTGGTTCAAATGAATGTCCTAGCAAATCCGGCGAGGCTACGCCGATTTTATTCAAGCCACGTCTTGCCAATGTGCGCATTTTTGCTGCCCAGCCATATTCCCCCTCAAGCACCGAGGATTCGCCCGCCTTGACCAGCAAGCCGCCCTGCTTGGTCAGATCGCAGCTTTGCCATAGCTGGCACGCTTGTGCTGGGCTGCCGTATTGTCTTGCTGCCCAATGCTGCCATTGCAATTGCAATAATCGCTCGTACTCCCCTTTTAAATGATCCAGATAGCCTCTTTGCCATGCGCCGAGCAAAGAAGATTCGTTATTTATCTCTATCATCGCTAACGCCGGATCATTATTCAGCGCAAGACGACGTATCAATCGTCGAGCGTATTCAACTTGCAGGCTGATCATCTTAGGCTCAAACAAATGCAAAGGATGACTTGCAAATGGCATCTGCTCACCCGGCGACAATGGTGTGACGCCGTCTACTGCAGGACGAAAAGTGTAGCCCACATGTAAATTCAGATTGACGTAAATCCCCTCGGCTTTTAATGCATCAATAAACACCCGCAAACGGTTGATCGCAGTAGCATTAAAAGTAGGGAAAGCTCCTGTGGTCAATATGCCGCGCGGCTTGACTTCATCATCACTTAATATGCTGTCCAGATGATGTAAGCGCACTGCGTTAAAGCCCATCTTGCGCAAACGTTTTGCAATTCTGGGCGCATCCGCTTCTAGCGGAAAATTGGCGGCACTACTTAAGCTGATACCAAACAATCTAACCCGCGTGTCGTCCTTGGTATTCGCCCGACCATCGATACCCACGCGATAAAAGTGTGCTGCTTTGACAAAAATTTTATCTGCATCGGTGATGCTGTGATTCATATTACTAAAATCAGGCGCGCCGCTTAAGGCATCTTCATCAATCTCAAACCGATAATAATCAGACTCAGCATGAGCTACAGAGCTTGCCAGAACTTGCCAGACAAATAAAAAGCCCGACAATGTCAGTAAAAGACGGCGAATAAATGATGGAAGACGGGCAGCAAAAAACATGGCTGAGAATTTAATAAAATTTAATAGGATGGGGAAATCAGAATATCGCAGAATCCTATGGGATTGAACAGCGCTAACGTTGAGCGAATCGATAAAAAATGTAGGAATTACGGAGATAACACTTAAATTTACAGTTGCTCTCATTTAGCACCTGCTTTCAAGGCACAATACTGGTTGATATGCGTATCGATATTCATAAACAGCCCCAGTAAAATACTCGAATAGCAAGACCATGCAACCATCCACAAGCGCAGCAAACGTATCAGGCAACGCAAATCCAGCTCTCGCTGCCAACCCGGATCAAGCCTCTTTGAACTGGATCGAGGTGATCGCTGTGCGTTCCTTGATTGTGTTGTTTGTACTGTTCTCTCTGCTGCCTTACGGAATCTCTTGGGATTATGCTGGCACCTCAGAACTGACGATGGAAGGTTCGCTTAATACCAAGCTGGAATGGGGTAGCTTATTTCTGATCTCGGGGATTTTACTGATCCGCCATCTGCCCCAGACGTTGCGCTATCTGCGTGCGATTAATCCGTTTTTATTACTGCTGATTTTATGGTGTCTGGCGTCTACATTATGGTCGCCGCTGCCCGCGGTGACATTTAAAAAAGCGATACAGTTATTCGGTCTGGTCATGATAGGACTGGCGATACAGTTGAGCGACCGCCCCTTAAATTTATTTGCAAGCGATCTGAGATACACGCTGACTGCAATTTTGATCGCATCGTTTTTTGTGGCAGTGGCTATTCCCAGTATTGGAATTGATTATGAGTTGGGTAATGCCTGGCGTGGTATTTTGTCGCAAAAAAATGAACTGGGACAGGTCGCGGCGCTTTGTTTTTTGCTGTGGCAAGTCAGCACCTGTTTAGGCCAGACCTCGTTACGCTCAATGGTGATCGGCTTATTGTTTTGCTTTTTCGTCCTTGTCATGTCGAAGAGCTCTACCAGCCTGGCGATGGCGATTTTAAGTTCTTTTCTGTTTCATTTATTCCGCAAGCAGCGGATAGGTTCTAATTATTCGTTGACCAGAGTTTTTCTCAGCATCGGCATGCTGATTATTCTAATGACGTTTGCGTTTTATATGTTTGAGTCGCGCATGCCAACGTATGGCGAAGTATCGGGTCCGATTGCGGGTCTGTTTGGCAAAGGCTCCGATCTCACCGGGCGTACCGATATCTGGCAATTAATTGATCTGGAAATTGCGCGTCACCAATGGATAGGATTGGGTTACGGCGCTTTTTGGCTCGGCCCCGGGAGTCTGTCTCAATACATTATTGATGCCTTGTACTGGGTACCTCTTCAATCACATAACGGCTATCTGGATATTTTGAATGAGCAAGGACTGATTGGCATGGGATTTGCCATTCTGTGTCTGGCAAAACAATTCCAGCAATTGTTTTTGATGTCGTATGTGGATAGATTGCAGACGGCGTTTTGGGGAACAATGCTCGTTGTGGTCATCATTACCAACTTCACCGAAAGCAGTCTTTTCCGCGGATTTGGATTTCAGAATGTGCTATTTATCTTTGCGTTGATGACAGTCACATCCTCCTTAAAGCGCTTGAAAGAAGCGCCTGCGCCAGCTTAAATTTATAATGTACTAGCTTGTGAGAAGCTCAACTCAATATCAGGCAATCTGATAAACATATCACATACTCCCCATCATTTTTATAAAAATAGGCTCATAGTCCAGCCATCTTATGGACAATAAAATATACCCACTAGGAGTATATTTTTTATGCTCTATATTAATCTGGATAAAAATGCTTGGTTTTGCTACCACTGAGTACGACAAACTAGCGCTAAAATTGATCGCACTGTTTAATGTAAAAACTTGCGCCCAAGTCGCAAAAAATATTGCTCAACAAAACGATAAGATAAATGCGCACAAAGAAAAGACAGTGCCATCATGACGACTATCCGCAACACAAGTGCCGCGTCAGGCATCCATACAGTAATCAAAGCGAACACAAGATAATGGTACAAATAGAGCGAGTAACTGACTTTGCCGATGTATACCATAAGCGCAGATGAGAACAGTCGAGTGATCAGATTGTCCGCAAAAATCAGATGAAAAAACAAGGCGGCCATCGCTATGCCTTGAATCGAGTAACGCACGCTTTCACGAAAAATCTGGTCGCGTATCAGTAAAGAACTCAGCATTAAAACGACGCCTGCCAAAAAAATCCGCCAATCAGAAAAGAAATCACGCGCACTTGGATAACGATGTAGTAATAACGAAAATCCAGTACCGAACAAGATCGAATCGACCCGGGTATCGGTCGCTTTATAAATTCTGTCGGGGGCCAGATAATCCAGTCCGATCTGCGTAACCAGATACCAGCGCCACAACAACACTGCCACTAACGCAACAACAATCAAGCGCAAAAACCACTTCGTGTTGGAAGCCAGTGTCGCAAATAAAAATGGGAAGACTAGATAAAAATGTTCCTCAACTGCCAATGACCAAGTGATAGATAAAGGCGCGGGCATCAGCGTGCTGCTAAAGCCAAAAAATATTGCAAAATAATTCGCGAAATAAAAAAATACTGATAACAGTTCTACTAGCCTGATTGGCTCACCCACAATCCACATTGCCAGTAAAGAGCAAGCCACATAGACGATCAAAGCAGGCATCAAACGAAATAAGCGGCGTACATAAAAATGACGGACATCGATTTTCTGATCCTGATCAAATTCCTGCAACATCAAGCGTGTGATGATGAAGCCACTGATAAAAAAGAAAATCGTCACGCCCAAACCGCCGGGTACGATATGCCCCAGCCAAGCATGTGAAATCACCACCAGCAAAATTGACACTGCGCGCAGGCCATCCAGAGCGAGCAAGCGTGAAGAATGTGACTGTGGCTGCAACTGTGACATCAAGAAGTGCCGCCGTAGGCTTGTGAAAGACTGCCAAACAGATAGCTAATTTTGCCCGCCTGTGAGGCAATAATGCGCACCCAATGAAATGACTTCAGGGGTTTAAAAGGTAACAGCACAAGCGCCAGGCCAGCGGCAATCAGGAGCTGTATCGCGGCTCTCACCGCAAGATAAGTGGCACGACCATGGCGAGAAAATCCGTACTTCATCGCAAGCTCGGTACGCATAAACAATTGGCCCGTGCGATAAGAGCGTTGTACCAGCCATTTTGCTTGAGCACGCTCCAGCGGTATCCATTCATACACCGGTGCCTCGTCACACCAGACCATCACCGCGCCATTGGCGGCAAGTTGCCGGAACAAGATGGAGTCTTCGCCACCGGTTTTACCGTAGGCCGCGTCAAACGGACCACTCTTGTAGTCTATGCTGGAGTCATCATTGTCCAACTTACAAAGCTGCATTAATGCGCTACGTCGGATTAACACATTCCCACTGCGGGCATCGGTATGGTCGATGAGGGTACCGGTAAGCAGGCGACGACGATCAAAATAGCCGCCACGCCGCAACCAACCTGCTACGCCATCAGCGTATTCTGCCAGCACCGGCGCAAATACAACATCGGCATGGTAGCTTTGCTGCGTCCGGATCAAGGCTGTCAACCAGCCGTCGACCGGGCGCTCGTCATCATCAATAAACACAACCCAGGTTCCAACTGCGGCGTGTACTGCGGCATTTCTGGCGAGAGAAATATTTGGCTCACTAAGCGCAATGGCGACTAAATTTTCACACCAGCTAGATTGTGCTAAAGCCAATACGGATTTTGCGGATTGGGTCGGATCGTTATCCACCACCACAATCTGTACCGAGACATTATTGACATTCTGATGGCGAATTGCAGTCAACAAATTTGCGAGCAATTCCGGACGGCGGAAAGTGCAAATACAGATGCTGATATCGATCATATGGATTTTTATCGGAAAATTTTTGCGAATAATTTTGCAAAAAACCCCTGCCGGCCACGCATAAAACTCATTGTCTGATTTGCTTGGCCAACCAGATTGTCATTGTTGTCTGCATTTTCTGCCAGCTGATTATAGACCGTACCTAGTATCTCAACACCTGCTGCTTGCAGATCCGACATAGTTTGGCGCAGAAGTGCAAGCTGCGTGACATCTTTGCGTGCCAATACCAATGCAGCGCCAATTTGGTGTGACACAATCTGAGCGTCCGATGCTAGCGACGATGCATGGGTATCAACCACAAAAGCATCAAACTGATCCCAGCAAGACACTAACAAATTATGTAAATTCGGGGCTCGTAAAATTTCTAAGGGATTAGGTGGCTTGGGTCCTGCTGGCAAAATATGTAAGTTGGGCATGAGCTTAATGAGCACATCATCCATTAACTTGCGCCCTGCCAAAATCGACGACAATCCATCTGGACGATCTAGTCCAAAATAATCCTGTTGAGCAGAGTCACGTAAATCGGCATCCATCAACAAAGTGCGTTTTCCAGACTGCGATAACGCAATTGCGAGACTGGCTGCCATATAACTTTTACCCTCGCTGTTTGCAGGACTCACGATAGTGATTTTAATCTTGTCTTTTTGTTCGAACTTAAGCAGCAACTCACTGCGCAAGCGACGAATTTCTTCCGACTCCAGACAAAATGGATAATGCAAAATCTTTAACGAAGGGTGAGCTTTTCCGACAAACAAATTCTTTGAGGCATAACCAAATTGCTCGCTCAATGCTAGATTCAATTGATCTGGGGTGAGAAAACCTAAGGACAACGCAGCGTCACCAAAGCGCAGATTTTTTTCTATTTGTGTGCGGGCAATTTGTTCAATCTGTGGCGTCGTCAAGAGACCTTTTTCAAGAAAGAGTTCTCCGAGGCGACCGATTTTAGGCAACTCCGATTCGCTTACTGGCGTGACTAAATGCTGAGCAGTATCTGTGGCTGAATCAGTAGTGGGATTAATAGTCGCTGTACTAGCAAATGCAGCAGGCAATTCTGATGGAAGCTTATTCACGCAGGCCTCCTGATTTTTCAGCATCTATCATTTTCTGATGATCAAATAGTTTTTCTGCGAAACCGACTTTGGCTAATACCGGCACCTCAAACTCTCGCTCTAAATCGTCAATACAACGCACACGTCGATGCGCCAACTCCAGTAAGAATGCCGCGCCTAAGCCCAAGAATATTCCAGCGATCAAACCAAAAATAAGGTTATTACGGAGCAATGGCTTAGATTGTTTTTCGGGTAGTTCTGCGCTACGCATCAAGGTCGCATTAGATATCACAACATTACTGGTCATCAGCAAATCATCAAATTTTTGTATCGCAGCGTTATAAATTTTTTGTACGCTATCTAATTGACGTTGATAAGAACTAATTACATCACGATGTATTTTGTTTGCCAGCGTGCGCTTTTCATACATGGCGATATCTGCTGCAATGACCTTTTCTTGTTGCTGCAAACGCGATTCGTTTGACAACAAAGCCGCAACTGCGGTGGCGGATTCTATTTTTAATCGATCATTCAAGGATTTGAGTTCGCCCTCTATCGCCACGTAGCGAGGATGCCGCACACCTAAGGAAGTTTTTGCATTGGCTAATTGCATTTCCAGCGTACTAATACCTGCTTTCAGCCCGGATATATTCCCTATGCCGGCGATCTCCGGGAGGTCGGCACCAAGATTACCACCATGCATCAAGCGTTCTAAAGATTGGCGTTTGGCTTGAGCCTCGATTCGTGCCACTTGCACCTCAACCAGATGCACGCCCAGACTTTCCATTTGTTTGGACTCGGGATCTGCACGCTCATCTGCGTCAATGATCTGGTGTTCTTGCTGATAGCTTGTGAGTTTCTTTTGCAAATCATCAATTTGCCTGCTCATATTCTCTAATTGAGCATTGTATTGATCCCGTCTTGCCCGGGCAGGCGCATTCGCCATTTCTGTCGATAATTCCATATACGATTTAACGACAGAATTAACCATATCTTTTGCATCTTGCCGATTATTTGATACGTAGCCGACCTCAACGACACGACTATTTTTGTGCTGCGTGACCTCGATATTTTTGACGATTTCTTCCGCCATCGCCCGCATACCACTTTGCTCTCCATATTTTTTAATATACGCTTGTGCGGCACTGCTGCTCTCAAGTCTGCGCTCTGCAATCACACGATCTGCAACTTGCACGCTCTTGATCACATCAAACTGCGTCTGTAAAAAACTCTCATCTTGCAGTGGATTAAACTGGCGACCACCAATCGGATCATTGATACGGTAATCGATGTAAATATCGGATGTAGCAATATAAGTTTTGGGTAATACCAGACTAGCTACCATGGCAATGGCAACGGCAACGACCACAACAGCGGCAATTAATATGCGCCGGGCATATAAAATTGCGCCAATTTGCGAGAAGGACAATAGCAAATCGCCGGGAGAATTTCGCATAGTTTCAGTCGCTTTAAAACAGACGTTCGTTAATAAAAACAACATCGCCTGGTAGCACCTGATCGGTTATTTTTGCAGGAATTTCTTTGACT